>JAPLAW010000007.1 GCA_026393075.1 Actinomycetota bacterium | reverse complement strand
GCCTCACTAAAAGCCGTGGTTTCGGCGATCAATCGCGCAATTCGCTAACGGAGCCAGTTACTTCTTTTACCTACACTAGGCCAGTGAGCCTCTACCGTGATGAAGCGTTAATTCTGCGCACCCAGAAATTGGGTGAAGCCGATCGCATCATCACCATGTTAACTCGCGAACATGGTCGCGTTCGCGGTGTGGCAAAAGGGGTTCGTCGCACGATGTCTAAATTCGGCGCACGTCTTGAACCCGGCAGCCACGTCGACATTCAGTTACACATTGGCAAGACTTTTGACACCGTTACTCAGGTTG
The DNA here is from genome assembly GCA_026393075.1 of Actinomycetota bacterium. GTDB lineage: Bacteria > Actinomycetota > Actinomycetes > Nanopelagicales > Nanopelagicaceae > Planktophila. The sequence continues at coordinate 29,581 of JAPLAW010000007.1, read as the reverse complement.
AAGCTATTGCAAACTATGGTGAAGAGTTAGCAAATGATTATCAACGCTGGACTATTGCTTCTGCGATTTTAGAAACCACTGAGCGCTTCACGCCACAAGAGCGAGAACCAGCTCTACAAGAGTTCAACTTAGTTGTCGGTGCGCTAAAAGTTTTGGCCGAAAAGCGTTATGACTCTTCCCTAATTCTCGATGCATTTCTATTGCGATCCCTTGCCATTGGGGGATACGCACCTTCAATGACTAATTGTTCGCGTTGCGAAAAAGAAGGCCCGCATCGCTATTTCTCATTAGTTGGTGGCGGATCAGTTTGTTTAGATTGCCGGCCATCAGCATCTGCGACCCCGGCAGTTGAAACACTAAAACTTATGGGCGACTTACTTTCAGGTGATTGGGAAAGCGCGAGTGCAAGTGAAGTTCGAAATCGTCGCGAAGCAAATGGCTTGATCACGGCCTATCTACACTGGCATTTAGAACGTGGCTTACGTAGCATGCCGATGGTGGAGCGAGTATGAGCAAGATCCAAATTCCTAATCACGTAGCTATCGTGATGGATGGCAACGGCCGCTGGGCTAAAAAACGTGGTTTGCCGCGCACAGCTGGCCACGAAGCTGGCGAAGCAGCGTTATTTGATGTGGTTGAAGGTGCTATTGAATATGGCGTTAAAGAGATCAGCGCATATGCCTTTAGTACTGAGAACTGGCGTCGTTCACCTGAAGAAGTGAAATTCTTAATGGGTTTTAACCGCGATGTTATTCGTCGTCGTCGTGATCAAATGAATGAAATGGGTGTTCGCATTCGTTGGGTGGGTCGGCCAAAGCGACTTTGGCAGAGCGTCATCAACGAGTTAGAAGAAGCTCAAGAGTTAACTGCCAAGAATAAAACGCTAACCTTAAATATGTGCGTTAACTACGGTGGTCGATCTGAGATCGTTGATGCCGCCACAGAACTTGCTCGCGATGTGAAACGTGGAAAAATAAAGGCTGATGCTATTACTGAGAAAACTTTTGCTAAATATCTAAACCAACCCAAGATGAGCGATGTGGACTTGTTCTTGCGGTCATCGGGGGAGCAACGAACCAGCAATTTTTTGCCTTGGCAATCGGTCTATGCCGAATTCGTTTTCCTAGATGTGTTGTGGCCAGATGTAGATCGCAAGGTTTTGTGGCGAGCTATTGAGGAATACTCAACTAGAGATCGCAGATTCGGAAAAGCGTAGTTCCTTACTTCTTCTTGTAACCCTTAGGGCAGACTGGTTTAACAGCTGTAACCTTCTTGGTTAAGTTACCTTTCACGCAAGTTATCGTGGTTTTCTTGCTTGCAGCAGCTGCCTTATCAGCCGCAGCTTTGGCTTCTGCATCCTGCTTTTCTTTCAAATCTGCAGCAATTTTATCTGCGGCTAACTTTGCCTCGGCTTCCAGCTTCGCTTTTAAGTCTGCCGCAGCTTTGGCTTCTGCATCCTGCTTTACTTTCAATTCTGCAGCTTTATCCGCCGCGGCCTTGGCCTCTGCTTCCTGCTTTGTTTTCAATTCCGCAGCAGCCTTCGCTTCAGCTTCTAGCTTGATCTTCAATTCCGCAGCAGCTTTAGCCGCAGCTTCTTCTTTTACTTTAAGTTCTGCATTTTGTCGATTAACTTCTGCAGTACTAATCAATTTTTTTGCTTCATCAGTGTTCATCAACGAAGGTGGAATCAATCTAAACGATATATCTTTTCCATCATTATTCTCAACCAATAAGTTGAAAGTCTTTCCGGTCAGAATTTTTGAAGTACTTGATGTGGTGCTCACATCTATGAAAAATTCGAAAGTGTAATCATCACGAAAAGTTGTAATGGCCGGCCTTGCATCATTATCTAGGCTATAGAACAAAAGATGATTTTTGCCAGCCTGGTAAACCTGTTCAACAATAAGTGCTGTTTTGAGTCCAGTAGGAATAACTATCAATTGATTTCTATTGGATTTCTTTATTGACAGTTTGTTATCCAACGAAGTCTTAGATAACTCAGAATCGAGATTTATACACTGAACATTTTCATCTGGAAGCCAACCAAGGACCCATTCTTCAATACCAAGAAGACTAAGTATGCCGTTAGACATCAAACTATGATTCGGGCTAGTTGCTGAGCCATATAAATCAGTGAGGCCGTATAAGTGCATTATTTCATGAGTTAGAGTCGTACTATTGATATCTCCTAGTTGGTTATAGATCAGAACAGCATTTGAGATTGGCCCTTCATCAGTTGCAATCTGCGCAAACCATGGATTAAATGGATTTTTAGTCATCATCATTGCTTCGGCAATCCAAGCGGAAGCTATCTTTGATGATCCTACTAAGACAACACCTGAAATGTTTGTGTAATCAATTAGTTTGTCTTGGTCAGTAATCATTTTCTTTACAAAACCCCAAGTGGAATTTGCGTAATCTCTTTGCCAAGTATCTTTTACATTTCGACTGATATCGTCCATTTCCTTAGCCGTGATACTCAAGTCAACTACGGAGCTAAATACAAACGAAACTTTACTCTTTTCGCTAGATAATTTAGAAATGTTCTCACTTGAACGAAGAAAGATTTCCTTTTCTTTAACATCAAAATCGAAACCTGTTTCACCTTTTAGGCGGTAAGGCATTACAAGAATCTTGGGATTATCGATGTATGACAAACGTTCAGGCTTAAATGGAAAACCTAAGGAAACTATTTGATTTTCAGAAGTTGAGATTCGGCACGCACTAACTGGTTGGGCATTTGCTATCGCTGGAATTAGAGAAATAATTAAGGAAGAGAGAACAATGATCGCTGACTTAATTCTCATGTAGCGAAGCGTAAGCGAGAAACCTTTAAGAAACTAGAGATCAGCACTTGCTGCAGAGGCCAAATATTTCTGCGGTATGACCAACTTCGCGAAAGCCATGTTCTTCAGCCATGACTTTGGCCCACTTCTCGATTGCGCCACCTTCAATTTCCACGGTATCACCGCAGTTTTTGCAGACTAAGTGATGATGGTGGGCATCTCCGCAGAGACGATAGATAGCCTCACCATCATCACGTCTTAGTACGTCAACGATTTTGTCATTTACTAGGCTCTGTAAAGAGCGATAAACCGTAGTTAAACCAATGCTTTCGCCTTCACGCTGCATCAAGCGGTAGACCTCTTGCGCGCTGGCGAAACCACCAGCCCGCTCTAGGGTGCTTAGAACTCTTGGGTTAGAACGACTCATTTATAAATATCTACTCGCCAATATTTCCGACAATTAACCACATAGCAACTACGCCAATAACTGTTGCAACCATGGTTAATTTAGAAGGATGACGAGAGTGCGCTTCAGGCAAGATATGTGAAGTAGCTAAGTAAATTACAAAACCGGAGAAGAGAGCTAAATACACTCCCAGTGAGGGATCGCTAATTGTTATATAGCTACCGAGCGCAGCGCCACCAATACGCATGACGGCATCAACGCCAAGCAACATGATTGCTCGCTTAGTCCAATGCCCGCTCTTGATTAATAGCGAAACCGTATTTAGACCATCGCTAAATGCATGCGACAAGATGGCGATGAAAACCGCAACTCCGAGTGCATTTGAAATTTTGAAAGATAATCCAAGAGCAACGCCGTCGAGGAATACATGGCCACCCATGGCAAGAGCGCCTAAGGTGCCGGCAATGTTTACCGAATGGTCATGCTCGTGTCCATAATCTGATTCAGCCGGTTCATGTGAACCAAAGATTTGCTCCGCAAAATGGAGAAGTAGGAAGCCGGCGACAAATGCCACTGATACAACTGGCACATTTCCGAAGGTGTTGGTGTTTAACTCGAAAACTTCTGGCAGCAAATCAAAAGCAACTAGGCCGAGAAGCAATCCGGCTGATAGTCCGAGCACTAAGTGCAGACGATCTCTGGATTTAATGGCGAGGACGCCACCAGCGGTGGTAGCGAGGACAGTAAGTGCGGCAAGACCGATTGCTAAGTTCATATCGAAAACATATCACAAATGAAAATGATTTTCATTTCCATAGTTGACCCCACTAGGCTCAACTCATGATCGCAATTGCCAGATTTGAAGTTCCACTGGGCCAAGCTGCCCATTTCGAGGCGCAATTAAGCGTGGCTTTGGCTGCGTTGGCTGCAGCCCCTGGCTATATCGATGGTGAAATTGGCCAAAATCTTGATGAACTGGGGCTCTGGACAATCGTTACCCGTTGGCAAAATGTGGGTTCTTATCGCCGCGCGCTTAGTTCGAATCGGGCCAAGTTAGAGGCAATTCCAGTTTTAGCTCTAGCTATTGATGAACCAGGTGCGTACGAACTGCCAGTTACCGAGTAAAATTTGGCTTACGTAATTCAACGACAGTTGCGTTGCGCCGACAGCCAGCCGGATGGATAAAACCATATTCACCGGCTCTTATTTACCGGATGAGGTTTTCCCCAATGGCCGTAGATCGTTTAGAAAATATCGTAAGTCTGGCTAAGCGCCGCGGATTCGTTTTTCCTTCATCAGAAATTTATGGTGGCTTGCGCGCATCTTGGGATTACGGCCCACTCGGAGTTGAATTAAAAAATAATATTAAGCGCCAATGGTGGAAGTCCATGGTGATGGGTCGCGAAGATGTCGTTGGAATCGATTCTTGCGTGATCTTGGCTCGCGAAGTTTGGGAAGCATCTGGTCACGTAGCAACATTTAGTGATCCGCTAACCGAATGTACTTCTTGCCATAAGCGTTATCGCGCCGATCATTTAGAAGAAGCTTATGAAGCAAAGCATAAGAAAGCACCCGAATCTTTAGCCGATGTTAATTGCCCAGCATGTGGCAATAAAGGTCAGTTCACAACGCCAAAACAATTCAGTGGTTTGTTAAAGACTTACCTTGGACCAGTTGAAGATGAATCAGGTTTAGCGTACTTACGCCCTGAGACTGCGCAAGGTATTTTCATTAACTTTGATCAAGTTATGACCACCTCACGCAAGAAGCCACCGTTTGGTATTGGCCAGATTGGTAAATCTTTCCGTAATGAAATTACGCCCGGAAACTTTATTTTCCGTACTCGTGAATTCGAACAGATGGAAATGGAATTCTTTGTTGTCCCGGGCACCGACGAAGATTGGCACCAATACTGGATTGATTACCGGCTAGCTTGGTATAAAGATCTAGGTATTAATCCAGATCGTTTGCGTGTTTACGATCATCCGAAAGAGAAGCTTTCGCATTACTCGAAGCGCACTGCAGATATCGAATACAAATTCGAATTCGCTGGCACCGAGTGGGGCGAGCTCGAAGGCATTGCAAACCGCACTGATTTCGACTTAAAAGCGCACTCGGCAGCCTCAGGCAAAGATCTTTCTTACTTTGATCAAGAGAAAAATGAGCGTTGGACCCCGTTTGTAATTGAGCCAGCGGCAGGCGTTGATCGCTGCGCGCTTACTTTCTTGATGGATGCATTTAGTGAGGACGAAGCACCAAATGCTAAGGGCGAGATGGAAAAGCGCACTGTGCTTAAGTTTGATTATCGCATTGCACCAGTGAAGGTGGCTGTTCTGCCGCTTTCACGTAATGCTGATTTATCTCCAAAGGCGCGTGATCTGGCAACAGCGTTGCGTAAGAATTGGAACGTTGATTTCGATGATGCTGGTGCAATTGGTCGTCGTTATCGTCGCCAAGATGAAATCGGAACTCCATATTGCATCACCATTGACTTCGAAACTCTCGATGATAACGCTGTAACAATTCGCGATCGCGACACAATGGCGCAAGAGCGAATCAGCATCGATCAGGTGGAGTCATGGTTAGCACCACGTCTGCTGGGTTGCTAAAACCGCTGCGTCTGCCACTAGCAACTGGCGATCACTTTATTGATCCGCCGGTTGTATTGGCACCAATGGCCGGCATTACCAACTCTGCTTTTCGCATGTTATGTCGCGAACAAGGGGCTGGGTTATTTGTTTCGGAAATGGTTACCGCTCGGGCGCTACTAGAACGACGCCCAGACACCTTGCGCATGATCGCACCTGGTGCTGGCGAGTGGCCAAGGTCTGTGCAACTTTATTCAACTGATCCGCACACCATGCGAGCTGCAGTCACAATGATGGGTAAAGAAAATTTAGCTGATCACATTGATATGAATTTTGGTTGCCCAGTTCCAAAAGTAACTCGTAAAGGTGGCGGGGCTGCTTTGCCGTATAAGCGCAATCTCTTTACCTCAATTGTCGGCGCAGCTGTTGAAGCTGCCAAACCATTCGGAATTCCAGTAACTGTAAAAATGCGCATCGGCATCGATAGCGATCACGAAACTTATTTAGAGGCAGCAACATCGGCTGCCAACTTAGGCGTGGCCTGGGTTGCTTTGCATGCCCGCACGGCCCAACAGATGTATGAAGGAAAAGCTGATTGGTCAGCCATTACGCAGCTAGTTGAGCACTTAAAACCAACTGGTGTACCGGTTTTAGGCAATGGCGATATTTGGTCAGGTGCCGATGGCCTAGCGATGGTGGCTGAAACTGGCTGTGCCGGCGTGGTTGTTGGCCGTGGCTGTTTAGGCCGACCTTGGTTGTTCGCTGATTTAGTTGCAGCATTTTCTGGCACACAAAGCAAAGTTTTACCAACACTTTTTGAAGTTCGTGAAGTCATGTATCGCCACGGTGAGCTAATTGTTGATTACTTTGAAAATGAAGATCGTGGTTGTCGCGATCTGCGCAAGCATATGGCTTGGTATTTAAAAGGATTCCGCGTTAATAGCGAACTACGCCGACAATTCGGAATGGTTGGCTCACTTGCAGAGCTACGTGGCTTACTTGATCAGCTTGATGATCAACCATATCCAGTTGAAGTTAGCGAAAAGCCTCGCGGTCGCACCAGTCACGGTCGCCCAGTAACTTTGCCCGATGGTTGGTTGCTAGATCCAGATGAAATTGTCGAGATCGAACTCGAAGATATGTTCTCTGGTGGCTAATGTTTCTATTTAAATTATTACGTAGAGCCATCGCCTTCTTACTTCTTTTGGTAATTGTTGTCCCAGTTTTTGCACTTGGAAAAACTTGGTATGCCGCGAATAATCCAACAATTCGAAATGCAGATGTGATCGTGGTTCTTGGTGCTGCACAACTAGATGGCCGGCCCGGATTAGTTTTGGAGGCTCGGCTAACCGAAGCAAAGCGAATTTATGATTTAGGTTTAGCTAAGAAGATTATTACAGTCGGCGGTGGTGCACCTGGTGATCGCACAACTGAAGCAGCAGCTGGGCGTATTTGGTTAATGCAAAATGGTATTAAGTATGCAAATATTAAAGCGGTTGATGTTGGTCGAGATACCTTGAGTTCTACTAAAGCCTATGCGGCCGAAATGCGTGATCGAAAAATCAAGAATGTAATTATTGTTTCCGATCCATTCCATTGCTTGCGTGCAATGACAATGGCTAATGACCGTCAGACAACATTCTCAATAAGGTAAAGCCATGAGCGAATTGATCGGCTACACCGCGCGCGATCAAGAACGTTTCCTTGATGAACCAGCTAAGCGTGCCGGTCGTACCGAATTCATGCGCGATCGAGCTCGGGTAATTCATTCCGCAGCACTTCGTCGCTTGGCCGCAAAAACTCAAGTAGCCGTTCCTTGGGAAAATGATTTTCAACGAACTCGACTTTCACATTCTTTAGAGTGCGCCCAGATTGGGCGCGAACTTGGTGAATCACTTGGTGCAGACCCAGATTTATTAGAAACCTCTTGTTTAGCACACGACTTAGGTCACCCACCATTTGGTCACAATGGCGAAGAAGCTTTGGCCGAACTTGCGAAAGATTGCGGCGGCTTTGAAGGCAATGCGCAAAGTTTTAGATTGCTAACTCGAATTGAAGCTAAAAGCGTTGATGCCAATGGCAAAACCGTGGGTTTGAACTTAACACGCGCTTCACTTGATGCGGCAACTAAGTATCCATGGGCGCGCAGTGAGAACCCACGCAAATATGGTGTCTACGACGATGATGTTGAGATTTATAAGTGGATGCGCGAAGGAGCGCCAGCCGGTAAGCGATGCATCGAAGCGCAGATTATGGATTGGTCAGATGACTGTTCTTATTCAGTTCATGATTTAGAAGATGCCATAGTGGCTAATCAGATTAAAGTTTCAAACTTTCGCAATGATTTTGCTGAACTATTTAAAGTAATGAGCATTGATTACGGCAGTGATGCGACAGTGACTGAAGTCGAGTCAGCACTAACTCGTTTAGAGGCACTTTCTTGTTGGCCGAAGAATTTCGATGGTAGCCATCGCGCATTAGCCCGGCTAAAAGACACCACTAGCCAGTTAATCGGCCGGTTTGTGCAATCAGCTGAAATCGAAACTCGCAAAGTTCATGGCGCTGGGCCACTTACCCGTTACAGCGCAGACCTGGAAATCCCGCGCGATCAGATCATTGAAGTTGATTTTCTAAAGGCGGTCGCTGGGCATTACTTAATTAACGCGGCAGCATCGCAAGAGCGCTATGCCAAGCAGCAAACGCTAATTGGCGAACTGGTCGAAGCGCTTTTTGCAGCCGGGCCAAAGTATTTAGATTCAGTCTTTTTAGCTGATTGGCAGATCGCAGCAACTGATGCCGAGAAACTTCGTGTGATTATTGATCAAGTTGCAGGCTTAACTGATCCGGGCGCATACGCACTACATGCCCGTGTTTGCGTGACTGGATAGACTGGTTAAATCATGAGCGGTCGAATTAGAGATGAAGATGTCGCCTACGTTCGCGATCATGCACCCATCGATGAAATAGTTGGCGATTATGTGCAACTTAAATCAGCCGGTGGCGGACAGAAAAAAGGTCTTTGCCCTTTTCATGATGAGAAATCTCCTTCATTCCATGTAACTCCATCAAAAGGATATTTTCATTGCTTTGGTTGCCAAACTGGCGGCGATGTAATTGCATTTGTAATGAAGATGGATCATTTATCTTTTACTGAAACTATCGAACGCCTGGCTGATCGCATTGGCTACACATTGCGTTATGACGAGAATTCTTCGGGCTCGGCAGCCCCGGCCGGGCAACGTTCCCGGTTAATTGCCGCAAACGCTGAAGCCGCCAAGTTTTATCAGGAGCAATTAAATAAATCTGAAGGCGCTGCATATGGACGTGACCTAATGACTAAGCGCGGTTTTGATAAAGCCGCTTGCGAACAATTCGGAGTCGGCTACGCCCCAAATGAATGGGATGGACTTACAAAACATTTACGTGCACTTGGTTTCACCATTGATGAACTTGAAACCGCCGGTCTTTCTAAAATGGGAGAGCGCGGCCCGATTGATCGATTCCGCAATCGGCTAACTTGGCCAATCCGAGATATCTCGGGCGATGTAGTTGGCTTTGGTGCCCGCAAGCTAGCAAGTGATACCGAAGATCAAGGGCCAAAGTATTTAAATACGCCAGAGACACCGATCTATAAGAAGAGCCAAGTTCTATATGGCTTAGATATGGCCAAGAAAGATATTGCTAAATCACGCCAAGCGGTAATAGTCGAGGGCTATACAGATGTAATGGCAGCGCATTTAGCTGGTATTCCAACAGCGGTTGCCACTTGCGGAACTGCTTTCGGCGCTGACCACATTCGAATTTTGCGCAGATTGTTAATGGATGACGATGCCTTTCGTGGTGAAGTTATCTTTACTTTCGATGGCGATGCAGCTGGGCAAAAGGCTGCGTTACGCGCATTTAGCGATGATCAGAAATTTGTAACGCAAACTTATGTGGCAGTTGAACCCGATGGTTTAGATCCAGCCGAGCTACGGCAACATAAAGGTGATTTAGCTCTACGTGACTTAATTGCTAAACGCGTGCCGCTTTTTGAGTTTGCTATTAGAGCAGAGCTGGCAAAACATAAATTGGAATCGGCTGAAGGTCGCGTTAATGCTTTAAACGCTGCAGCTCCACTAGTTGCGCAGATTCGCGATAAATCATTGCGGCCCGAATACACCAGATTATTGGCTGGTTGGATCGGGTTAGAAACAGATGTTGTAAGCAAAGCAGTAGCGCGAGGTTTCAAGGCAACTGTTTCGAGTAGCACAGAATCAACTACTGAAGAAGTTGCAGAACAAAACTGGCGACCTGACCCAAGTGATCCACGATTAATGCTGGAACGCGAAGTCTTAAAAGCAAAAGTGCAGATGCCCGAACTTGCTAGTGGCTGGTCAGTAATTGAAGCTGAAGCATTTACTCATCCGGCCTATAGAGAGTTGCGCGCCGTCATTGATGTCGTAGCAGCTGATCGTCCGCTAACTATCGAATTAGTTACCAATGAAAATATGAAAGCGCTCTTTACTGAGCTCTCCGTTGAACCAATTCGTACCGATGGCGAAATCTCGCAAAATTATGTTTCTAGCATTATCGCCAGATTGCGCGAAGTATCGGTATCTCGTGCGATTGCTGATTTAAAATCTAGTTTGCAGCGGTTAAATCCAGTTGAGAATGAGGCTGAATACAACGCAGCTTTTGCCACATTAGTTTCGCTGGAAAGCACTAGACGCGGACTCCATGATTTGGCGATGGGCGGTCTGTAATTGGCTGGTTTCAGCGGTCATTTTTACCGATGGCAATAATTACGCTAGAGTTTGGCCTTCGCAATCCCTGATAGCTCAATGGCAGAGCAGCCGGCTGTTAACCGGCAGGTTCTTGGTTCGAATCCAAGTCAGGGAGCTTTTCATACCCAAGCAAACACTGGTCACCTTTTTTACGTTCGGATAACTCTGCGAAAATTCTCAGGAAATTTAGTGACGTCAGCAAGGTTAAACCTTTAGGCTCAGCAGCATGAGTTACCAACCGCGCCGAATTAAATCCTTCTCTGACTCTTGGCGCTCACAAACCATTGCTATTCGCATTTTGCGAGGATGGCTAGGCCTAACTTGGATTTATGCTGGTTGGGATAAAGCAACTGACCCTGGGTTTCTAACTAAAGGTTCCGCTTCCTTTATCGGAACTCAACTCAGCGGTTATTCAACCCAATCACCTATCGGTGGTGTCTTCAACAAATTGATTGAACATTCAACTTCCGTCGGCTCAATAGTTATGGTGTCTGAATTTGCAATTGGTTTAGCAACTTTACTTTGGGTTTCACCAACGTTGGCTGCCTTCGGCGGATTTACTATGTCAGTTGGCCTTTGGCTAGCAAGTAGTTTCCATGTTTCACCGTACTTCTTAGCCAGTGATACTGCGTATGCAATTCTTTGGTTGGTCTACTTCTTAACTTTGGTTGGCAATCGCCGCACTGTAGATGTTTCACTAGATCGACGAGGCGCTATTCGAGTCAGCGCTTTAGGCGGCGCCGCGATTGCACTTTCATTTCTCGGAAAAGCTTTTCCAAAGAGTTCAGCGAAAGCAGTTGAAACAAAAACTGCCTCTGGATCAGCCGTAAGGGTTTTGGAACTCACTAAAATAGCCGTCGGTGAAACACATCAATTTGCATTAAGTAATGGAATGCCAGCAATTCTTTTTCGCACCAAAACTGGCGTATTTGCGTATTCAGCCACTTGCACTCACCAAGGTTGTACTGTCTCTTACAAAGGTGCGAATAAGACTTTGTATTGCCCGTGCCATGGGGCAGAGTTTGATCCATTTGCAAATGGCAAAGCGGTTCAAGGTCCAGCTCGAGATCCATTAACAAATGTAAAAGTGAAAGTCGAAGGAAACTGGGTAGTACTCGCATGAAAGGGATGAAGATGAAATTCCAAGGAACTCAAAAAGTAGCGGCTGGCTTTATCGCCGGCGTGCTAATCACTGGCGGAATTGCAACAGCGGCCACCTCTAACTCGGGCACTGTGCAAGCATGTGTAAGCAAGAGTAATCAGGCTATGTATTTAGCGGTTAACGGTACTTGCCCAAGCTCTCGCACCTTAGTTGATTTGAGTTCGAGTTCAATTGGGATTGATGCAAAGACACTTGCTGCTGCTGTAACTCCTTCGGTAGTTTCAATCGAAGTAACGACTCGCACTGGTGGCGGCACAGGTTCGGGTTCAATTTATTCTTCGAGTTACTCTGAAAGTTTTATCATTACAAATAATCACGTAATTGCAGATGCAGTGACCAGCGGAACCATCGAGGTTGAACTATTAAATGGCGATATTTTGCCAGCAACTATCGTTGGTCGCGATATCGCATACGACATTGCAGTGCTAAGAGTTAAGACCGGAAATTTACCAGTCATTAAAGTTGGCGATTCTGCAAAGGTAAGTGTTGGCGACCCAGTTATTGCAATTGGTTCCCCACTCGGTCTAGCAAGTACGGTTACATCAGGAATTGTTTCAGCGCTAAATCGCCCAGTTGTTGCGGGAAGCACTGGATTAGAGTCATATGTAAATGCAATTCAGACTGATGCTGCTATTAACCCAGGTAACTCTGGTGGCGCTCTAATTGATTCAAACGGAAAGTTGATTGGCGTTAATTCTGCGATTGCCACTCTTTCATCAGGTTCTGCAAGCGGGTCGATTGGTCTTGGTTTTTCTATTCCAATTAATGAAGCGAAACGCGTAATTGATGAAATTATTGCAACTGGTAAATCCACCAGACCGGTTTTGGGAGTTTTCTTCGATCAGACATACACTGGAATTGGCGCGAAGATCCTTAGATTAAGTGCTGGCGAAGGTGCTGAAAGAGCTGGAATTCCTGTTGGTTCAGTAATCAAATCAATTGAAGGATTCAAGATCACTGATGATGTTTCAGCCATAGTGCGCATTCGTGCGGCCACACCGGGCAGCACGATTACGGTTATCGTTGATCTGCCAAACAATGGCGGTCTAAAGACATTTAAAGTAACGCTCGGACAAGCAGCTTCAAACTAATGGAGTTGGCGTCTAAGAAATACTTTTTCGGTAAGATTTAGCCATGGCTCAATTCAGACTGCAGGTCGTTCTCCCAGATCGCCCCGGCTCATTAGGTGCGGTTGCTTCGGCAATTGGTTTTGCTGGTGGTGACATTCGCGGATTAGTTGTTATGAAATCTGAAGATGGTCGGGGCTATGACGACATTACTGTTGCTGTGCCGGGCTCTGATCCAAGCGATTTAATTGAAGTGCTAACTGCAATTGGCGGCGTTGAGGTTATTTCGGTAACGCCAGTTAATTAAAGTTTAACTTCACGCAATTGCGTAGCTGATTGCTCTGGCTTTAGATCCATGATGAATGCGCCCATGGCAGATTCGGAACCAGCTAAATACTTTAATTTACCTGGTTGGCGACGAACGCTAGTGATTTGCCAATGTAAACGCATTACGTCGCGACCTACGCGAACAGGTGCTTGATGCCAAGTTGCAATGTAAGCCATTTCGATACCGAATACACCGTCTAGTCGGTTTAACACTTCAAGAGCAATTTCCGGGAAAGCAGCTGAAGCGACTTCATCTAGTTCAGCTAAGTCTGCTACAGGCTTTAGCGGTGCTACATGGATTTCGAATGGATAGCGTGCTGCGTAAGGAACAAAAGCAATCCAGTGATTATTACGCGCAACTATGCGTTCGCCATCTTTTATTTCTCGCGCAACCACATCGTCAAGCAAAACACGACCGGTGCGATCTTTATGTTCTTGCGCTGCAGCTAGCATTTTTTCAACGCGTGGTGGCAAGAATGGATATGAGTAAATCTGCCCATGTGGGTGAGTAAGCGTTACGCCTACTTCTTCGCCACGATTTTCAAATGGAGCAATATGGGCGATGTAGCTCTCTTTCGAAAGTTCGCGAACTCGATCTTTCCAAGCTTCGAGAATCACTCGCACCTGTGATGGCGCAAGATCTTTTAAGGATTTTCCATGATCTGCGGCAAAACAAATAACTTCACACTTTCCTGCGCTCTCACCTGCAGCTGTTTGAGTACTTAACGCTTCTGGTAATTCGAAATCTCCAACTGGTGGGCGAAAAGATGGGCCACGGTTATCAAAGACAACAACTTCAAAATCAGATTCAGGTATTTCAGTTAATAACTCGCCTGGGTTTTCAGAGGTAGGACAGAGCGGGCAAAGTTCCTTCGGCGGTAAGAAAATGCGATTTTGTCTATGTGATGCAACTGCCACCCATTCACCGACAAGTGCGTCATAACGAAGTTCACCAATTTGTGGTTGCGCTTCAGCGGGGCGCTGATCTTGCGCTTGCCGACGTTGTCCTTTGGTGTCGTAGTAGCGAATCGTGCGACCATCGGCCATTTGGCGATCGGTGCGCGTGATATCAGCTGGCAACTTAGCAACGCTCATAATGAAATGAAGTCTACTGTGCCCAATTCAGAGTTCGCTCGATCGCCTTGCGCCAGTTAGCAAAGCCTTTTTCGCGTTCTGCTGGCGTAGATGTTGGGTGCCAGCGATGAAACTCTTTCCATTGCCCAGAAATTTCAGCACGGTCTTTCCAGAACCCAACGGTTAAGCCCGCTGCGTATGCGGCCCCTAACGCAGTGGTTTCAACAATTACTGGACGCGAAATTTCGATACCTAAGATGTCGGCCTGCATCTGCATGCAAAGAGCGTTATTTGTAATGCCGCCATCAACTCGCATTTGAGTTAATGCCACGCCACTATCGGCTGACATAGCATCCATAATTTCGCGGGTTTGATAGCAGATCGCTTCAAGGGCTGCTCTTGCAAGATGCGCCTTGGTAGCTGCGCGAGTTAATCCAACAATTACGCCACGTGCATCACTGCGCCAATGAGGTGCAAATAAGCCTGAAAATGCGGGCACAAAATAAACTCCATCAGTATCTGGAACTGAAGCAGCTAAGTTTTCAATTTCACTGGCGTTAGAAATTATTCCAAGTTGATCGCGCAACCATTGAATTGCAGAGCCTGTTACTGCAACTGAACCTTCGAGTGCATACTGAACTGGTTCACTTCCGAACTTAAAGCAGACTGTGGTTAAGAGACCATTTTTTGATCTTACAATTTCATTGCCAGTGTTTAAGAGTGCGAAGTTGCCGGTGCCGTACGTGGTCTTTGAATCGCCACGCGCAAAACAAAGTTGGCCAACCATTGCGGCTTGTTGATCGCCAAGAATTCCGGCAATCGGAACTGCTGTGCCAAATGGGCCATTCGGATCAGTTGTTGTATAGATTTCGCCTGAAGATCTAATTTGGGGGAGCGTTGATCGCGGAATTTCGAATTGATCTAGTAGCGTTTGATCCCAATCAAGTGTTTCTAAGTTCATCAACATTGTGCGGCTGGCATTTGTTACATCGGTTAAATGCACGCCACCGTGGGCACCGCCAGATAAATTCCACAGCAGCCAGGAATCAATAGTCCCGAATCGGGCAGTTTGCTGATCAACTGCCTGCTGAACCGCAGGAACGTTATTCATTAGCCAATTAATTTTGCTAGCTGAAAAATACGGCGCAATCGCTAAGCCTGTTTTATGGACTATTTCGTCCTTTAGTTGCGGGCTAAAAGCGTCTAGATAAGCGGTGGTGCGAGTGTCTTGCCAAACGATTGCATTTGAAAGTGGCTTTCCAGTCTGACTATCCCAAGCCACTGTGGTTTCGCGTTGGTTAGTTATTCCAATGGCAGCAAGTTGCGAACCAATTACACCAGCTTGCTTTAGCGCACCAGTAATTACTTCTTGGGTGCGCGCCCAAATTTCAGCGGCATCGTGTTCAACCCAACCTGCTTGCGGCATGATCTGGCGATGCTCTAGTTGGTGTTGCCCAACAATTTTGCCAGCGTGATCAAAAATCATGAAGCGAGTACTACTAGTGCCCTGATCTAGGCTGCCAATGAATGATTCGCTCATGTGGCTACCTTAATTCTTTATCTGATACTTACAACCATCTGTGGCTGGCGCAGGCGTAGCACTCTTGGTTGGCGTTGGCATAGGGGCTAAACCTTGCAATAATTCAAAGGTAACTGGAAGTTCAGTCGCTGCATGAGTTTTAGTTTGATCGGTAAATTGAATTGAGCCAACCCAAGTGCCAGCAGTGAAACCTTTGATTGAAAGTGTCCAAAGGCCACTTGCTGCTCGGGTTACGGTTTGAGTTAGTTTTGGTTTATCAATTAAAAGCGGATCATAAGCAAAGCGCACAGTGCCGGTAACGACTGGCGAACCATCAGGGCGGTTAACGCCGACGCTAAAGGTCACTGCTTTGCTGGTATCAGTAGCTTTCTGTTTAGAAATCAACATTGTGGTTGCTTCATAAACTGGCATTAAATCAATCGGATCTGGCACCCAAGTTCCGGCAGTTAGATCAATAAAGTTCTGCGCAGTGCCACGGAAAACATTTAGGTCAACGCGAGCACTTGGAACTCCGTACTTAGTTCCGATTCCACATGATGAATATTGCCAAATAATCCATTGTGATTGGCACGCGCTAGAAGTCCAGGAGTGCACATAACAGCCACCTGGTTTTAGCCCAGGCTGATTAATCGGATCAAAGGGATTGATTGCGTATTGCGCTAGCCAAAGTGGGTATTTGCCAAGGGCCGTGCTCTTATTCATTGAACCTTCGAGGAAGCTGGCATACGAATACAAAATAGGTTTACGGCCAAGTTTAACATTTAGAATTTCCATGAAAGTCTCAGCCCATAAAGTGACCGAACTTTTAGTTGCGTAAGTAGCGCAGCTGCCATTGCTATTAACCTTTACACACTTATTTTCTAGATCAAGTGCATATGGCAGATCGCGTGCAGTCAGCCCACCGATTGCCGATACTCGCCAAATAACTTTTTGAGCTTGGGCAGTGGCATCTCGAATAATTGCAGCTGGGTCAGTTGTATTTGGCAATATCGCGTAATGATAAAAACCCGTGTAGATTCCAGCAGCTTGAGCAGCGGGTCGATCAATCAACAAATATTGAAGAGCTAGAGCATCTGCATCGTCGCGGGTATCAGATGCCTTAATCATGGCAAAGCGAATGCCAGCTGAGTACATTTTAGTGAAATCAATTAACTTGCCATATGGATGTTGCCATCTTGAAATATCAACACCATGAATTCGCCCACCCGGGCCAAGTGCTTCAACTGCAATGACCGGAGCTGTTTCCGAGATTTCAGCAGCAGGCTTTATGGTTATTTTCTTAACTGTTGAATAAATCGTTTTGCTGCCAACTGTTACCTTGGCACGATATTTCATTATTGAATCTTGCGCAGTCACTACTGTTTCAAGTTTCCAAGTTCCGACTTTCGTGGTCTTGGTACTAAATCTAGTATCTGACCACTTGCCATCTATTTCACTCTGTATTTTTACGACCAACCCAGATTTTTTAGGTGTTAAAGCACCATAAAAAGTTAACAGCGGCTCAATCAAATTAGGGGTTTGTTTGACGGTCATTGAGAGTTTAGAAGTAGCCGCCTCGGCCATTGGTAGCGAAATTGTTAGAACAACTGTTGAAAGACCTACCAAGATGGCGATTAGCTTATTTTTCATACGAGCAGAATCTCGATCTCGATACCTAGCACCTCTTTGATTACTGACTTTAGGGTTGCAATTTGTCGATCGCGAATTTCTGAGTATTCATGAGCGGAGCCAAATTTGCGACTATCTGAGAAATCTAAGTGCAGAGTTTGACCATCGAAGTCGGCTAACCGAGCATCAAAGAATGAGATCCAGGCAATACGATCAATACTTTCGAGTTGATCTAGAACCGAGTTCCATTGTTGGCGTAACTGGGCTAGATCCATCCCGAGATTCTAGTGTCTAGGTGCGCCGATCCACTTGTAGTAGTGGCCAGCTATTAAAACTCTCAGGTTACGTGTGCGATCTGGCGTAATCGCGAAGTGTCCGGCAATGCGTGCCACGATTTGTTCGACCGATTTCTCACTAACAAATCGAACTCGGCCAATTTCAGCATTACTTAAGCCAGCAGCAATTAGCCGTAGCGTTTCAATTTGGGTATCTGTCATGGAACTTAGGACTGAGGCAAATGCATTTTCATGGAGTGAACCATGGCTGTCTACCCAAGCAGCCGGGCTCTTACTTTCTGCTACTTCCATTGCTTTACGAATTGAAGTAGCAATGATTTCCAAATTGCTAATTGATTTCTTTAGAATCAGTACAGAACCAATTGGAAGATCTTTGGCTGTGATACCGAGTAAGCGGATATCTGGGCAAGCTGTGGTGATAACAATTCCAAGTGCTGGGTTTAACTTTCGCAATTTCTTAACTAGCGATATAGCTTCTTGACCATCAAATTGAATATCAATGATTAATACTTCAGGTTGAAGAGATCGAAATAGATTTTCTGCCACTGCTAAATTATTTGCTTCGCCAACAACGTTTATCGTGTGTAAGCGAAGTGCAGCACTTAGCGTCGCAAGTTCGAATGCGTCATCATTAATCACGAGCACTCGGAAAGTCATACTTAAAAGTAACCGACTTACCTATCTGGGGCTACCCAATTGGTTAGGGGTAGCCCTAGTAAATTGAAATAAGAATTTTCAGTTTTAAATAAATTGTTTAATGGTTTTTGGAATAAAATTTAGAATTTGCGTGGAAGTAATCGGCCCACCATCGGCAGCTTTAAGCGCCGCAGCATTATGAATAAAAGCAGCACTAGCAGCAATTCGCGTCAGTGCTGATTCATCATTTAAAATCTCGACTTCATTTGTTGCTACAAGTGCCGCAACTATTCCTGCAAGTACATCGCCAGTGCCTGCAGTGGCTAACCATGGTGTTGCTTTTGGTAGCTCAATTAATTGTTTGCTATCGGCCACAAAAGTGATGGCCCCTTTTAGTAGAACTGTTACTTTCAAGGTATCACTAGCAATCTGCACCCACTTGCGCGGATCTCCCTCAATTGCTTCGGCACTTACCTGAATCCCGCGTGAATTAAGTAATTTAGCAAGCTCACCAGCGTGGGGAGTAATGAGTGTTGGCTGGGTTAATTGACCTGCCAAAGACAGAGCACCGGCATCTAAAACAGTAGGCATGGTCTGACGTTTAGCTAAAACAAACCAACGATGACGTAACCACGTGGTCAGCATTTTGTATTTCTGATCAGAAATTCCAGAACCTAATAACCATGCTGAAACTGGGCCAGGTTGAACAACAACTTCGGGGCAAGTGTGTAGAACTAGATGAGCTAATCCTGATGAGGAATGAAAGCGAATCATGCCTACTCCAGTAGCGGAGGCGGCTGCCGTAGAAAGCACAGCGGCGCCTGGATATTGAGCAGAGCCAGTTATTACGCCAAGAACTCCGCGGGAGTATTTATTATCAAGATCAGTTGGAACTGCGATGCATTTCTTTACATCGCGAGAAGTCCACTTCTTGTATGTGCGCTCTTCGCTCATCTTTATGCTCCTGCTCGTTTCCACCTATTCATCTCAAGGCTACTCTCTGTAACTCCGATCTCTAAATCCTTCCTAGTTTCAAGCCTGTGAATAAAAGTCCTGGATTGTCAGGATGAAGTTCTAATTTGAAAAGATGAAACCAAGCAAAGCGATTGACAGATAATATTGTGGCGCATAATATAGGCAATGTTGAGTATCGCTTTACTCAATCGGCACGGAAGCACAGGATTGCAAAGGGTCGCGCACTCTTTGTAATTGATAACTTCTTGCCAGAAGACGTGCCTCATTTCGTTACAGGAGAACGAAAATTATTTTGGCTTGGGCTTGATGATCGTGGTCTAGAGCTAGAAATAGTTGCGATTCAAATTGACACAGTTGTTTTAGTTATTCACGTAATGCCAAGCAAATTCAGGGGAGGGCAAGATGGTTTATAAGCCTAAGAATATAAAAGTCGGTAAGAACATTAACCTGGATAAAGAGGTTGTGCTCCTAGCCAATGGTCAACGGCTTACCGAAAAACGAGCTCAAAAAATAGCTAAAGATGTGACTAAATCATTTGCTGGTCGACCCTCACTATCGCGCCCGAGAGTTACTTCACCAGAAGTAAAAGCTAGAGTTCCGGAAAAGTTGAAAAAAGCGCTTGAAAGAGAAGCTAAACGTCGTGGCGAAACACCATCTGCCTTGATCCGTGAAGCCCTAGAAAAGTTTTTAAAGAGCGCCTAAGAAATCTGGAAATTCTCGAATAGAACATTAGTTTTACTCTCGCTCTTACCGATTAAGGCAATCATTACGCCCGTATGTGAATCAGTCATGTCGCAGGAGATTTCGCGCCCATCGAGCGTATGCGAGAAACCTAATTCAGGAATGCTGAAGGTGTAATCCTGATCATCGCCGCTTAATTCAATGCGCAGCTTTGAAAGTTCAGTTGAAATTGATGCTGTTGGTTGCTTACCTGATGCCGCTTGCACGCTTATCTCAAAGGTTTCAGTTCGCTTTATCTCTAGCGAAAGAAAAGCACCTTCCTTAATATAGGCGGCTAACCCAACTACATCGCCTTTTTTCAACTCATTTAAATCAATGGTTAAAGAGCAATTGAAATTCCAAGCGGTTTGGCGAACGCCGAGGAAAGTATTCTCAAATGAATCCTGTATCTCCAAAGCCAGCGCACCTTCGCGTACCAAATTGAAGTGATTCCGCTTTTCATTGCGAATAGTTACCCACTTGATGGCTAGAGATTCGGCACTGAAATCTAGAGCCACATCATTTTGCGAAAACTCTGCTAAACCAGTTACTTCATAACTATCTTCAATGCGACCGGTTTCTGGTGCAAATAGCGGGCTCTGGTCATCAGCTGGCCAAGTAACTGGAAAGATGAAAGTTTCGCGGCCTAAATTTCGGTAGTAACCACCGAAGGAATACTTAACATTTCCGCCATCATAGAAACCACCTCGTGGGCGCGAGGCAAGAGCAACGCCCCACCAACTACCGTCTTTCAGTTCAACCATATCGGCATGGCCCACATTATGTACCGGGTATTCACGAGCTAGATGCTTATGGGTAAGGATCGGATTTCGTTGGCTAGAAACAAATGGGCCAGTCACGCTTTTACTTCGGGCAATTGATGTGGTGTGGAAATGCAGTGTGCCGCCTTCGGCAATTAGTAAGTAATACCAACCATTGCGCTTATACATTCTCGGGCCTTCCGGAAATATGCCACCAGTGCCATTCCAGAGAGTGTGCTTTTCACCAACTAATTGAAAAGTATCTAAATCAATTTCACTGATCCAGATTTCGGCATCATTTTCGAATCTAGGGTTTGAACTTTCTCTATTAGCCAAGAAATATGCCTTATCACCATCGAAGAAGAGTGAACTATCAATTCCGAATGCATCTTCAATAAAGTGGCATTTACTCCATGGCCCATTGATATCAGTGGCTGTAATGACAAAGTGATAATCAGACCCTGGCCATTGCTTCTTAACTCGAGTAGAAGTTATATAGACAACGCCATTGTGATGTCGAATGGTCGCTGCTTGAACACCACCAGAGGGCGCAACATCAGATAGATCGAGGCCTTGTTCAGCACGATCAATAGCATTTCCGATCTGTCGCCAATTAACTAGATCACGAGAGTGCCAGATTGGAATCGCTGGGAAATATTCAAAGCTTGAATTAACAATATAGAAATCATCTTCAACTCGAATAATGGAGGGATCAGGATAGAAGCCAGGCAAGATCGGATTCTGGGCTTGGCTCATAAAAGTATTCTCTCTTTAAATCAAAGGAGTGGGGCGGGTCGGGCTCGAACCGACGACGACAGAATTATGAGTTCTGGGCTCTAACCAACTGAGCTACCGCCCCTTGCGGGCATAGTCGAACTTTACTGCACTCAGAGTCCAGCCTTAACGAGCACTTCATTCAATTGTTCCAGCAGGTGATCTGCATGCATGAGTTCTTCATGGGTATGTGTAGTTAATACACCAGCCACGGTACAGCCTGCCTCTTTGGCTGAGGTAACACCACCTGGTGCATCTTCGATTGCCCAGCATGAATTTGTAGGGATTCCGATTCTTTCTGCACCCAAAATAAAAGGCTCTGGAAAAGGTTTCCCCCGGGTGACTTGATCAAAGGTGACCGCATTTTTCGGAAACGGAATACTGGAAGCACGTGTACGGGCAACAGCCAAATCCTTTGTACAAGAAGTAACGATTGTCCAAGGAATATTGCGCTCTGTTAGTTCATTGAGCAATTCAATTGCTCCCGGAACCGCGCGCACTCCATCTACATCTGAAATCTCTAGGTCAGTTACCCGTTTTACCCACTTTTGAATTTCACTCTCTTCACGATCGCTTAACAGCTTTCTCACTGTTTGCTCTGCAGGTAGACCATGGTGGCCAATCAAAGCTTGCAGTGGGATTCCAGCCTCATTAGCCATCGTGATCCAAGAATTCATTACCGACTCTTGTGAATTGATTAATGTGCCGTCTAAATCAAATAGAAATCCAATTTCTCGAATGAGCATCTCCCAGATTACTTATCTGAAGAAACGAGCCACGCACGGTTCTGATCGAATGAATACTTGGCGACCGACCCAACCGGAACGATCTCTTCGTAGACCGGATTAGAAACGACTGCGATCAGTTCACTTGATTGAGTCTCTATGGTGTATTCAACATGTTCGCCATAGAAAACTACTTGGGAGACTTTTCCTTCGGTAAAACCATCGCTGGCAACAGTTGATGAAGATTTCTCAACCTTGATTGACTCTGGGCGAACCAGAAGCAGTGAAGAAGGCGATGAAATTGCATCAACTGAAGCGCCGACCTCGATCTCTTTACCGTTTAGCGTTACTTGGGCACGGCCATTACTTGTGCTTTTTACGCCCGAAACTTTAAGGAAGTTTGAGCGTCCCACGAAATCTGCCACGAAAACTGACTTAGGGCGAAGATAAATCTCAGCAGGTGTACCTACTTGTTCGATTTTGGCATTACGCATAACCACAATTCGATCAGAGATACTCATTGCTTCATCTTGATCGTGAGTTACGAAAATACTGGTAATTCCTAAACGTTGCTGAAGCTGGCGGATTTCAATCCGCATCTGGGCACGAAGCTTCGCATCTAGATTGCTAAGCGGTTCATCAAATAGAAGAACCTTTGGCTTCATGACCATTGCTCGAGCGAGGGCTACGCGTTGCTGTTGGCCGCCAGAGAGTTGATTAGGGGCACGATTAGCAAGAGTTTCTAAACTCATAATCGAAAGCACTTCAGCAACTTCAAGTTTGATTTGATCGTTAGGAGTCTTGTTGGTTTTTAAACCGTAGGCCACATTTTCATAAACACTCATATGTGGGAATAAAGCGTATGACTGAAACACCATACCCATTGGGCGTTTATCTGGTGTTAAGCGACTTACATCGCTTCCATCAAGCAAGATTTCACCACTAGTAGGTGTCTCAAAGCCCGCAATCATGCGCAACGTAGTTGTTTTGCCACAACCTGATGGACCAAGCAAAGTAATAAATTCGCCAGGTTCGATAGTAAGGGTCACATTATCGACCGCGGTGATGCTCTCACCTTTCTGACCAAAGT
This sequence comes from Actinomycetota bacterium, assembly GCA_026393075.1. GTDB lineage: Bacteria > Actinomycetota > Actinomycetes > Nanopelagicales > Nanopelagicaceae > Planktophila. The sequence goes on along the minus strand of JAPLAW010000007.1, from coordinate 6,280 downwards.
CCTTGGTCAGATTATTAAGTTGAAGACGACTTGAAGTTGATCCTGTTGCTGTTGTCATTACGCCTTCTCCTTGGTTTCCACTTTTTGATTGATGTTAGATACGAGAGCTATTTCTTTCATTTTGAAGGCACCAGTTCAACTTTCTCACTTTTGCTACGAACCAAGAGATTGATAATGCCCATAACGGTTAAAACCAAAACTATTAATATGTTGCAGAAAGCAAATGATGCGCCATAGCGGCCAGCATCAACCTCGGCCAGAATCTTCGAGGTTAAAATTGGTGTATCAGGCGTTGTAATGAAGATGATTGCCGAAAGCGTGGTCATCGAACGGGCAAAGGCGAACATTAAGCCAGTTAAGAGTGCACCCTTTATGAGCGGCAAAGTAATCTTTCGGAAAGTTCTAAAGCCCGATGCCCCAAGTGATGAAGATGCTTCATCAATGGCAGGATTAATTTGTTGAAGTGCGGCCACGCCCGATCGTTGCCCAGCTGGGCTAGAGCGAATCACGTAGATCATGATCACGGCAGTTGCACCGCCAAAGATTGCACCACCACCTGCCAGTTGGGGCAGTATCGAAGTGTCGCCCCACTTAAGCACATGGTTAAAAGTGATTGCATAACCAATACCTAGAACTGTGCCAGGAACAGCAATACCGAGCATTCCAAGTACATCTACTAACTCGCGACCACGCTTTAACTTTCGCACAATCAGCCATGCAAGAATCATTCCCAATAAGCCAGCTAATGGCGTGGCGATTAGCGCCATGATGGTTGTTTTAAAGATTGCTTCATTGCCGATGCCACTGAAGATGTAGCGGAACCAATCGAGCGTAAATGTGTTGTTTACACCGAGAATTTTTATAAAGCCACCAAATATAACTGTCAGATATACCAAGACAATGAAGGCAGCTGTTAAGAATGGAATCAGAAGCAATGCAAATTTAGCTAAGCGATTTTTTACGTAATTTACTTGTCCAGATGGCTTTCCAGTAACCGTTACAACATTGTTCTTCTGACCCCAATAGCGCTGAACTAAGAAAACTAACATGCCTGGCACGAGAAGGATTGCGGAATAAGCAGCACCAGCTGGCACATCGTATTCACCGTTAATCGCGATATATGCGCGTGATGATAAAACCGTGAAATCGCCACCGATTACAAGTGGGTTTGCTAAGTCGGCAATGGCTTCAACAAAAAGAAGAAGAAATGAACTAGCAATTCCAGGTATCAACATTGGGAACGTTACTTTACGGAACACTCTAAATTTAGAAGAACCTAAGCTTGCTGCTGCTTCATCAAGTGAAGGGTCGAGATTCTTCATCATTCCCAATAAGTTCATGTATGCAACTGGGAAAAATGAAGTTGTAAGTACAATCAATAACCCTGGATAGCCATAAAGAGTTGGGCGCATTCCTAAAAGGTCGCTAGAAATCATGCCGCTACGGCCGAATAGAACAATAACTGCAGTAGCGAAAGCAAACGGAGGGGAAATCAGAGGCACTAAACAAATTATGTGAAGCAGCTTCTTGCCTCGAAATTGTAGCCGAGTTTGTGCATAAGCTAATAAGAAGCCAATTAGCGTTCCTACAGCACCAACTGAAAGACCTATCACTACTGTGTTCTGGAAAATTTTCTGAGTTACCGGGTCACTAAGAAGTCTCTTAAATACTTCAACACCGGTGGTCTCTGAAGAGCGAACCAAAATATTGGCAAGTGGCACGATGATCATCAAGAGCAACAATGAGATCGTGATAAACATGATTACTTTGGTCAGCAGATCTAGCTTCTGCTTTGCTTGCCCACCTTTTGACTGGCGAACAGATTTAGTCGCTACTTGAGTACTAATTGTCATCTCCTGGCATTTGTTTTGCTTCTATTTGAATCTTAGTAAAAGCCCGCCCAATCTAAAAGAGATTGGGCGGGCTTTTAACCTTTTACTTTGTGCTAATTAGTTTCAATTAGGACTTTGGAGCAACCGCGATTGTTGCATCGAACTTTGCAGTTAACGCCTTCTTAGAAGCTGCAGCCTTTTCAAAGTCGTAAGCAACCACAGTCAAAGTGTTTAGCTTGACCATACGCTTATCGATCTTTGTCTTTGGGTTAGTCAGAACTTGGTATGCAGCAACTGTTGGTCCAAGGTTTTGAGCATCGCGTGATAACGCAAAGTCAACATATGCCTTAGCAGCTTCTGGATTCTTAGAACCCTTTACCAATGCAACGCCGCCGATTTCATAACCGGTTCCTTCGCTTGGGAATGAGACCTTAAGAGGTAGACCTTGCTCTGCACCAGCAACGCAGTCGTGTGAGAACACGATGCCTACTGCTGCTTCACCGCGACCGACGATGGCAACTGGGCCAACACCGCTCTTGGTGTATTGCAAGATGTTCTTGTGCAAGCCAGCCATATATTCAAGTGCAGCAGATTCGCTTCCAAGACGTGTTACTTGTGTCCATAGAGTTGTAAATGCGGTACCAGATGTTGATGGGTGAGCAGAAGAAATATTCTTAACTAACTTAGGGTTTTGTAGGTCAGCCCATGAAGTTGGAACCTTAAGGCCAAGTCGCTTAATTTCCTTTGTGTTAGTACAGAAGCCAAGCGCACCGACATAAACGCCAGTCCAGAATCCATCTTCATCTTGATACTTCTTAGGAATCAAGTTACGTGTTGGTGATGCGTACTTCTCGATTAATCCACCAATACGAGCAACACCGAAACCATCAGCTGGTCCGCCGTGCCATGCATCGAACTCAGGATTAGCTTTTGCAGCTTCTAGACGCGCAACAGTTTCACCTGATGAAAGGCGTACAAACTTTGTTGAAACGCCAGTTAACTTTGTGAAAGCACCAGTCATAGCGCCACACCAAGCTTCAGTTGCGCCACAAACTACTGTGAGGCTTCCGCTTAATTTACGAGTAGGTGTGTAAACCAAACCCTTTGCAGTTAGCGCACAAGTATTGGTAGCACCATTTACTGACTTGATTTCGCCTTCTTGGTAGCAATTCTTGCCGCCCCAATCAGCTGCATTTGCAGTTGCTGTCATAGCTGTACTTAGTGAAACCACCATCACGGCTGATGCAGCCAAAGCAATCAGTTTCTTCTTATTCATGTTAATCCTCACTGTAGGCAGGAAGGTCTTTTCAGCCCCTCCAAGTGCCTTAACTCTAACTAGAGAGATCCAAGCCACAAGTTAAATGTCTAAAATTTAGATTACAAAACGGTAACGTGGTGTCCTTAGGGGGAATTCATGCGTAAGTCATTCATTTCAGTAATTGCTTTGACCCTAATTTCATCGCAATTAATGAGTGCTACCGCTGCGCCCGTATACGTCTTCCCAATAGTTGGCTGCAAGGCCACCTACGCTAAATCTCACCATGATTATCAAGCCACCGATATTCAAGCAAAAGCTGGCTGTAAATATGTTGCTCCAATTGGTGGAACTATTACCGAAGTTTCGCCAAAAGATATTTGGAATTCAAAGAAGAATTTGGGAGACACTCGAGGTGGCTTATCAGTCACGTTAGTTGGTGTCGATGGGGTTCGTTATTACGGTTCACACTTTAAAAGTATTGAACCCGGAATAGAGCCCGGCGTGGTTGTAGTTGCGGGACAAACTCTGGCATACATTGGCGCAACGGGTTCTGCGCGTGGCACTAAGCCACATGTGCACTTTGGAATTTCTTGGCCGACACCAGTTGAATCAAATATTTGGTGGGTGCGACGCGGCGTTTTGTATCCGTGGTCATATTTAGATGCCTGGAAAGCCGGCACTGATAAATCACCATTTAATGCGGTCGAAAAGTTACGCAAGAAGTTAGGCGATGTTCCTCCTGCACCAAAGAAATAACCCCCGTCGCTTTCGCGACGAGGGTTATTTGTAAACTAAGTGAAATTAGTTAGCGTTCACTGCATCGGCCTGAGGACCCTTTGGACCCTGTACGACCTCGAATGAAACTGACTGACCCTCTTCAAGGGACTTGTAACCGTTTCCTTGAATTGCTGAGTAGTGAACGAATACATCTTGTCCGCCACCGTCAACTGCAATGAAACCGAAACCCTTTTCAGAGTTGAACCACTTAACTGTACCTGTTGCCATCTTTTACTATCCTTCGATATGGGGGTGTTCCGAGAAATCCTCGAATCACGGTCTTCCTCTTGCTACAGCTATACCGAATATGTAAAACATGAAACGGGTACTGATAAAGCGTCCGACTAAGGCAAATCGTACCTCCTACTTGCGAGTTCACCTAAAGATTTTTTTGGCGGATTACGCTCAAATCAGCGCGAATTTTCCGCGATCTAGACAGTTAAAGGCCCGTAGGTGTACAAATAGAGCACTAGTAAGTGCCGGTGGGCTGGGGAAGGTCGCATCAAGTGCCCTTGCTAGGAGAGCTAAATGGAGCGAATTTCGCCCACGAATAACGCTGTATCAACCGGTTCGCTGATAATTCATAGCGCACCTTCCGCTTTGCGTACCCATATTGATTGGGCGATCAAAGACATTTTGGGAACGTCAGTGCAAATTCAATGGCGCCCACAACCAAACTTTGTTGGCACATATCGCACCGAAATAACATGGCGTGATTTAGCCGGCAACGCAGCAAAACTTTGCAGCGCACTATCTAGTTGGCACTATTTAAGATTTGAGATTTTTGAAGCCACCAATAACGAAGGTGAACTATTCAGATTCCTGCCCGAGCTCGGCATCTTGCGTAATCAAACAGATGGAGCTGGCAATATTTTGCTTACTGATTCGGTAGTTGTTAACGCGCTGAGTAGTTCATTCGAGGAAGATGAATTACGCAATGCGATTAACCGCATTCTGGGCAAACCTTGGGAAGAAGTACTTGAGCCGCTGCGGGCGATCGATCAACGAGAGGTGGCTCCGCTGAAAGCGATTTAATTTCTGTCGATAACCCCAGGTTTTCAGTAGAATGGTGTTATGAGTCAAAACCTAGAAAATAACAAAGTAACCATCGAACGCAATAAGGGAATTTTTTTGATTGCGGCCGCCGTGATTTTATCTATCGCGCTAGGTGGCGGATTAATGAAGGTGGGCGCAGGTTTTGCATCGCGCGCAAGTGATGGCATCACTGTTACTGGTTCTGCCAAAGTCGAAGCAACTGCAGATAATGCGGTCTGGACTTTATCTGTTGCGCAATCATCGCCAACAGTAAGTACTGCAGTTTCCAAGGTATCCGATGGCGTAAAAGCGCTATCAAGTTATTTAACAGCCGGCGGCGTAACTAATGATCAAATTACTTTGGGGGCAGTTTCAACATATGCTAACGAAGAATATGTAAACGGTAACAGCACCGGGCGCATACTTTCGTACCGTGCTAATCGCGATGTCACAGTACGCACCACAGATGTGCAGCTAGTTTCAAAATTGAGTCAAAGTATCGGCGACTTGCTACAAACTGGAGTTCCAGTAAATAACTATGGTCCGCAGTATTACATTTCAACACTTTCCGAACTTCGCCCTAAGTTGTTAGGCGAGGCGATGAAAGATGCGCGAGTTCGCGCTGAATCAATTACTAAAGCAGTTGGTGGCTCTGTTGGTGCGGTAATTAATGTTAAGAGCGGCCCATTTCAAGTGACTACTCAAGATTCGACCCAAGCGGCCGATTACGGGGCATATGACACCAGCACAATTACTAAGACTGTGACATCAACGGTTTCGGTTACTTTTAAAACTAAGTAATCGCTAGAAATTAAAGCGGGATATTGCCGTGGTTGCCTCTGCGATGAGGCGCTGCGGCAATTGCTTTTGCTAGCGCACTTCTAGTTAGCGCTGGCTCAACGATTTCATCAACTGCGCCAATTTCAATTGCGCGCTCTACGCCACCGGAAACGCGATCATGTTCAGCCGCTAATTCAAGTTCCATTGATTCACGTTGTTCTTGTGGAATATCAGCTAGCAGCCGGCGGTGCAGTACACGTACCGCAGCAACTGCGCCCATTACCGATACTTCGGCAGTTGGCCAAGCAAATACTCGAGTAGCACCTAGTGATTTCGAATTCATCGCAACGTATGCGCCACCATAGGCACGACGAGTAATAAGAGTTACACGTGGAACAACTGCTTCGCCAAATGCATGTAGCAACTTAGCGCCACGTCGTACTGCGCCTTCCCACTCTTGACCGGCGCCAGGCAAGAAACCTGGAACGTCTGCGATCACAATTAACGGAATACCAAAGGCGTCACAGGTACGAACAAAGCGGGCAGCTTTTTCTGCTGCTGATGAATCAAGCACGCCACCTAAATGCTGCGGATTATT
>JAPLAW010000058.1 GCA_026393075.1 Actinomycetota bacterium | reverse complement strand
AGCAGATTGAGCTAAATAAGCGCGAAGCCCAGATTGCCGAACGCGTTATGAAAGAAGTAAATGCGCGCCTTGGTTTCCTATTAGATGTCGGCTTGGATTACTTATCTCTTGCCCGCCCTGCAGCCACGCTTTCCGGCGGAGAAGCGCAGCGCATTCGCTTAGCAACTCAAATTGGCTCTGGTCTTGTGGGAGTTCTGTATGTCCTTGATGAACCATCAATTGGTTTACACCAACGCGACAATGTCCGCTTAATTGAAACTTTAACTCGACTGCGTGATCTGGGAAATACTCTGATAATCGTTGAGCATGATGAAGAAACTATTCGCGCAGCTGACTGGGTGGTAGATATTGGGCCAGGTGCCGGTGAACACGGGGGACATGTAGTTGTTTCCGGTAGCTATCAAGATTTAATCGATTCACCAGATTCAATTACAGGTGCTTATTTATCTGGGCGTAAAGCGATTGAGATTCCTACAACTCGCAGACCGGTTGATCCAAAACGTAAGCTAACGATTAAAGGCGCTAAAGAGAATAACTTGCAGGATATTGAAGTCAGTGTGCCACTTGGCGTATTTGTCTCCGTTACCGGAGTTAGTGGTTCGGGAAAATCCACGCTAATTAATGACATTTTGTATTCAACGCTAGCCAATAAGTTAAATGGTGCTCGTATTGTGCCGGGTCGTCACCGCACAATCACTGGCATTGATCTACTAGATAAAGTTGTACACGTTGATCAATCACCGATTGGTCGTACCCCTCGTTCTAATCCAGCTACCTATACCGGCGTTTTCGACAAAGTACGTGCGCTCTTTGCCGAAACAACAGAGGCTAAGGTGCGCGGTTATCAGCAAGGACGATTTAGCTTTAACGTAAAGGGTGGTCGCTGCGAGAATTGTTCTGGCGATGGCACGATTACCATCGAGATGAACTTCTTACCGGATGTTTACGTGCCGTGCGAAATCTGCCATGGTGCGCGCTATAACCGCGAAACTCTTGAAGTTCATTACAAGGGCAAATCGATCTCGGAAGTATTAGATATGCCGATCGAAGTAGCTCACGCTTTCTTTGAATCTGTTCCTACAATCGCGCGATACTTAAAGACGTTGTGCGATGTTGGTTTGGGTTATGTGCGCCTTGGTCAATCTGCGCCAACGCTTTCAGGTGGTGAAGCGCAGCGGGTTAAGTTAGCGACTGAACTTCAACGTCGCTCAACTGGTCGCACCATCTATGTATTAGATGAACCAACTACTGGTCTGCACTTTGAAGATGTAAATAAGTTATTGGGCGTGCTTAACCGACTAGTTGATACCGGCAATACCGTCGTGGTAATTGAACATAACCTTGATGTCATTAAATCTTCGGACTGGGTTATTGATATGGGTCCTGAAGGTGGCTTCCGCGGTGGCACTCTCGTTGCGGAAGGAACGCCAGAAGAAGTGGCTAAGAATAAGGCTAGTTATACCGGCACCTTCCTGGCCGCAGTATTGGCGAATAATCGAAAAGCTAAGCAGAAGAAATAACTGCAATGGCAGATCCACAGAGTTATCGGCCGAGCAATATTCCCGAGCATCCTGGTGTCTATCGCTTCTTTAACAAGGCTGACAAAGTCATTTATGTGGGCAAGGCTAAGAATCTTAAGAACCGGCTGAGTAATTATTTCCAAGCAAATTTAGCTACAAAAACCAATCGCATGGTTCATGAAGCTGTGCGAGTTGACTGGACGATTGTTAGCACTGAACTTGAAGCACTGGCTCTGGAATTTAGTTGGATCAAGCAATACCAGCCGAAATATAACGTTCAGTTCAAAGATGATAAGTCCTACCCGTACTTAGCAATTTCACTAAATGATGAATATCCCATGATTTTTATTACCCGCAAAGATAAGCGACCAGGTTTGAAATATTTTGGCCCTTATACAAATGCTTGGGCGCTACGTAATACCTTCGAAGTTTTACTGAAAGTTTTTCCAGTTAGATCTTGCTCATCTTCAAACTTCAATCGTGCCCAACGAAGTAAGCGTCAATGCTTACTGGGGGACATTGGCAAATGTGCCGCCCCTTGTGTGGGTTGGATTTCCAAAGAAGATCACCAAGCTTTGGCTCAAAAGCTTAATGATTTTATGGAATCAGGTATGGAAAATCTTCTGCCTGCGCTGCACGAAGAGATGCAACTTGCATCAACGAACGAAGAGTTTGAACGGGCAGCTCGCTTAAGAGATCAAATCGAATCATTTGAAAAAGCCCAAAGATCTACCCAGGGCAATTTCTCAGATGACCTAGATGGCGATTTCATTGCGCTATATCAAGATGGTTTTCATTCCGCAGGTTCTATTTTCTCGATGCAGCGAGGTTCAATCAAAGGATCTCGCTCGTGGATTGTCGATCAGGAAATGGCGCTGGAAGGAGAAGATGTGTTTGCCTCACTTCTCTTCTCAATCTATGGAAATGGGTCAATCTCCATCCCGCGCAATGTTTATCTAAACGCACAACCTGAGAATCTGTCTGAACTAGAGCAATGGCTCAGTGGTATTAGTGGGTCAAAGGTCGAGGTAAAAGTGCCACAACGCGGCGATAAGGTCGAACTGCTAGATACGGTTAAACGAAATGCTCAATATTCACTGATTCAATATGTGAGCAAGCGAGCAACCGATGCTGCGGTATCTGGAAAAGCCCTTACCCAAATCGAAGAGATGTTAGGTCTGACGCGCACGCCACTTCGAATTGAATGTTTTGATATCTCAAATATTTCGGGTACTTCAGTTGTTGCATCTATGGTGGTATTTGAAGACGGCATGCCGAAAAAATCTGAGTATCGAAGGTTCATAATCGACACCAGTGAAGGTTGGGATGACACTCGAGCGATGCACCAAGTAATCACTCGTCGGCTAAAGCGAATGCTTGATGATCGAAGCGTTGATTTAGCAGAAGTTTCTGAAACTGGCGGGCGCATTAGTAAGTTTGCTTATCCGCCAGCACTAATTGTGGTTGATGGTGGCAAGCCACAGGTCAGCGCTGCGCAACGAGCACTTGGTGAATTAGGGATAACTGATATCGCGCTATGTGGCTTGGCTAAGCGACTAGAAGAAGTTTGGCTGCCTAATAACGCAGATCCGCTAATTTTCCCACGCAACAGCGAAGGACTCTATTTGCTGCAGCGAATCCGCGATGAAGCGCACAGATTTGCGATCACCTTCCACCGCTCTAGGCGCTCTAAAGTTATGTTGGAATCTCTGCTGGATGAAATTCCCGGCCTTGGCAGTGCGCGACGCACAGCACTGCTTGACCGTTTCGGCTCAGTCTCGGCAATCCGAAAAGCGCCAGTTAGTGAGTTAGCGACAACGCCTGGGATAGGTGAAAAATTGGCTGAAACTATTGCCCAATCGCTAGCTCAGATAGGTAAGAGCGAGTCGGTAAATATGACTACTGGCGAAATTACTGGTGCTTGACAAGGGAGGCAGGATAGAAGCATGAAGCGCAACGAACTATTGATTTTGACCGGTATGTCAGGTGCTGGTCGATCTACCGTTGCCCATTCCTTGGAAGATCTGGGCTGGTATGTCGTTGATAACCTGCCACCTTCTCTTTTGCCAGCATTAGCCAAACAGTCAAGTGATGGCGAGCTACCGGCTTTGGCGGTTGTGGTCGATGTACGTGGTGGAAAATTTTTTGGTGATCTAAATGCCGCTCTAGCCAATTTGAAAAAGGACGGAATCGAATTCCGGTTGCT
>JAPLAW010000024.1 GCA_026393075.1 Actinomycetota bacterium | reverse complement strand
GAGTTGAACCGCCAGTTGAAAAACGTGCGTAGTCGCCGCCCCATAATTTAGCGGCTAGCGATTCAGCGCTCTTTAAGGTTTGGTTCGTTAACTTAATTTCATCTAAGCCACCATAGAGAGGTGTATCGCCATCAACTACTGCGCCTAAACCTAAATCCAGTTTGCTTGCACGCTGCTTATGACCAGGGATCGTGAACGGAGTTCGTGCTACTTCGAAGTAACGTAGATAGGCATCTAAGAGCGGAGCATCTTCGCGCAGCGCTTTGAGGTAGGTCATAGCCGCAAGCCTAACTTCAAGGCGCCCCGATCGCGCAATTCTGGTTGACCTTGATGGCAACCAGATCATTGACATGGCTGCAGGAATCGGTGTGAATAATATTGGTAATAGCGCACAGCGCGTAGTTGATCGCGTGATCGAACAAGTACAAGCTTTTTCTCATACCTGTTTTACAGTTGCGCCTTACCAGGGCTATATCGATGTTTGTGCAAAGTTAAATGCGCATACGCCCGGAACTCATAAAAAGAAATCAGTATTAGTTAACTCAGGTGCTGAAGCTGTTGAGAACGCGGTAAAGATCGCTCGTCATGCAACAAAGCGTCAAGCAATCGTAGTTTTCGAACATGCTTATCACGGACGCACTAATTTAACGATGGCGCTAACAGCCAAGAACATGCCATACAAAGAAGGTTTCGGTCCATTTGCTGGCGAGATTTATCGCATGCCAATGCCGTACGAATTACGTTGGCTAGGTGATAAGGCCACGATCACTAAAGATGCGCTAGAAGAGATTGAACATAAGATTGAAAAAGAGATTGGTTCTAAAAATGTAGCGGCAATCATGATCGAACCAATTCAAGGTGAAGGTGGCTTCATTGTCCCACCTAAGGGATTTCTGCCTGGCTTATCAAAGTATTGTGCTGACAACGGCATCATCTTTATTGCTGATGAAGTTCAAACTGGTTTTGCCCGTACTGGAAATATGTTTGCGGTGGAAAATGAAAATGTAGTTCCAGACATGATCATTACCGCAAAAGGTATTGCTGGCGGAATGCCGCTCGCCGCAGTAACTGGCCGGGCAGAAATTATGGATGCCATTCATGTCAGCGGTCTGGGTGGAACTTATGGTGGAAACCCAGTCTCCTGTGCTGCCTCCCTTGGTGTCTTTGAAACTATTGAAGAAGATGGCTTAATTGAGCGAGCTCGTGAAGTTGGCAAGATTCTGGGCCATGCACTTTGTGAGCTGGCTGCAAAGTATCCGATTATCGCTGAAGTACGTGGTCGTGGTGCGATGCAAGCTATTGAATTAGTTGAGCCAGGTTCACTTGAGCCAAACACAGAGGCAATGACAAAAGTAATTAACTACTGTGCAAAGAAAGGTGTCTTGCTACTTTCAGCTGGCACTTATTCAAATGTAATTCGTTTCTTGCCACCAATTGTTATCTCTGATGAATTGTTACTTGATGCAATGAGCGTTCTTGATGAGGCTTTCGCTTCGCTTTAAAGTCCGCGCAAGAAATCTGGGTCGTCATCAGGTGCGATTGAGCGCTTTGGTTTTCTGCCGCCATTGCCAGGGCGCTTTGGTCGCCCAGCTATTAAGTAGGCAACTGCGCCAAGCGTTGGAACCAAAATAATAATTATCAGCCAGCCCCAACGTGGCAGTGAACGAACATCGCCATCTTCACGTTGGGCGCAATCGATTAATCCATACAACTGGATACCAATAGTAAATACGAATAATAAAACTCTGACCATGTGATTAGTTTAGCGCGAGAGCAATTGAGAACACCACGCCAAACCAGAGCTGTAATTGGCCGGTTTTACCAAGCAGTGGAATTAACGCAGGGCCAATTGCGCCAGCTCGAACTTTATTGGCGATAATCAAAGTTTGCGGCAAAAGCGCCAGCGTAATCAAGGTATTTTCGTCAGATACAGCAAGTGCTGAAATATGCGCAAGTAACAAAAGTGAGATGAAAAGTTTGCGAGCGCCAGCATCGCCTAACCGCACCGCCAAGGTTCGCTTGCCTACTAACTCATCTTGAGCGCGATCTCGAAGATTATTTATGGCCAGAAGCGCGCAGGCGAGTGATCCCATTGGAATTGCAACTACAAAACTTTGCCAAGTTAATTTCTCAGTCTGCACATAGTAAGAACCCATAGTCGCGACTAGGCCGAAGAAGAGAAATACCGAAATTTCGCCTAAACCTAGATAGCCATATGGTCGTTTACTTCCGGTGTAAGTCCAGGCGGCAAAAATTGCAGCAGCACCAACAGCCACCAACCAAAGTGAAGTCATAAGCGCAAGCACCAACCCGACTGCGGCAGCGACGGCAAAAGAGATGAAGGCTGCCTGCTTAACTGAATTGGCACTCGCTAAGCCAGAGGCAACTAACCGAGTTGGGCCAACCCGATTATCGTCGGTGCCTTTAATGCCATCGGAGTAATCATTGGCGTAGTTGACCCCAATTTGGAGCGCCAGACTGACAACGAGAGCTAAGCCAGCCATTACGAAGTCGGCATCACGTGCCGCTAATGAAGTTGCTACTAATACTGGCGCGATTGCAGCTGGAAGAGTGCGAGGACGAGCACCTGCAATCCATTTATTCAAAACTAGAACTCCGATTTCATAGCTAATTGCGCAAGTGCGCCACGGTCTACTTTTCCGATACCGATCAAAGGTAACGCAGATAATTGGTGGAAACGCTTTGGTTTGGCAGCATTACCGAATTTTTCCGCCAAGAGGATCGCAACTTGATTTGGAAACTCAGCTGGTGCGTTAACTGCAGCTACGTGAAGTTCTTGACCCCATTTATCACTGGAGACTGAGAAAGCGGCAAATTCAAAGTTTGCGAATCTCTGCGAGATGGCACTTTCAATTTCGGATAGGGAAATGTTTTCGCCACCTGAAATAATTACATCATCACCGCGACCCAGGACTACTAAATGCCCATCAACTAATTCACCACGGTCACTTGTTACAAACCAATTCTGCGCATCTAATTCTAAATTACTGGCTAGAACTGGACCCAAAACTTTAATGAATCCAGCATCAGATATCGCCACCTGTACGCCTTCGAGAGGTAAACCATCGTAAACACAACCGCCAGAGGTTTCAGACATGCCATAAGTTGTCACAACTTTAATTCCGGCCGAGGTTGCTTGCTCTTGCAGTTCAGAAGTCAGAGCAGCGCCACCAACTAGAACAGCTTTCGCGCTTTGTAGATGCTTAAGTAAACGATCATCACCATTTAGTGCGTTAAAAAGTTGGGTGGGCACAATTGCGGTGTAATCAACTTTCGGATATTCACCATCGTGACCAATTAAATTCACTGGAATAGTGCCCAGTTCTAAACTTCGAACTAAAACATTTACCGCCGCAATATGTGTAAGCGGCAGAAGCAGTGACCAAGTTTCGCCAAAATTTGCACCCAAAAATTTATTAGCCGCTTTGGCCGATGCCAGCAGCGCACCTGCACTCAGCGAAATTTCCTTGTTCGCGCCGGTGCTTCCGGTCGAGGTAACTACAACAGCCGTCTTTGCCTCAACCTCAGTACTAGTTACGGCGCCAAAGCCAAGCGTCGGGCCATCGGAAACCAAAGCCTTAGCAAGGCTGGCCATAATCTGTGTGGTTGACCACGCCCCGTCTATTGGGCTCAATATTCGTTGTGACTTGGTATCCATATCGCCCGTAGGCTATCGCTCCTAGACCAAGCTTTCACTTCCTGGAGGAAAAATGAGCAAGCCAATTAAGCGAGATTTTGGAAGTCGCGAGATTCCGAAGTGGAAAACCGCTCCAGGTGGCGAGAACTTCAAAGATATTAAGTATGAAGTTGGCGATGGCATGGCAAAAATTACGATCAATCGACCAGAAGTTCATAACGCATTTCGCCCACAAACTCTGGCTGAACTAAAGAGCGCATTTGATCTAGCGCGCGATAACACTGAAGTTGGCGTGATTGTTTTCACTGGCGAAGGTACCCAAGCATTTTGTTCAGGCGGCGATATAAATGTGCGCGGTGATGATGGATATCTAGGTGATGATGATCTTGCAAAGCAAGGAATCGGCCGACTAAATGTTTTAGATTTACAAGTACAAATTCGTCGTACTCCGAAACCAGTTGTTGCCATGGTTGCTGGTTGGGTAATTGGTGGGGGACATGTATTACATGTGGTCTGTGATTTAACGATCGCCGCTGATAACGCACTCTTTGGTCAGACTGGTCCAATGGTTGGTTCATTTGATGGTGGATATGGTTCTGGTTTATTAGCAGCGAGTGTGGGCCAGAAGAAAGCTCGCGAAATTTGGTTCATGACTCGTCAATACGATGCCCAAGAAGCGCTACAGATGGGATTGATTAACACAGTCGTGCCACTTGCAGAGCTCGAAGCTGAAACTGTTTCCTGGTGTCGCGAGATGCTGCGCAATTCACCAATGGCACTTCGCTTACTAAAGGCAAGCATGAATGCGGCCGATGATGGTTTAGCTGGAGTGCAGCAACTAGCCGGCGATGCCACCTTGTTGTTCTATATGACTCAAGAAGGTCAAGAAGGTCGCGACGCTTACAAAGAAAAGCGCGCTCCTGATTTTGGCAAATTCCCTAAGCGTCCGTAACTAGCCCAAAATGATTGATCAATTACTTGCTTCTATGCAGGTAGTTGCGCTGCCGTTAAAAAGTAAGTTTCGTGGCATCACTGTGCGCGAAGTTGCCCTATTAAAAGAGATTGAAGAGTTACTGCAATCTTTTGCTGGTTGCGACACCGTGAAAATTAAAGTCGGCGAAAACTTAGGCGAAGATATTGTGCGAGTTGCTCGAGTTCGAGCACTACTTCCGAAAGCAAAGCTACGGCTAGATGTTAATGGTGGCTGGAGCGTTGAACAAGCTTTAATCAATCTCTATGAAATCTACGAAGAAGTAGGCCCACTGGAATACGTCGAGCAACCATGTGCGACGCTTGAAGAACTGCGTGAGTTAAAAGCTAAATTAGTAATAGATTTCAAAATTACTGGCGATGAAGTAATTCGAAAAGCGAAAGATCCCTTCGCAATTGATCTACAAGGTGCCGTTGATATTTTAATGTTAAAGGTAGCGCCTCTAGGTGGAATTACCCGAGCTCGCGCAATCGGCGCTCACCATAAATTGCCGATGGTGGTTTCAAGTGCGTTAGATAGTGCAGTCGGAATTAGTTATGGGTTGCAACTTGCCGCCTCATTGCCGTCACTTGATTATGCCTGCGGGTTAGCAACGGGCCAGTTATTAAGCGCAGATATTGCAGAACTGCCACTGAAAAATGGTGAACTAGCTGTTCATTCAGTTTCACCAAACGTCGAATTACTGGCGAAGTATGCTGTGCCAGTTGAACGGTTGACTTGGTGGAAAGAGCGCACAAAACGTGCTTTTTACGCTGGTGCCGAACGTGAAATTAAAGCGAGAGGCTGGAACTGGTGAATACTTCCACTTCGCTTGCCCGTGTCGTTGTTCATCAATTAATTGAAGCCGGCATCACTGATGCAGTAATTTCGCCAGGATCACGCAACGCACCTTTATCACTGGCCATGTTTGCTGCTGCTGAAAAAGGTTTTCTTAAGTTACATATTCGAATTGATGAAAGATCAGCTGCCTACTTCGCATTAGGTTTAGCTAAAGCAAGTGGTCGGCCGGTTCCGATTGTTTGTACAAGTGGCACTGCGGTTGCGAATTATCATCCTGCAGTTCTAGAAGCACATCACAGCAATGTGCCATTACTCGTTCTAACTGCAGACCGGCCAGCTATTTTGCGACGCACTGGGGCCAACCAAACCACAGAGCAAGCGCGCATTTTCGGTGGGGCAGTTCGCTACTTTGCTGATGTTTCTGGGGGAGTTTTCCCACTTGAGTTGCCACTTGATTCACTTCATCGCGGTCCAGTTCACTTGAATCTACAATTTGATGAACCACTATTGCCAGATGATCAAAGCGACTGGCTTAGCGAAATTAAAGTCGCGCCTAAAACTAAACCTGCTGGTAAGTCAGCCGGAACTTTGAAAGTAAATACCACCAGAGGCGTACTCGTTATTGGGCATGATCGTGGCGGCCTGACAGTTGCTGAAGTTACTCAAATTGCTTCTGATTTAGAGTGGCCAGTAGTAGCCGAAGATCCACTTTCTTTCCCGGAAGCAATTTCGCATGCCGCACTCTTCTTAACCTCACCTGCAATTCGTAAGAACTTATGCCCCGATTCGGTTGTTATCATTGGCCGCACTACGCTTTCGCGCCCAATAAATGCGCTTATCGCATCGGCTAAAACTCAGATTGTGATTGATCCGCGCATGGCAACTGTCGATACTTATCGCGTTGCAGATCAACGATTTATTGCCGCCCCCAAAGTTATTTCAAAGCCAGCTGATGCCGAATGGCATGAACAATGGCAGAAGCTAAGTCAACGCACTTCGAAGTTAGTTGCAGATATCTCTAATTGGTCAGAAAGCTCTCTGGCTCGTGAATTAGCAGAGCAATTAGCAGGGGCCGTCTTCATTGCGTCATCACGGCCGATTCGTGATCTAGAGAGTTTTGCTTCAGCTCGCACCGGTGTTGAAACTTTTGCCAATCGTGGTCTAGCTGGCATTGATGGAAACATCTCAACGGCGCTCGGAATCGCAACTGCGCGAGAAAGTGCAACCGCAATTATTGGTGACTTAGCTTTCTTGCATGACTTAACTGGGCTAGTTGGAAATACTTCGGCTAACTTGCGCATCATCGCAATTAATAATGATGGTGGCGGAATTTTCTCAACTTTGCCACAAGCAGGTGTAGCCGGATTTGAAACGGTATTCGGAACTCCACACGGTTTAGATTTAGAAAAAATAGCGGCCGGACTTGGCAAAAGCGCGAAGACTATTTCGTCATTTGCCGAGTTAAAGAGTGAGCTCGCTAAACCAATCTCGGGAATTTCAGTATTGGTTTGCCAGATGCCTAGCCGTGAAAATAATGCAGCACAATTAAAAGCTTTAGTTGCAAATCTAGAATCAATTTAGGGCGCTGCGCATTGGCGCAAATTTCGCTTCGCTTTCAGCTAACTCTTTTGCTGGCAATGAACCATTAACAATTCCACAGCCCGCAAAAATTCGAATTTCTTTGCCAGAAATCTGACCACAACGCAGCGCAATGCCAAGCTCGCCGTCACCTGAAGCATCTATCCAACCCACTGGACCGGCATATCGGCCACGATTTATACCTTCATTAGCGTTAATTAACTCGAGCGCTTTTTGGGTTGGTGTGCCACAAACAGCTGCAGATGGATGTAATTTTTCTAGTAATGAGAAGCTATCAACCTGCTTAGTTGTCTCAACTAAAGCCCCGGTTACATCGGTAGCTAAGTGCATGAGATTGGTTAAGTGCAATACAAACGGCGATTCGGGAACGTTAGTTGATGAGCAGAATGGTTCAAGCGCATCGGCTACTGAGCGCACTGCGTAGTTGTGCTCTTCGAGATCTTTTGAAGAACGAGCCAGCGAACCAGCTAGCGCTAAGTCGCGTTCATCATCGCCGGTTTTACTAATCGTGCCCGCTAATACGCGCGATGTAACCATACCTTTGCTTAAGCGCAGCAATAGTTCAGGGGTAGCGCCAACTAAACCGGCAATAGCGAAATTCCAAGTTGATGGATATTCACGCGCTAAATTACGCAAGACGTGGCGAACATCAATATCACTATCTGCTTTTGCGCTTTGATCACGCGCTAAAACAACTTTATCTACATTGCCACCTTGAATTTCTCGAACCAACTTGGTTACTTGGTCTTCCCAGTCGCTCTGACTAATTGGCTCATCTTGCCAAGTTAGATTCGCAGATATTGAAATTGTTTTATTAGTTGGCAATATTGGTTGCGCAATATCGCCAATCCAAGTTAACCAAGATTTTCCATTGCGCTGACCAACAATGACTTTAGGAATTACTAAAACTGATTCTTCAGATTCTGAAAATGAAAACGAGGTAAATAAAACTGGCCCAGTGCCACTTGCGTGTACGGCATCGGCAACCGAGAAAGTCTCAACTTGGTTATGCCACCAAGTGCGCGCATCGCTAAATCGATTAGCACCGCTAACTTTTGTGCTGGCATGAACACCCCAACCAACTAAGCCATCACCACCGCGCACCCAAGCTATCGGGGCATCTGCTGACATAAGCTCTAATAACGGCAAGTGCTCACCCAAGCGGACGGTATTGATTGAAATCATCTTGGCGCCCTTTCCTGGAGTGAAAATCTTGAATAACTCGTGCTTTAAGTTGTAGCCGAGCCTACCTTCAGAGAGAATGCTCCTATGTCGCGCGCTAATCTCAATAAAGACCCCGATGAAGTAGCGGCGATGTTCGATGGCGTTGCCAAACGCTATGACTTAGTCAATGACCTGCTCAGTTTGGGTCGCACTAAAGCTTGGCGCCGCTCAACGACTGCAATCATCGCCCCAAAGGCCGGCATGAAGATTCTTGATCTGGCTGCCGGAACTGGTTCATCATCGCAACCACTGGCAGCCGCCGGGGCCGATGTGATCCCAGCTGATTTTTCTGAAGGGATGCTGGCCGCTGGTCGCAAAGCCCGCCCACATCTGCCATTTACTAAGGCCGATGCCTTGAATCTGCCCTTCAAAGATGGCGAATTTGACCTTGTGACCATCTCTTTTGGCCTGCGCAATACCAATGATTTCGACCTCGCCTTGCGCGAGATGCTCCGTGTGACCAAGAGCGGTGGCCGCATCGTGATCTGCGAATTTAGTGCTCCAGTTTGGCGCCCGTTTCGTACCATTTATAGCAATTATTTGATGCGCGCTCTGCCCTTCATTGCCCGCAAAACTTCCTCAAATCCCGATGCCTATGTCTACTTGGCCGAATCAATCAGAGCATGGCCTAACCATAAGTACCGCTTACCCGAGAATAGGATTACGCCTGTGATTGGAACAAGTAATCCGTATATCCCGATTCTGGTAATCGGGGCGATCGGCCTCGGATTCGCCATCTTCTCAGTCGGTATTTCATTACTTACCGGTCCAGCTCGCTACAACCGAGCCAAACTCGATGCATATGAATGCGGAATCGAACCTTCTCCACAAGCTGCCGAAGGTGGTCGTTTCCCAGTTAAATACTTCTTAACTGCGATGCTTTTTATTATTTTTGATATTGAAATTGTTTTCCTTTATCCCTGGGCAGTGACTTTTGATCAACTAGGCCTATTCGGATTAGTTGAAATGGGAATTTTCATCGCCACAGTTTTTGTAGCTTTTACCTATGTCTGGCGCCGCGGTGGATTGGAATGGGATTAATTTAAAATGGGTCTAGAAGAAAAATTACCTAGTGGGTTTTTATTAACCTCAGTTGAAAAACTTGCCGGTTACATGCGCAAGAACTCACTGTGGCCAGCAACTTTTGGTTTGGCTTGTTGTGCAATTGAAATGATGGCAGCCGGTGCTGGTCGTTATGACTTAGCTCGTTTCGGAATGGAAGTTTTC
Organism: Actinomycetota bacterium; assembly: GCA_026393075.1. Lineage (GTDB taxonomy): Bacteria > Actinomycetota > Actinomycetes > Nanopelagicales > Nanopelagicaceae > Planktophila. Next base: position 1,867 of record JAPLAW010000024.1, on the reverse strand, counting down.
CGCGCATCCCCACGACAAGCAGATTTAATGATTGTTGCTGGTCGAGTTTCAAACAAGATGGCACCAGTGCTTCGCCAGATTTATGATCAAATGGCAGCGCCAAAATGGGTTATCGCAATGGGTGCATGCGCATCTTCCGGCGGAATGTTTAACAACTATGCAATCGTGCAAGGTGTTGATCACGTAGTACCAGTTGATATTTATCTACCTGGTTGCCCACCACGTCCAGAAATGTTGATGGATGCAATTCTTAAACTGCACGATCAAATTTATGTTGAAAAGCTTGGTCCAAACCGTGAATTAGTTATTAAAAACGTTGAAGCCGCAGCTCTTGCAGCCCTGCCAACCCATCAAATGAAGGGGTTGTTAGCGTAATGAGTAATGACGAGCGCGGTTCTTTCGGAACTCACGGCACAGGCGATACTTCAGGTTATGGCGGGCTAGTTCGCAATCAAGTAAGCCCAGGCTCTACCGAACGTCCTTACGGAGGGTATTTTGATCAAGTAGCTGATGATCTAGAGCGTGCTTATCCTGATTTTGCTGATGCGATTGAGCGGGTAGTTGTCGATCGTGGTGAATTAACTCTTCACATCAAACGCGAACGTCTAGTTGAAGTTTCGCTGATTTTGCGCGATCGCCTTAAGTTTGAAAACTGCTTAGGTGTTAGTGGCGTTCATTATCCAGCCGATACCAATCGCGAACTGCACGCCGTTTATCCATTGCTTTCAATGACTAACAATCAACGCATGCGTCTTGAAGTTAGCGTTCCTGATTCTGATCCACACATACCTTCACTTGTTGAAGTTTGGGCTGGCAACAACTGGAACGAACGCGAAACTTTTGACATGTTCGGAATTATTTTCGATGGCCACCCAGGGCTGACTCGTATTTTGATGCCAGATGATTGGCAAGGACACCCACAACGTAAGGATTATGCACTCGGCGGAATTCCAGTTGAGTACAAAGGCGCAACTGTACCGCCACCGAGTGAACGTAGGTCATACAAGTGAGCACATACGTAGATCCATACGCATCATCTCGCGAAACTACCGAAGGAACTGTTTTCTCAGTTACTGGTGGCGATTGGGATTCACTAGTTACTGAAATTGGGCAGGCGAAAGAAGAGCGCGTTGTCGTAAACATGGGTCCACAGCACCCATCAACTCACGGTGTACTTCGTTTAGTTCTAGAACTTGAAGGCGAAACTGTTACCGAAGTTCGCTGCGGAATCGGTTACTTACATACCGGCATTGAAAAGAACACTGAATATCGCAGCTGGACTCAAGGCGTAACTTTCGTAACTCGCATGGATTATTTATCACCAATTTTCAATGAAACTGCCTATTGCTTAGGCGTTGAAAAACTTCTAGGTATCGAAGCTCCAGAACGCGCAAACCAAATTCGCGTGATGATGATGGAGTTCAACCGCATTTCTTCTCACATGGTTGCTCTAGGTACCGGCGCCCTCGAACTAGGCGCTCTTTCACCGATGATCTTCTGCTTCCGCGAGCGCGAGAGAGTGCTTGATATCTTCGAATTAGTTTCAGGTTTGCGTATGAATATGGCCTATGTGCGCCCAGGTGGCGTTGCCCAAGATCTACCAAAGGGTGCAATCGCCAAGATTCGCGAGACCGTTGCTGAACTTCGTAAAAACTTTAAAGATAACGAAAAACTTCTGGTTGGTAACTCAATCTGGATGAAGCGCACCGAAGGCATTGGTTACTTAGATCTAGCTGGCGCAACCACTCTTGGTATTACTGGCCCAGTTCTTCGTTCAACTGGTTTGCCTTGGGATCTACGCAAGATGGCGCCATATTGTGGTTACGAGCAATACGACTTCGATGTTGTGACTGCTGATACTTGCGAT
>JAPLAW010000013.1 GCA_026393075.1 Actinomycetota bacterium | reverse complement strand
AAACGTAGCTCGGGATCGTCAACGAGGTTGCCGATCATTGTGATTGTTGTATCTCCTGCTGCCATTTTTTCCTCTTCTCTCTTCTATATCTACTCTGGGTGGTCTCTACTGGTGGAGTCCATACTTTTAAATTACATCCCCTCGGCAACATTTTCTAGATGCCACCAACAAGGATGTGGAGATTATTCGGGACGAATAACCTTTGTGCGTAGAACGGATTCGTTCAAGTTAAGTTGACGGTCCAATTCTTTGACCGCAGCGGGCTCACAGTGCATATCTACAACTGCGTAGATGCCTTCGCCTTTTTTGTTGATTTCGAATGACATACGGCGTCGGCCCCACACATCGAGCTTGTCGACGCGGCCTCCGCTGTCTTTGATGATCTTGAGATAAGTCTCAAGAGATGGTGTGACTGTACGTTCTTCGAGTTCTGGATCGAGAATGACCATTAATTCATAGTGACGCATGCGTTAACCCGACCTCCTTTGGACTAAGACGGCCACGGCATTTCCGTGACAGGAGGGTTAGTGCTCTCATTTACCCAAATATATTTCAGCGGACTGACATATATAAAAGAGGTGAAACAAGGGGCTAAGGGTAACTCTTGCCTGCCTCAAAGAGAAAATCGGCCAATTTGCCCTGTGAATCAGGCTTGTTTGGGCGGCTAAGCGCCAGGGCTCGGCGGACCAAGACGGCAATCAGGAAGACCGTGGCGGCGATTCGCAACAGGCTGATTAAGGCATAGCCGGTGACGGGCAAGCCAAATCTGGCACCTGTCACGGTCGCTAGGTGTTGCCAAATTGCAACGTGATAAATAACTTCAGCAACTTGCCAGATCCAGAATGCGGGCAGGTCACGCTTATCTATTAACGCAATTAACGCAAGCGGGGCCAACCATAAAACATATTGCGGCGAATAAACCTTGCTAACGCAGGTCACTGCTGCGATAACGATAAAAGCTATTTGTGCAAGAGTTGGAATGTAGTCGAGTGAGAATAAGAAAATTCCAAGAGCGGCGACGCAAGCTAGCAATAATAAAATTGAAAGGTAATTTAGGTTCGTTAACCCGATGCCTAAAGCCGAGAGCGCGTACCAAAGTGATCCCCAGTCAGCTACTCGTTCAATATTTAGTTTATAGAAATACCACCAACCATCAAAAGTTGTGAGTGCTACCGGCAAGTTGATAGCTAGCCAAGTAACAAAAGTTATTGCTAAATATCTGGGGGCACCTTTGAGATTAGCATTACGATAGAAAATATAGATAGCTACCGGAATTAAGAAAACCGGAATAAATTTCGTCGCAATTGATACTCCGATTGCTAGTGCGCTTAAATCATATTGTTTTCGATCGAACCAATAAATCGAAAACAGCATTGTTACAATTGCCCAGAGATCCCAATTTATATAAAGCGATGCAATAACTGCAGGAGTGAAAGAAAGTAAATAACCAAACTGTGGGCAAATGCGAGCAGTAATTACTGCAACACCAATAAATAGAAGTGCTAGAAGCGCCGCGTTTAATAAATAGTAAGTTGTTGTAACATGTGCAATCTGCGCCGTTAAATACATAACCAAACCAGTAATTACCGGATACTCAACTGGTTGATCGCCACTAAATGCCCAAGCACCGCTACCAATAGAGCGATTGCCTAAAAGGCTTGGCAAATCAGAGTAACAAGCGTGAATATATTGGCCTGGAGTGGCCCAGTTGAAGCCAATACAAGGTGAGAATTTGGCATATGAAATAGCACTAGCTAGAAACGCAAATAAAACTATTGTGCGCGTTTTCAATTTAGGTTCTTATTACTTCTTTTTAACCTGAACGCCGCCAGAAGTAAATACCACTGGATCTAGGCCACCAATATTTGATGGTGCCGGGAAATCTAAAACTGGCTCGCCTTTAAGCGCACCTTTCATAAACGCAGTCCAGATTCGAGCTGGGAAACTTCCGCCAGTAACTGAAGTAAGCCCACCGATTCCTTTTAGAGATTGTGTGGCGTCATCGCGGAATAGTGCAACTGATGCTGCTAGTTGTGGCGTGTAAGCACTAAACCATGCTGATGCATTTGATTGGCTGGTTCCGGTTTTTCCCGCAGCTGGGCGGCCCAGTTTTAGCGCTGCAAAACCAGAGCCACTTGTTACTACATTTTTTAGTGCATAAGTTAAGTCAGCTATTACGTCGGCGGCAAATACTTCTTGAGTCTGTGATTTACCTTCGTAAAGCACGCCCTTATTTGAACCTAAAACCTGGCTGATTAAATATGGTTTGGCATAAATTCCATTCGCTGCAAAAGTTGCGTAAGCGCTTGCCACATCGAGTACGTGCGGGCTAGCAACACCAAGTACAACCGAAGGCGTCGGCATCATGGCAATAGACTCTGGAATGCCAGCACGTCTTGCCGCATCAACTACCTTGTCTGGGCCTACTTTTATTCCGAGTGGCACAAAAACGGTATTGACTGAACTTGCGGTTGCTTTCAAGAGCGAGATTTGCCCCCAGCCTTCAAATCCATAATTCGCGACTGGGTATGGTTTGCCAGCATCATCAAATGTCTGCGGGCTATCACCATTCCACATTGAAGTTAATGGGATTCCTTGTTCAAGACCTGCAATTAATGCGAATGGTTTAAAAGTTGATCCAGCCTGCGCGATCGCTTGAGTTGCATCATTTAATTGGCGGGTTAAATAGTCTTTTCCACCGTACATGGCGATGATTTCACCAGTTCCGGGACGAATTGCAACTAAGCCAATATGTAGATTATCTGGCGCTTTTGTTGGCGCTTGTTTGTTAACTGCATCAACTGCAGCCTGTTGAGCTTGTTGAGATAACGTTGTTTTTACAACCAACCCACCGACCATGATTTGATCTTCAGTAAAGCCAAATTTAATCAACTCTTTGCGGACTGCCTCAATAATGTGGCCTTTAGGCCCACTTAGCGATCCGGAAGTTGCTCGTGGTGCGATGTAAGGAATCTTTAACTTGGCTGCTTCTTTCTCGGTTAGCCAACCTTTTTCGACCATTCCTTTTACAACATAAACGAATCGATTCTCCAGACGTGGTCTGTTGTCTTTATTAAATGCTGGGTCGTATAAACCAGGGGAGCGTAGAATTGAGGCGAGCACTACCGCTTGTGAAATTGAAAGTTGATCTACAGTGCGGTTGAAATACTGCTGTGATGCTGTTTGTACACCGTATGAGCCACGGCCGAAGTAAATTGTATTTAAGTAGTTCTCTAAAATTTCATCTTTTGATAATTGGTTCTCTAACTTAATTGCAATTACCAATTCTTTTATCTTGCGTTGAATGGTTCGCTCTGAAGTTAAGAATGCAGTTTTCGAATACTGCTGCGTGATTGTTGAACCGCCTTGTAGCGATCCGCCAAGTAAATTATTTTTTAGAGCTCTTAAAATTCCGACTGGACTAAAAGCTTTATTGGTATAGAAATCTCGATCTTCGGCAGCCATCACTGCTTCGCGTAGATGCAATGGAATTTTAGTAAGAGAAACGATGGTTCGGTTTTGAGCACCGATACGACCAATTTCTTCACCATTGGAATATTGAATAATGGTGGCTTGGCTATTTACATAAGCATTTGGATCTGGAATTGAGACCGTGAAATAAGCAATTGCAAATAAGGTCGAACCTGCCACGAATCCAAAGCCGCCTAAGAAGATGGCAGCCCTGATAAATAATCGTTTCGAGAGCTTAAATGACATGGTTTAAGGCTACCCGTTAAGCCCAGTCACTATCTTCAAGCGTTCGGGTGTAACGGGGTGGTTTGCGTTCAACACCATCACCTAGGACAAATGAGACGCAGAGATGGTTCCAAGAACAATCGCGGCAAACTTCAACGATGTAAACCCGAAATTCGCCATACTCTTTTTCCATTTGCCGCAGCTCATCAGCGCTTTTAATGCGACCTGAGTATTGGCCGAGTTGATCACCAAAGGTGTACATCAACTCAACCATTGAAACATGTTTGCAAACCGGACATGGGCGAGTGGTTTTAACACCGTGGAATTTGGCTGCACGCATCAAATATGGATCAGCATCGCAAGCATTGACCGTGCCTCGAGAGAGCGCTGCCAAAGTGGCACGCTTATCGAGTGAATAGTCGATGAACGAGCGTTGCGATTTCATTAAAGGTAAGAATAAAGGGTCTTAAGTAACTACGCTTGCCAATATGAACTTCTGGCAGTTGCTACGGCATCCGCGGTTATCGCGCCTGCTCCTAGTGCGCTGGATTGGCCAAGCAACCGATGGCATCTTTCAGGGGGCACTCGCAACATTTGTACTATTTTCACCGGAACGCCAAGCTAGTGCGTTAAATGCCGCTTTAGCATTTGCAGTCGTACTACTTCCTTATTCAATTATTGGGCCGTTCGTTGGAACCGTGCTTGATCGTGTTTCTAGGCAGCGAGCTTTATTAATTTCTAATTTTTCTCGTGCCTTAGATTTACTTTTAATTGCGCTCTTAGTATTTACTGGCCGCACCGGGTTAGAACTTACAGTCTTGGTTCTTGTTGCATTTGGTCTTAACCGTTTGATTTTGGCTGCCACATCTGCTGGCTTGCCGCTATTAGTTGATCAACCAAATTTAATTTCAGCAAACGCTATGGCAGTGACCGGTGGTTCGGTTTTCTTAGTTTTAGGTGGCGGTTTAGGGCTGGGGCTACGAAAAATATTTGACTCGTTTGCAACTGCCAATCACGTAGATGCTTATTTAATTATTGCGGCAAGTTGTGGCTACGCGTTGGCTTCAATCACGGCAATGCGTTTGCGCAAGTTAGAAATCGGCCCACTAGAGGCGGAACGTAAACCCGCTTCACTCACTCAAGGTTTTGTTGAATTACGCGAAGGTTGGAAATTTCTAGGTGTTCATGTTGATGCAATGCGCGGAATTATCGCTAATGGTTTTCAGCGTGGTGGTTTAACGGCACTAACGTTGGTTGGTTTGATGTTAGAGCGAAATACTTTTAATGATCCAAATCAGCCGGAAGCTGGCTTATCGGGATTAGCTTTAGCGTTTTCTATCGCCGGTATTGGAATAGTTCTGGGTGCACTTATCGCACCGTTTGGTGTTAAGAAATATGGTCGTCACACTTGGATGAGAACGATGATGTATTTAAGTGTTCTAGGTCCGCTACCTCTGGCAATTTGGGGCACTGAAGCAACTTTGTTCTTAGCGGCATTTCTAACTAGTTTGTTTGGGCAAAGTTTCAAAGTTACAAATGATGCTCTTGTGCAGTCGAAAATTAATGACTATTACCGCGGGCGAGTTTTTGCGGTTTATGATGTTTTAGTTAATGCCGCAATCGTTAGCGGCGGTATAATCGCTGCGCTTTTGTTATCTGATTCTGGCCAAGGTTGGCAAGTACCTACTCTGGTTTCAGTTATTTACTTAATGACAGCAATTAGATTATTGCGACGCGGAAAATTCCTGCCACCAAGCAAGTAACTCTTTAGTTGCCTCTTCTTCACCTAGTGGGCCGCGCTCTAACCGCAATTCAAGTAAGAAGTCGAGTGCTTTTCCAACTGTCGCTGAAGGTTTCAAATTAAGTAATTGCATAACTGCAGCACCATCTAGATCAGGGCGAATTTTATTTAGCTCTTCAGCTTCCATAAGTCGTGCAATGCGGGCTTCTAGTGATTCATAAGCTCTGGCCAAGCGTTCAGCTTTACGCACATTACGAGTCGTGCAGTCAGCCCGAGTTAATACATGTAAATGAACCAATAAATCATCAGAATCGCGCACATATCGGCGCACTGCCGAGTCGGTCCATTCACCATCACCGTAACCATGAAAGCGCAGATGCAGCGCAGTAAGGGTTTCTACTGATTCGACTACCTCGCTGGAATAGCGCAGCTTCTTAAGACGTTCCCGAGCTAGGCGAGCGCCAACAACTTCATGATGGTGAAAAGAAACTCCGCCGCCTTCGATTAACGCCCGAGTTTTAGGTTTTCCAATGTCGTGTAATAAAGCGGCAAGCCTAATTATTAAATTGGGTCCACCTAATCGTTCTTCTTGTGCAATCGCTTGTTCAAGTACGGTGATTGAATGTTCGTAAACATCTTTGTGGTGGTGATGTTCATCTATTTCTAATTTTAGTTTTGGGATTTCTGGAATTACCAGTGCAGCTAATCCGGTATCAACCATGATGGAAATACCACGGCGGGGATTGTTGGACATTAACAATTTAGTAAATTCGTCGCGCACGCGCTCTGCCGAAACAATGGTAATTCTAGAAGCCATATCTTTCATGGCAGAAAAAGTTGATTCATCAATTTCGAAATTTAATTGGCTAGCAAAACGGGCAGCACGCATCATACGCAGTGGATCATCAGAGAAAGATTGTTCTGGTATTACGGGAGTGCGCAGAATTTTTTTTGCTAAATCAGCTAAGCCGTTAAATGGATCTATGAATTCAGGTGTTGCAGTTGTTAATTCAAGTGCCATACAGTTAACCGTGAAATCTCGCCGTGATAAATCGCCTGCAATGTTGTCGCCAAATTCAACTTCAGGTTTACGACTTTCAGGATCGTATTTGTCGCTGCGGTAAGTTGTTACTTCAACAGTTGTATCACCGCGTTTTGCGGCGACAGTTCCGAATTCAATTCCGGTATCCCAAATATTTTCGCCCCAGATTTTTAAAATCTTTTTGCTTTCAAGTGGCAGAGCATCGGTTGTGAAATCTAAATCGTTTCCTAAACGTCCTAAAATTGCATCGCGAACTGGCCCGCCGACGAGGGCCAACTTGTAGCCAGCCGATTTATAGGCAGCGGCCAGCGAACTGGCCAGGGGGGCGCGTTCGATAAGCGAGCGAATAGCTATCTCGCCTGCGGCACCTAATGGACTCGTCACAATAGGTAAGGCTAGAGGACTACCCTTGGTCCATGACCCCGGCACCTAGTGCGGGCAGCGAAGGTACGAAGAAAAAGCGGCGACGTAGACGTCCCGGCAATCGCGCCCCACAAGCATTAACTGTTACGACCCCAACCGATGGCAATCCGCCTGCTCCAAAAGCACCTACTAAGAGTTCTAATAACACGACCAATAAAAAGAGTCCTGAGCGTCGTCCCTACGCAAAACGTGTTGATGAAGTTAGCGCAGGCGGTTTAGTTATCGATTTCTCTGGAACACGTGGGCTTCTAATCGGTCGCATTGATCATAAAGATGCATCGCGCGAACGTTTGCTTTGGTCACTACCCAAAGGGCATATCGAGGCTGGTGAAACCCCAGAGCAAGCTGCTATTCGTGAAGTGCAAGAAGAAACTGGCATAACTTCAGAGATCACCAAATCCATTGGTGTAATTGATTTCTGGTTTATGGCTGGCGGCAAAAGAATTCATAAGACGGTGCATCATTTTATTTTTAAGGAAGTTTCTGGTGAGCTCACTCCGCAAATTACTGAGGTTGACGAAGTTTCTTGGTTTCCGCTTTCAGAAATTGTAGAACGGTTGGCCTACCCGGATGAAAAGAAATTGATCGCAAAGAGTGGCGAGATTTCGATATGAAACGGGTTTGGTTGTTTCTCGCGGTAATTCTAGGTCTGCAGTTTACATATCTGCCTGCCCAGGCAGTCGATGCAAAAGTAATTAGGTTGGTTACTGAACCTAATCGAAATTTCAGTGGTTATTTTTATAACGACGATTTAGCTACACGGTTAGCACCAACTGGTGATTTAGGTAAATTAGTTTTTTACCCAGCTAATCGTCCTCGTATCTGGGTTGTTGATACCGCTTTTATCGACGATGTTATTGCGATGAAAGATAAATATAAAATTGGGTTAGAAAGCGGCGAAAAGATTGCCGGAGTTGGTTCCTATGTTGCGGTTAATTGGTTGAATCAATTTTCTTTCATTAGTAGTAATGACCAAGTGGTTGTATTGCCTTACGGAAATCCGGCTTATCGATTAATCAAGAATTATGCTCCCGGTGAGTTGAATTTCTACTTCTCCAACGCGAATCAGCGCTTAGCCAGTTTTTTAGCTCGCCCTGTAACCAGCGATAAATTTGGTAAATACAGCAAGGGTTCTCTAAAAAGTAATGACTCTTTACGGGAGGATTACGCTGAAAATCGACGAGCGCTAACTACTTTAGATCGGGTAGTCGATGCCCCTGAACTAACCACTTTACGGCTACAAATGGCTCGACTGCTAGACCCAAATATCAATAAGGAGTTTCGTGATCGCCTACTAAAGAGCGCAGATAAGGAGGTTATTCGCTCGGCTAGAAAATTGAGAGTTATCTCTGGTAGATATCGTTTAACTTCAGCTGAAGTTAAATTGCCAGTTACTTTGGTCAACAACTTCAGCACACCTGTTAAGGCTTCTTTGGAACTATTGCCTCGAAATTCTCGTATTCAAATAGTAGGAATTTCTGATGTGATTATTGAAGCAAATTCAAAAATACAACTTTCGCTACCGGCAAATATATTGACTCCTGGAACGGTTACCGTCGCTGCTCGTTTAACTGATGCAAAAGGCGTTCCGATCACTAAGTATTCTCAGTTAAATTTAAATCTATCGGTAGTTGATTCACGTGTTGCCTGGTTCACTTCTAGTGCTGCAGTTCTACTTTTTGTCGCGGCAACTTTGCAGACTCTTCGTCGCGTGCGACGGAGTAGGAAATGAAAACAGTAGATTTATATCGCGCCTCTAGTGTTATGGCTATCGGCACCATAATTTCTCGAATCACCGGTTTTATTCGTGGTGTTCTATTGGTTGCAGCTCTTGGTACTGCTTTGCTTGCCGATGGTTACAACGTAGCGAATACGATGCCAAATATTATTTACAACTTAGTTGTTGGTGGTGCACTAACTGCAATATTTGTGCCACAAATAATTCGCTCCTTTGCCGATGATGATGGTGGGGTTGGATTTACTTCCCGGTTAGTTACAACAATTAGCGTAAGTCTTCTAGCTTTAACTGCGCTAGGAATGTTTTTTGCGCCGGCGCTGGTTCGCATTTATGCACCTGAATTCACCACGGCTGGATTTGAAAACGAGTACTCGGTAACCGTTGCATTCATGCGTTATTGCTTACCGCAAATCTTCTTTTTAGTTCTTTACGCAATGCTGGGGCAGGTGGCTAATGCCAGAGGCGTGTTTGCTCCTTTAATGTGGGCTCCGATCTTGAATAACTTAGTCGGAGTATTTTTATTGGGTGGTTTTTTATACTTCGTACCTAGCGTTCGCGCTGACACAATTACCGATACCCAGGTGGCGGTTCTTGGTTGGGGCACAACTTTAGGCGCTATAATTCAGGCGCTAGTTCTAATCCCAGTTGTATTGCGAACTAAATTTAAATTGCGATTCCAACTGGGTTTTGCCGGGTTAGGTAAATCTTTCAAGTTAGCTGGCTGGACCTTGGTTTATGTAGTTATTTCACAGCTTGGTTATTTAGTAACAGTCAACGTCGCAACCAGCGCTGCTGTTCGAAGCGCTCAAGAGGGAATCACTCGGGGTGTTGGTTTTACTCCTTATAGCAATGCTTACTTAATTATGTTGTTGCCTTATTCGATTATTACGATTTCAATAATCACTGCTTTGTTGCCACATTTATCGAGGTTAGTTATTGCGCAGGATTTCCCTGAAGTTAAATCACAGTTAGTAAGAGCCATTCGGTTAGTTGGAGTTATTACAATTCCTAGCGCGGTCGGTTTGGCTTTCTTTGGCCCACTTATAACCGAGGTTCTCTTCTTTGGTATTAGTCGTAGCGACTCCTCTTACATGGGTTACGTTTTGTCAGCACTTAGTTTTGGTTTGGTGGCATTTTCGATAAATATTATTTTGGTACGCGGTTTCAATGCTTTCGAAGATACCAAAACTCAAGTTGTTTCGATATTTATTATTAATTTGATCGCTGTTGCACTTTCTTATTTGGCTCTTAACACTGTCGACAATGAATACGTAACAATTTGCTTAGGCTTAGCATTCTCGATTAGTTACCTTGTCGGCCTGATAATTACCATTCAATTGATTAAAAAGCACGTAGGGAAAATTCATTTCTCGTTATTTATGGGGCAGCACTCAAAACTAATTTTTGCTGCTGTGGTAGCTATGGGGCCAATGTTTGCGCTCACTCGCATCTTTGATTGGCACGGGCTATTAACGCTGTTTTTGGTCTTATTGGTGAGTGCTTCTAGTTATTTCTTAGTTGCGAAATTGTTGCGGGTGGCTGAGATTTCTATGATTACCGAATTGTTGCGCTCTTCACGTGGCGCAGCGGGAAATAAGGAATAAATTGGGTCTAGGAAAGGTTATGGTGAAGCCATGAGTGAAGTAGAGAATTTAGTAATTGTTGGATCTGGCCCCTCGGGCTATACCGCTGCTATTTATGCTGCGCGTGCCCAATTAAATCCAATTATTTACGAAGGTTCGGTGACTGCAGGTGGTGCGTTAATGAATACCACTGAAGTTGAAAACTTCCCGGGTTTTATCGACGGAATTATGGGTCCAGATTTAATGGATGCGATGCGAAAGCAAGCTAAGCGATTTGGTGCAAATTTAATTACTGACGATATTGTTGAAATGGATTTGTCGGGGCCGATTAAAGTTCTTAAAGATGGTTCTGGAAATACCGTAAAAGCTAAGTCGGTTATTTTGGCAATGGGTTCGGCTTATCGTGAAATCGGTTTAGAGAATGAAAAACGTCTCTCAGGGCGCGGAGTCTCATGGTGTGCAACCTGCGATGGCTTCTTCTTCCGCGATCAAACAATTGCCGTAGTTGGCGGTGGCGATTCAGCTGTCGAAGAAGCTACCTTCTTAACTAAGTTTGCTAGCAAAGTTGTTTTGATTCATCGTCGTGACTCACTACGTGCCTCAAAAATTATGGCCGAACGCGCTCTTTCTAATCCGAAGATCGAAATGCTTTGGAATACTGAAGTTATCGATGTGTTAGGTGCTGAAAAAGTAGAAGCGCTTTCACTTAAGAACACAGTTACTGGCGAAGTTTCTAAACGTGACTTCACTGGTTTATTTGTTGCTATCGGTCATGATCCACGTAATGAGTTAGTTAAAGACCAGGTAACTCTTGATGCCGAAGGTTATGTAGTTGTAGAAAACGGATCAACTCGCACAAACCTAACTGGCGTATTTGCTTGCGGAGATTTGGTTGACCACACTTACCGCCAGGCTATTACTGCGGCAGGCACAGGCTGCCAATCAGCGCTAGATGCTGAAAAATTCTTATCGCACCACTAAAGTACCTACATATACTAAGGAATTGGCAATAGGTAATTAGCCAGAAGTAACCATAAGGAGCAAAAAATGAGCGCAGCAACCCCTGTCACAACTGCAACTTTCGCAGATGTAGTACTTAAGAGCAGCACCCCAGTATTGGTTGATTTTTGGGCCGAATGGTGTGGGCCTTGCCGCGCGGTAGGACCAATCCTTGATGAGATTGCCAATGAGCATGGCGACAAGATCAAGATCGTTAAGTTAAATACTGACGAAGAATCAGCTATTGCAATTAAATATGGAATTACTTCGATTCCGACACTTAATGTTTTCGTTAACGGTGAAGTTGTTAAAACAATTATTGGCGCTAAGCCAAAGCCAGCTTTACTTAAAGAACTCGAAGGTTTTATCTAAGCCGTTAATTCCTTAGATTTGTAGCCATTATGAAAGAGCTAACTCCAGATGAGGTTCGTTCCTTTCAACAGGGTCGCGGATTAACGGTTACTGGTCTAATTGACGATGTAACTTCACGTGCGCTCGAAGAAGCACGATGGAAACTTGGTGATCGCTCCCTTCATATAACAACGCCGGCGCTAATGCATGGCGATGATGTGGCTACTCTGCAAAACCGATTAGTTGAAATGGGTTTTGATAGTGGTCGAGTAGATGGCATATATGGTCCACGCACATCTAATGCGGTGAGTGAATTTCAAAAATCTGTTGGGGTAACTGTTGACGGTAAATGCGGTCCAGCCACAATTATTGCCTTGTTGAGATTAACCACAATTGTTAGTGGTGGTGCTCCAGTTCGATTACGTGAAGATGTTTCACATAAAAATCGTGGGCCGGCGCTGGCAGATAAAATAATTGTTTTAGATCCAAGTAATGGTGGCGAAAGTCGCGGCGTAAGCGGTTTCGGAATTGAAGAAGCTGAAATTGTTTATGACATTGCACAACGCTTGGAAGGACGTTTATTGGCTCTTGGCGTTAGTGTTTTTTTAACTCGTGGAAAAGATAACTGCCCGACACAACAAGAGCGGGTTGATTTAGCTAATAAAACTTCAGCGGATTTACTTATCTCTTTTCACGCCGACCGGTATCCAACCCAGAGCGCTCATGGTGTAGCTACTTACTACTACGGTAGTGACTTGCACTCGCTTCATTCAGTTGTTGGCGAAAGATTTGCCTCGTTAGTACAGCGTGAAATATGTGCCCGCACCGATTTAGTGAACTGTCATTCCCATGCCAAAGTTTGGGATTTATTGCGCTTGACCAAAGCTCCCACAGTTCGGGTTGACTTGGGATATTTAACGAATCCGGGCGATGCTGAACGGTTAGGCCGTGCTGATTTCCGCGATGTAATTGCTGAATCAATAGTTATTGCGATTCAACGTCTTTATTTAGCATCCGAAGATGACGCCAAGACTGGAATGTTGCGACTTTCTGACCTGCGTAAAGCTGGCCTTCGCAGTAATTAACCTGCGCGTATTCGTGCCTCTTTATGGGATGATTCGCAGATGTCCGATCTAACAACGCGCTTTCACACCGGGACTCCCCAGAACCTCGAGGAGCGTTTCGCGCACCGAGCTACTGGCATGGTCGCAAGTGAAATTCGTTCGTTATTCGCGGTAGCCTCACGCCCTGAGATTGTTTCGTTAGCTGGTGGAATGCCAAATCTTTCTGCGTTGCCAATGGAAATGATGGCATCGGTTGTCTCGGATTTAATTTTGACTCAAGGTCAAGAAGCGTTGCAGTACGGCAGCGGTCAAGGCCATCCAAAATTACGTGAGCAAATCTGTGAAGTTATGGCGCTTGAAGGAATTCGCGCTAATCCAGATGATGTTGTTGTAACAACTGGTTCACAACAGGCACTTGATTTAATTTCTCGTATTTTTATTGATCCAGGCGATGTAATTTTGGCTGAAGCACCTTCATATGTTGGCGCACTCGGAACTTTCCGCCAATATGAAGCTTCGGTTGTGCACGTTGAAACAGATAACGATGGCATGGTTCCGGAATCACTACGCCAAGCCATTAAGACCCTGCGTGCAGCCGGTCGCAAGATTAAGTTTTTATACCTAATTCCAAATTACCAAAATCCATCTGGCGTTTTATTGCCAGCTAATCGCCGCACTGAAATTCTTCAAATTTGTCGAGTAGAAGAGATTTTCGTGGTTGAAGATAATCCTTATGGCCTTCTAGGTTTTGATAAGCCCTCACCAAATGCGATGCGTGCTGAAGATTCTGAAAATGTTATCTACCTCGGATCTTTCTCAAAAACCATTTCTCCTGGGTTGCGTGTTGGCTGGGCGCTAGTTCCGCAGTCGCTAAAAGATAAATTGGTCGTAGCCAGTGAATCTTCAATTCTCTGCCCATCTAATTTCACGCAAATGACAATTTCTAATTACTTAGCAAATCAGCCTTGGCGCGACCAGATTGCTTCCTTCTGCGAGCAGTACAAGATGCGACGCGACGCGATGCTTGAATCCCTTGATGAATACTTCCCAAAGAGCGCTACCTGGACTAAACCAGGTGGTGGTTTCTATGTTTGGGTTACCTTGCCACCTGAAATTGATACTAAAGCGATGATGCCTAAAGCGATTGTGGCGAAGGTTGCCTATGTTCCTGGCACTGCGTTTTATGCCGACGGTTTCGGAACTTGGTCGATGCGACTTTCTTACTGCCACCCAACACCAGAACGAATTCGTGAGGGCGTAAAGGCTTTAGCTGGCGTTGTGAATCAAGAGATTTCCCGCCGTGGCGGTAATTTAGAACTTAACTCTTAATTTCTTTAATTATTCGTTGTAAATCTTCGCCGCCGGAATATTCGATCACAATCTTTCCTTTACTAGCCGTGCCTTCGATTTTCACGCGAGTGTCAAGGTAATCGCCTAGCTCTTCAGCGATCTCATTTAGCTCGGGGTTACCTTTGCGGGTCTTGCGTTTTGTGGTTTTTTTCCCGCTTCCACCAGTTGCAATTATTTCTTCGACGGAACGTACCGATAAATTCTCGGCAACAATTCGATTAGCAAGTTTTTCAATTTCTGCAGCATCGGTTAAACCTAGAAGTGTGCGGGCGTGGCCAGCTGAAATGATTCCGAGTGCAACTCTTTTTTGAACCGCTTGCGGAAGTGTTAACAAGCGCATGGTGTTTGAAAGATGTGGACGTGAGCGACCAAGTTTGGTTGCTAATTCTTCATGTGTGCAATTGAAATCACTCAGCAATTGAGCGTATGCCGCGCCTTCTTCAAGCGGATTTAATTGGCTGCGGTGAATATTTTCAATAAGCGCTTCACGTAGTAATTCATTATCTGGGGTCTGTCTAATAATTACCGGAATTGTTTTTAAACCAACTGCTTTTGCCGCACGATAACGACGTTCGCCCATAATTAATTCATAACGCCCACCACTTACTTCACGAACTACTGGTGGTTGCAGGATTCCGATCTCTTTAATCGAAACCATTAAATCTTTTAGTGCAGCTTCATCAAAAACGGTACGTGGTTGTTTTGGGTTTGGTGAAATTAAGTTGATATCAATTTCGTTCTGTTGTCCAACTTCTTTCCCACCAACTGTTAAAGATGTTGGAATAAGTGCATCTAAGTTTGTGCCGAGGCCACCACGTTTCGCCATTACTTCTTCTCCGCTATCTCTCTTGCAACTTGCATGTAAGCAACCGCACCTGGTGATACTGGGTCATAAGTCATAATGGTTTGGTTATAAGACGGTGCTTCAGAAATTCGCACAGTTCGTGGAATTGGAATATTAATTAACTCGTTGGGGAAATGCTGACGCACGCTATCTGCAACATCATTAGCAAGTTTTGTTCGGCTATCAAACATAGTTAAAATAATGGTTGATAAATTTAAGTTGGGGTTTAACCGTTTCTTAACTAATGAATACGTTTCTAATAATTGAGTTAAGCCTTCGAGGGCGTAGTACTCGCATTGAATAGGAATTAAAAGTTCTTTTGCTGCAGCGAATGCGTTAATAGTTAATAAACCTAAACTTGGCGGGCAATCAATAAATATGTAGTCATACCCAGCGCCTGCTTCGGTTTTAAATTTTATTAAATCTTCAATCGCATCTTTTAAACGCATTTCGCGAGCAACCATTGGAACTAAATTGATTTCTGCTTGTGCTAAACCAGTATTAGATGGAATACATTCCAGGTGAGCAAAGCCAACAACTTTCTGCACAACATCTTGAATTTCGGCAGAGCCCATCAATATTTCAAAAACGCCAGGGCTTTCTTTATGTTCAACCCCAAGGGCTGTGCTGGCATTGCCTTGTGGGTCTAGATCAATCACTAGAACTCTTAAGCCACCCATGGCTAGGGCGGCTGCGATATTTACTGTACTGGTGGTCTTACCAACCCCACCTTTTTGGTTGGCGACCACGAAAACTCGGGTATTTGCCGGGGCTGGCATGGGCTCTTTTAACTTGCGGATTCCGATTACCGTTTTGCTGACACGTTCTGTTTCACGTGAATCAACGGCGCTCATGAGGGTAGTTAACTACCTTTATCTTTACTTAGCCACCTTGACGATGCGTGCAAGCTCAAGACCGGGCAGATTTACCTCAATTACCTCAGCATTAGGCACGGTTTTTGCCTCTTCAGCCGCTGACTCCCCCTTCATGGCCAGAAGAGCACCCCCCGGTTTGATCATATGAGAGGTAATTTTCTTTAATTTTTCAAGCGGGGCGACAGCTCGAGCAGTTACATAATTGGCGCTTTTCTTCACATTTTCAGATTTGCCGCGGATAACAGCCACATTTTCGATTCCGAGGAGCGCAACCGCCTCTTCCAGGAAATCTACCCGGCGTTGAAGTGGCTCAATTAAGGTAATTTTTAGATCTGGTCTTGCTAGGGCGATTACTAAGCCGGGTAGCCCTGCCCCTGAACCAATATCAAAGAGCAGAGATCCTTCTGGAATTAGGCTTGAGACGGGAATACAGTTGAAAATATGGCGTTCCCAGATCCGCTCCCCTTCGCGAGGACCGATTAAACCACGCTCAATTCCTGGGCCAACCAGAAATTCGGCATACTTTTTGATCTCGTTTTGGCGGGTTGGGAAATAGCGCTCAATTAGCTCTTCTTGAGAAAGGGGTGTTTCACGTGAAACTTCCATTGGTTAGTTATTAATTAGGGAAGATAACTACAAAGCGATCTGGATCTTCGCCCTCAGATTCACTGCTTAGGCCGAGATCTTGGATTGTGTCATGGATGACTTTGCGCTCAAATGCGTTCATTGGCTTTAGGCGGATTTCTTCGCCGGTTGATTTTGCCTTCTCGGCCATCTCTTCGGCTAGTTTCTTAAGCTCGGATTTGCGACCTGAGCGGAAACCTTCAATATCAAGCATTAAACGGCTGCGATCACCGGTTGAAGTCTGCACAGCAAGACGAGTTAGCTCTTGTAGGGCATCTAGTACTTCGCCGCCGTTGCCCACTAGGTGGTTTAGCTTTCCGCCAACAATGGCAACTGCGGCACGATCGTTTTCTACATCGATATCAATATCGCCATCGAGGTCTGCAATATCAAGCAAGCCTTCTAGATAGTCAGCAGCGATATCGCCCTCTTCTTCCAACTTGGCAATTGTCTTTGGGCTCTTTTGACCTGGTTTTAACGCCTTTTCGGTGGTCTCTTCTACAACTGTCTTTGTCTCGCTCATAATTGCTATTTCCTGTCCTATTTGTAGGTTTTTAATAGTATTTGCGGCTTTTGCCCTATTTACTTCTTTTTCTTTTTCTTTTTATTTGGTTGCTGGCGCTGACCTTTAATTTCCGGATCAATTACTGATCCTTCTGCAGCGCCATCAATATTTTCATTTGCTGCACTTGGATTTTTCGAAGAACGCTTTTTTTGCAAATCTTCATAAGCTGGTGAACCAGGTGTTGGGTTTCTTTTAATTACATAGAACTGTTGTCCCCATGTCCAAAGGTTTGTTGTTGACCAATAGATCAAAACACCAATTGGAAAGTTAACACCGGAGACTGCAAAAATAACTGGGAATAAATACAACATGATTTTCTGCTGTTGCAACATCATATTGTTTGAGGAATCCATTTTCGGCATTCCTTTAACCATTAATTGTCGCTGTGTTGTAAATGTTGTGAGTGACATAAATGCAATCAAAATTACTGTAACAATTTTTACAGTGCTATTTGATGTGCCTAGGAAAGTCTCTGAAATTGGTGCACCGAAAATTTTCGCTTGCGCAGCATTTTGAACATCTTGCAGAGTTAACACACCGTGAGGGACTGGTGGGTTCTTTCCAATTCCATTAAGTACGGTAAATAACGCAAAGAAAATTGGCGCTTGTGCCAAAATTGGAAAACATGAAGCAAGTGGATTGGTCTTATGCTCCTTGTATAGCTTCATCATTTCTTCGGATTGTTTTTGGCGATCTTCTTTATACTTCTTTTGAATCTCTTTAAGGTGTGGTTGTAGCGCAGTTAATGCACGCTGACTTTTAATCTGTTTAACAAAGAGTGGTATTAAAATAATACGAATTAAAATAACTAGACCAATAATGGCAAGAGACCAAGAGACACCACTTGCTGCGCCAAAGATTGGCGACAACAAACTATGAATAGTTTTAATAACCCAGGAAACCGCAATATATAAGGGGTTTAGGATGGTATTCATAGATATAGCACCGGTGCTCTCTCGTGGGTTTTTTGCGTATTTGTTGGTACGCCTTTTACAAAATCAACTCCGCCATTTGACCAAGGGTTGCATCGCATAATTCGCCAAGCTCCCATTGAAATTCCTTTAAATCCATAGTTTGCAATTGCAATCTCGGTGTAAGAAGAACAGGATGGGTAATATTTACAGCGCGGGCCTAAGAGTGGTGAGATAAATCTTTGATAAAAATGAATTGGTGCGATTAAAAGGTTTCTCATGATTTCACCGCATTTTTTTGCTCAACTTTTTTAACTAATTTTGAAATCAGATCAATTGTTTCAGTTTTTAGCTCTGCCCCATTTGACGCCGGTAGCGCTCGGATTACGAAAAGTGAACCCGTAGGCAATGATGTTAAGTTCGCCGCGATCAAGTGACGGATTTTGCGAGCAACGTTATGTCGAACCACTGAATTTCCAACACTTTTGTTAATGATTAATCCACAACGAGCGGGTTGGCCAGAGTTTGAGAGATGGAGGTATCCAACAAGGCTGTTAGTCGTTGAACGAAGTCCGCTTTTTATAGCTTTAGCGAAATCTGCGCTGTTAGAAATACGAGCCGTTTTGGCCAGCATTAGAAAAATTAAACCTAAGTCTAAATTTCGTTAGCAATTAAGCCGAAAGGCGTGTGCGTCCCTTTGCACGGCGTGCTGCTAAAACAGCGCGACCTGCACGTGTGGCCATACGGGCACGGAAACCGTGCTTCTTGGCGCGACGACGAACGTTTGGCTGGAAGGTGCGCTTTGTCATGGGGACTCCTTGAAAATCTAACGGGGCTTTGCGTAGCTGCAAAGCGTGCTCAGGTAAGGAGGTAACGGTACGGGTCTGGGGATAAATCGGTCAAACTGGCTTTTTACCCCCGTTAAACCTTCTTTGCAGGAATTTTCTGTGGATAAGCAGTTGCATTTATTCTGAATAGCCTCTACTTTTCGCTTCTATCCACAGGTGCTTAAAGGAATGAAGGGTAAACCTCTCCTTTAGACCCACAGGCTGTGGATAAACATGTGGATTGTTTACGCAAGTTAATTGACGGGTGGTTAGACGGTGGATGTTGTAGATCTCGAGCTCACCGCCCTTTGGGGACGCGTAATCGATGCTGTCGCACTTGATGCACCGCAACACCGAGCATTTTTAACTCTAACTAAACCGCTTGGTTTGTTGCCAGGTAATGGCGTTACAAATTTACTGGTTGCTGCCCCGAATGCTTTTGCAAAAGATGTTTTAGAAACCCGCCTGCGTTCGGTTTTAGGTGAAGTTTTATCCCGCGAGTTAAACGAGCGGGCAAATATTGCAGTAACTATCGATGAAACTCTTGAAGTTACCAATAACCCGGCGGCACCTGAAGTCGAAATTGAGATCGCCGCTCCAAAATCTGGAACTGGGCGAGAAGATAACTCCAATACTTCAATAGCGGCAAGTAAAAGTGCTGAGCAATCACAATTAAACCCACGTTATATTTTTGAAACTTTCGTTATTGGTTCATCAAACCGGTTTGCTCATGCTGCAGCTGTTGCTGTTGCTGAAGCACCTGCTAAGGCATACAACCCGCTATTTATTTATGGTGAATCTGGTTTAGGAAAAACCCACTTATTACATGCAATTGGTGCATATGCGAAAGAGCTATATGGCAATGTCCGTGTGCGTTATGTTTCCTCCGAAGAATTTACTAACGACTTTATTAATTCGATTCGCGATGATAAAGCTTCAGCTTTCCAGCGCCGTTACCGCGATTTAGATATTTTATTAGTTGATGATATTCAGTTCTTAGAAAATAAAGAGCGTACTCAAGAAGAGTTCTTCCATACTTTCAATACTTTATATAACGCTAATAAACAAATCGTTATTTCGAGCGATCGCCCACCTAAGCAGTTAACTACTCTCGAAGATCGCCTACGTAGCCGGTTCGAGTGGGGTTTAATTACCGATATTCAACCGCCAGAAATTGAAACTCGTATCGCAATTCTGCGTAAAAAAGCTGCCCAAGATAAATTAAACGCACCTGATGATGTTTTGGAATATATCGCGAGCAAAATCTCTACCAATATCCGCGAACTAGAGGGTGCTTTGATTCGCGTTACTGCTTTTGCTTCTTTAAGCCGCCAAGGTGTTGATTTAGGTTTAGCTGAAATTGTTCTTAAAGATTTAATGCCAACTGATGCGGCCCCTGAAATCACTGGCCAAGCGATCATGGCTCAAACTGCGGCTTACTTCAGTTTGACCCTCGAAGACCTTTGTGGCACCTCGCGTTCTCGAGTGTTGGTTAACGCCCGCCAAATCGCGATGTATTTGTGCCGCGAGCTAACTGACCTCTCGTTGCCCAAGATTGGCCAAATGTTCGGCGGCCGAGACCACACGACCGTTATGCATGCCGATCGCAAGATCCGACAATTAATGGCTGAGCGTCGCTCGATCTATAACCAAGTTACTGAACTAACGAACCGGATTAAGCAACAAGCGCAAAAATAGGTATTTGTCTGATTTGAGGGGAATTACCCCCAGATTGTGTATAAGTTGTGGATAACTGTGGAAAAGGAGGGGTTTTATGTGGGTAACTGCTAGTTAAGCTGTTGAAGCGTTAAAGCCTTCTCCTGCCTCGGGTTTATTAAACGGTTTTACCCACAACCTTTCCCACAGGTTAAAAGGTTTAAATTCGCCTCTGACATGGGGTTATAGCGGTTTCCCACAGATAACCGGTCTGGTTACTACTACTACATATAACTATATGAAAACACCTGTGCGATTCCCATTATTTAATTTTCAATTTATTCAATTATTAAAATTAAAAACTTGCAAAGTTTTACTACAGCGGGAAGGCTAACCAAATGAAATTCGTTGTCGAACAGAGCGCGCTAGCAGATTGCGTAAATTGGGTTTCTCGTAGTTTATCTACTCGCCCTATTAAAACCGAGCTACTTGGAATAGTCATCGACGCGACTGGCTCAAACGTTGAGCTTTCTGGTTCAGATTTAGAAACATCTAGCAAAGCTAATTTCGCAGCTCAAATTATCGAATCTGGAAAAGTTTTAGTTCCCGGAAAGTTATTAGTAGAAATAACTAGATCGCTACCAAACAAGCCAATTACAATCACTTTAGACGGTACTAGAGTTTTAGTGACTTCCGGCAGCGCAAAATTTACGTTACCCACTCTTTCAATCAACGAGTATCCAAACTTGCCGGAACTTCCAGAAAGCACTGGCGTAATAGCTAGCGATACTTTTGCAGCCGCGGTTGCCCAAGTAGCAATTGCTGCTGGCCGCGATGATTCACTTCCAACCCTTACTGGCGTACATGTAGAGGTGAACGAAAACACTGTAACTTTGGCAGCCACAGATAGATACCGATTAGCTGTGCGGGAAATGCAATGGCAACCCTCAAAACCAGGCGCAGAAACCACTGCTTTATTGCGCGCTCGCACCTTGGCTGATGCCGCAAAATCACTAACCACCTCTAAAGAAGTTTCACTCTCTCTTGGAACGGCTGCTAGCCATGATCGTTTAGCAGGATTCGCTGGCGAAGGTAAAACAATGACTTCGCGCATGCTTGATGGAACATTCCCCCCATACCGCCATTTATTACCACAAGACATAACCACAACAGCAATTGTTGAAGTGGCACCACTTCTCGATTCAGTTCGCCGGGTAGCTCTAGTAACCGACAAAACAGTTCCACTTCGTTTGGAATTTACTAACGGTTCACTATCACTTGAAGCTGGCGCCGGTGAAGAAGCTCAAGCAACCGAATCGATTGAAATTTCTTTAACTGGTGAAGATATCTCAATCGCGTTCAACCCAGTTTTCTTAGCTGATGGTTTAAATGCAGTCGGAACTCCGTATGTTCAAATTTCATTTACTGGTTCAAATAAGCCAGCGATCTTAATGGGCCGCACCACGCAAGATGGCGCTGCAATTGAAAACTATCGCTACTTGTTAATGCCAATGCGTTATGCCTCTTAAGTAAATTTATTAAACCGATAGATACTCAAGATGCGCATCACAAAGTTAGCGCTTAAAGATTTTAGGTCTTATCAGAACTTAGAACTGGATCTTCAACCTGGCGTAAACACATTTATTGGCGACAACGGCAGCGGCAAAACAAATATCGCTGAATCACTAATTTATTTAAGTTTTCTGTCTTCACATCGCGTCGCAAATAACCAACCGCTAATTTCACTTGGTGCTACTCAAGCAATCATCCGGGCTGAAATTGAACGAGATGATCGCACACTACAAATAGATTTAGAAATCAACGTGAGTAAAGCAAACCGAGCTCGAATTAATCAAAATCCAACCCGAAGCCAACGAGAAATTTTAGGCGCGTGCCAAATAGTTTATTTCTCCCCGGAAGATTTAGATCTAGTTCGTGGCGATCCAGGAAACCGTCGTGATTTTCTAGATCGTTTGTTAATTACTCGTAGCCCTCGGTTGGCTGGGGTTATTGCTGATTACGAACGCGTTGTAAAGCAACGCAATACACTGCTTAAAACTAGATCTAATAGCGCCACACTTCAACCATGGAGTGAGCAATTAATAAATATCGGCGCTAACTTAACCGCCGAACGCATCGCACTCGTTTCCGCACTAAATCCTTTTGTCGCCGAAAACTATCACAACTTAAATGAAGTAAAACCGGCCAGCATCTCTTATAAATCAAGCACCGAAGGTTTAACAAATGATGCGGTAAATAACGTCGCTGTTTTAACCAGCCGGCTAGAAGAAGTCCAATATCAAGAGATTGAACGTGGAACTACCTTAATTGGGCCACACCGCGATGACTTAACGTTAACAATCGGTGATTTTCCAGCCAAGGGATATGCCAGTCATGGCGAATCTTGGTCAATGGCAATCTCGTTACGTATCGGTTCTTTCAATTTATTAAAAAAAGAGGGTTCTGACCCAATTTTAATTTTAGATGATGTATTTGCCGAACTAGATACTTCTCGCCGACTACAACTAGTAGCTGCGACCAAAATGGCTGAACAAACAATCATTACTGCCGCGGTTGAAAGTGATCTGCCTGCCGATCTAAACAGCACGAAGTTTTATGTGACACCTGGCCAAGTGAAGGCAGGTAAATAAAATTTCTAAACGAGATCTCGCCAAAGATTTGTTTATCTCTTACAAAACTGGATTTATAAAAAAACCACGAAACGAAAAAAATAATTCAAGCCGTGAAGTAAATCCAAATACCACCGACCCACAATTAATTAGCGATGTATTAAAGAATTTAATTCAGGATCGTGAGTGGCAAAGTGGTATCGCCGAAGGAAATCTTTTCGCTAACTGGGAAAATATTGTTGGCGCTGAAATCGCTGAGCACACCGAACCAATTACAATTCTGGAAGGTGTTTTAACAATTAGAACTTCATCTACGGCATGGGCAACTCAATTGAATTTAATCAGTAGTGATGTTTTAGCTTCGCTCCAAGCCAGCGCACCCGGGGCCTTGGTTGATAAACTTTCTATAATTGGCCCCCAAGGCCCAAGTTGGAAGCGTGGCCTGCGAACTATCCGAGGTGCTCGGGGCCCACGCGATACTTTCGGCTAATTTGCCAATCACGGGTGATTTTACCCATTTTCTAATAGGAACCCTAAATGGGTAGTTAAAGATCGCTTAAAACCTACCCACAGGGCGAATAACGGCTAGATCTACACTACTTTTACCACTAGGATTCTGGCTATTAGCAACGGGATTTATCCCTAGCCGCCCTCCAGGGCGATTTTGGCAAATTTAAAGGAGCGGTACCTGTGGTCGAAAAGTTGGGCAATTATGACGCCAGCGCGATTACCGTCCTTGAAGGGCTTGAGGCGGTTCGCAAGCGCCCTGGCATGTATATCGGCTCTACCGGCGAGCGCGGCCTCCACCACTTGGTTTATGAGGTTGTAGATAACTCAGTTGATGAAGCTTTAGCTGGAGTTTGTACTGAAATCAACGTCACGCTTATGGCCGATGGCAGCGTGAAAGTAATTGATAACGGGCGCGGAATTCCAGTTGATATGCACCCAGTTGAAAAGAAACCAGCTCTCGAAGTTGTTTTAACTGTTCTGCACGCTGGCGGAAAATTCGGCGATGGTGGCTACTCAGTATCTGGCGGACTACACGGTGTTGGTATTTCAGTTGTAAACGCACTCAGCACAGATTTAGCTGTAACAGTTTTGCGCGATGGTTTTACCTGGAACCAATCTTATAAATTAGGAGTTCCAACAGCGCCAGTTGCTAAAGGTGCAGCTGCAACAACAACTGGCACCACGGTTCAATTCTGGCCATCGGTTGAAATCTTTGACACCACTGATTTCTCGTTTGAGATTTTATCTACCCGTTTCCGCGAAATGGCATTTTTAAATCGTGGCCTAACTATCACTTTAACCGATAATCGTGCCGGACACGTTGATGAAAAAGGCGAGCAACTGCATGTGGTTTATAAATTCGATGGCGGAATTGCTGACTTTGTTAAACACCTAAATACCACTCGCGGTGAAACCCACAAATCAATTATTTTTATTGAGAACGAAGATAAAAAAGCTCGCATGTCGCTAGAAATTGCCATGCAATGGAATGCTGGTTTTTCTGAATCTGTTTACACTTTTGCTAACACCATTAACACTCACGAAGGTGGAGCTCACGAAGAAGGTTTCCGCACCGCGTTAACTTCAATTGTAAATAAATTTAGCGAAGACCAAGGTTTTATTAAAAAGAAGGAAGATCGCTTGACTGGCGACGATGTGCGTGAAGGCTTAACAGCAATCGTTTCAATTAAATTAGCTGAGCCACAATTTGAGGGTCAAACAAAAACTAAACTTGGAAACACTGAAGCGAAATCATTTACCCAAAAGTGCGTAAATGAAGCTTTAACTGCCTGGTTTGAACAGAATCCAGCCGAAGGTAAAGAGATTGTCCGTAAAAGTATTGATGCTGCAGCAGCACGTGTTGCTGCTCGCAAAGCTCGCGATTTATCACGTAGTCGTAAAGGTTTATTAGAAGGCCGCGGTATGCCAGGCAAGTTAGCTGATTGCCAATGGACAGATCCAGAAAAGTGCGAACTTTATATTGTTGAAGGTGACTCAGCCGGTGGTTCAACTAAAGGTGGTCGTGACTCGCGCAACCAAGCAGTTTTACCAATTCGTGGAAAAATTCTAAACGTTGAAAAAGCTCGCATCGATCGCGTGCTACAAAACAATGAAGTACAAGCGCTAATTACTGCGCTCGGCACAGGTATTCATGATGACTTCGATGTTGCTAACTTGCGCTATCACAAGATTATTTTGATGGCCGATGCTGATGTCGACGGTCAACATATTCGCACTCTGTTATTAACCCTGCTTTTCCGTTTTATGAAACCACTTATCGAAGGTGGCTTTGTTTACTTAGCCCAACCACCACTTTATAAATTAAAATGGGGCGGCAAAGAACCAGTTCAATACGCGTTCTCTGATCGCGAGCGCGACGGCATGATTAAGATCGGTATTGATGCTGGTAAGCGCTTACCAAAAGAAGACGGTATTCAGCGCTTCAAAGGCTTAGGAGAGATGCCAGCTAAAGAACTTTGGGACACCACCATGGACCCAGAACATCGCGTGCTAATCAAAGTAACTCTCGATGATGCAGCAGCAGCCGATGATTTATTCTCAGTCTTAATGGGTGAAGAGGTCGAACCGCGCCGCTCATTTATTCAACGCAACGCTAAAGACGTTAGATTCTTGGATATTTAAATGGACGAAATAAGAAAAGATTACGATCGCCAAGAGACTGTCGACCTACAGGTCGAGATGGCGCGCTCATACCTTGACTACGCAATGTCGGTCATTGTTGGTCGCGCTCTGCCAGATATTCGCGATGGTCTAAAGCCGGTTCATCGCCGCGTTCTATACGCAATGTATGACGCTGGTTATCGCCCAGATAAGGGCTATTACAAGTCTTCTCGTATCGTCGGTGACGTAATGGGTAATTACCACCCACACGGTGACACCGCTATTTACGACGCAGTTGTTCGCCTTGCTCAACATTGGTCACTTCGTTATCCATTGGTAGATGGCAACGGAAACTTCGGTTCACCAGGTAACGACCCAGCTGCTGCAATGCGTTACACCGAAGCTCGTTTGTCACATATCGCAATGGAAATGATGCGCGATATCGACGAAGACACCGTTGATTTCTCACCTAACTACGATGGCCGCTCACAAGAACCAAATGTTTTACCTTCACGTTTTCCAAACTTATTAGTTAACGGCAGCGCTGGTATCGCAGTTGGTATGGCTACAAACATTCCGCCGCATAACTTGCGCGAAATTGGCGAAGGCGTGGCCTGGGCACTTGCTCATCCAGAAGCAAAATCCGATGAACTTCTAGAACAATTAATGAAAATTGTTAAAGGCCCAGACTTCCCAACTAAGGCACTCATCGTTGGCCGTACTGGCATTGAATCTGCTTATCGCACCGGTCGTGGCTCAATCACTATGCGCGCAGTTGTCCAAGTTGAAGAAATTAATAAGCGCACCTGTTTGGTGGTAACCGAACTTCCTTACCAAGTGAACCCAGATAATTTAGCTTTAAAAATCGCCGAACTTGTTAAAGATGGAAAAATAAAAGGCATCGCTGATGTGCGCGATGAAGGTAATGAACGCCTTGGCCAACGTTTAGTTGTTGTTCTACAAAATGCGGCTATTCCGAAAGTAGTTTTAAACAACCTTTATAAGCAGACGCAACTACAAGATACATTCGGCGCCAATATGTTGGCACTAGTCGATGGGGTTCCACGCACACTTCGTCTTGATGAATTTATTAAGTACTACATTGATCACCAGGTTGAAGTTATTGTTCGCCGCACAAAATACCGGTTAGTCGAAAAAGAGCGTCGCGCCCATATCCTGCAAGGATATTTAAAAGCACTTGATGCGCTCGACGCAGTAATTGCCTTGATTCGTGCTTCAACTACACCTGAAGAAGCTCGCACCGGCTTAATGAAGCTTCTTGATGTCGATGAGATTCAAGCCAACGCAATTCTTGATATGCAGTTGCGTCGTATTGCTGCCCTTGAGCGCCAGAAGATCAACGATGAATACGACACCTTAATGGCTGAAATTATTGAATTAAATGCGATTTTAATTAGCCCAGAAAAGCAGCGCGAAATAATCGCGACCGAGCTTGCTGAACTAGTTGCTAAATATGGCGATGATCGTCGTTCTCAAATTGTGGCTAGCGAAGGCGACTTCTCAGCCGAGGATTTAATTCCAGATCAAGATGTGGTTGTGACAATTACTCGTGGTGGCTATGCAAAACGAACCATGGCAGATTTATATCGTTCACAGCGTCGTGGTGGCCGTGGCGTTAAAGGCGCATCACTTAAACAAGACGATGTAGTTGATCATTTCTTTGTGGCTTCAACTCACGACTGGTTATTGTTCTTTACCAATCAAGGTCGGGTATATCGAGCCAAGGTCCACGAACTACCTGATGCTGGGCGCGATGCCCGCGGTCAACATGTGGCTAACTTATTGGCATTTAAACCAGAAGAAACAATTGCCCAAGTTCTTTCAATTAAGGATTACCTTGCTGCACCTCACCTAGTGCTGGCAACTAAAGCCGGTTTAATTAAGAAGAGTGCGCTAATTGAGTACGACTCACCTCGTGCGGGCGGCTTAATTGCAATTGCTCTCAAAGGTGAAGACGAAGTAGTTAGCGCAGCTCTAGTAGATGCCGGTGATGAATTGTTACTAGTCTCTAAAAAAGCCATGTCAGTTCGTTTTGCAGTCGACGATGAATCACTTCGCCCAATGGGTCGATCAACAAGTGGTGTAATCGGAATGAAATTCCGCGCAGATGATGAACTCTTAACAATGGCACGCATTACTGCTCAACATGCTGGCGATACTTTTGTATTCACTGCAACCGATGGTGGTTATGGTAAGAAAACTCCACTTGATGAATATCGCCTACAAGGCCGTGGCGGCATTGGTATTAAAGCTGCCAAGATCGATGAGAATTCACGTGGTTCACTCGTTAGCGCACTTGTTCTGCGCAACGAAGATGAAATCCTGGCCATTACTTCAGGTGGCACTGTTATGCGCACACCAGCGGCAGAGGTTCGCCAAACCGGTCGCGATTCAATGGGGGTTCGCCTAGTAAACCTCGACGATGGGGCCCAACTCTTATCAGTGACTTGTAATCCAGAGGAAGCAGGGGCGACTTCTAGTTTAGAACCTGCTTAGATACGCACGAGTTTTGGTTAAGTAGCGACTTCGGGGTAACCTTTGGCGCTTACCGCAGATAAATCCATTCTTTGCGGGCCTATAGCTCAGCCTGGTTAGAGCGCTTCCCTGATAAGGAAGAGGTCGATGGTTCGAGTCCATCTAGGCCCACCCCCCGCTCAACACGGGGACCTAGCTCAATTGGTAGAGCACCGCCTTTGCAAGGCGGGGG
>JAPLAW010000056.1 GCA_026393075.1 Actinomycetota bacterium | reverse complement strand
TACACCGGAGCTAATGGCTTGGTGGCTCACGAGTGCATTCTTGATTTGCGCGAGATCACCAAGATCAGTGGCGTTACTGTCGATGACATCGCCAAGCGTTTAATGGATTATGGATTCCACGCCCCAACCATGAGTTTCCCGGTTGCGGGTACTTTCATGATTGAGCCGACTGAGAGTGAAGATATTTCCGAGTTAGACCGCTTTATAGCCGCCATGAAGGCGATTCGGGCCGAAATTGACCAGATCATAGAAGGTAAAGTAGAGGTTGAGGGTTCAGCCCTTAGAAATGCACCTCACACCATTGAGGCAGTTTTAGACGAATTAATCGGTACTCGCGGTAAGTATTTTCCTACCGTCGGTCGTGTCGATGGCGTTCATGGTGACCGGAACTTGATCTGTTCTTGCACACCAATAGCCGAATACGCCGAATAAGTAAGAGCTAAGTCACGCTCAAAAGGGGTAGTGGTTAATTTCTTTTACTTAACATAATGTAACTTATCGGCGTTTAACTACCCTGGCGGCATAGGTCAAACCGGCCCCAAATCCCAGGCCAATCAGCAACACCAACGCCCAAGCAAACTCGCCCACTCGATCGTAAATAGTTCGTGTGGCATTTAGTGCAACCGCTCCGTTGATACTCGCAGCTATGTTCTCTTTGGTTGATTTCAAAACGATGCCGTTTGTGTCGACAATTGCCGAAATACCAACTGTCGAAACGCTGACTGAATATCTGGCATGTTCAATACTTCGAATTCGAGTGAGTGCCAATTGCTGGGCGCTTTCGGCCGTATTGGCAAAAGTCGCACTATTTGTTTGGACGACGAACAAGTTGCTCTGGCTAGCTGAACTTTGAATCAGGCGATCATCAA
This sequence comes from Actinomycetota bacterium, assembly GCA_026393075.1. Lineage (GTDB taxonomy): Bacteria > Actinomycetota > Actinomycetes > Nanopelagicales > Nanopelagicaceae > Planktophila. The sequence goes on along the minus strand of JAPLAW010000056.1, from coordinate 117,103 downwards.
TTAACTCGAAACAGATAATTGGAGCAATTTTTGCCTGACCCACCTGATGGATTACAGCTGAATTGCCGGGTGAAAAGTCTTCGACTTGGTTGGGCAAATCAGAGAAGAATGTCAACGCAGAACGCAGCGGCATTACCTCACCGAATGGCGTCAAATGTCGTTTTACATATCTTGTAGAGGCTCCACTTTTAGGTGCCCAAAGAATTGAGGCATTTTGCAATTGTCCATCAGAGCGCAGAACTGCCCCGATGATTAACGGAACTTCTGCTTTGTCGACTAATGAGGATATCGCAGCTCCGATTTTAGGATTGTTAAATGGATCTACATCAACGGAATTCTCTGGCCAAATAATCAAATTTGGTTTCTTTCCTTTGGTGAGCGATTTCTCTGTTTCGACTACATGTCGATAGAAAACTTCGGTAGCTCGCTCATTGAAATCAAGTCCTAATTTCGGAACTGAACCTTGCACGGCAAGAACTTGAAAAGTCTGTCGGGGGGAGTTATTTGGCAATATGAAAATTCCTGAAAGTGTCAGCGCAATTGCAATAGCTGGCAGAGTTATGCCACTTCCCCGCTTTGCCAATTGGAATGCTGCAACACCGAGTAAAAGCGTGGCTAGCGAAAGCAGTGACACTCCTCCGATGCTGGCAAGGCGAGCATATGGTGCATCAACTTGCGAGAATCCGATGCGCAACCAACCGAAACCACCAAATGGAAAACGCGAACGTATCTCTTCTAGCGCAAGAAAGGCGACCGGAAGAAAGAAATACCAGGACTCCCCTATTCGTTTTAGAAAGCCCAGTGGCAGGTAGAAAATAGTTTGCAGCAGTACAAGTGCGATCCAGGGCGTAATTCCGACATATTTATTACTCCAAATTAAGCCCACAGCATTGAAAGTAAATGCAAACATCGCAAAGGATGCGAAGTACCTTCCATTCTTGTTTATCGAATAAATCAGGAGCGCGATTGCCAGAGGGGCGGCAAACCAGAGACCAATTGGCTTAAACGCAGCCGATAGCAATAGCCCACTTAAGAATGAATAGAGTGCAAACATGTATTACCAGCCAAAGGCAGCAATTAAACGGTCAATACTTGCGCCTAGACCATATTGATCTTTGATTTGATAGAGCTTTGATAAGTCAGCTGGCGCTTTAGGCATTGATAAGTCAACTTTTGGCAGCGGTGCATCACGAGCAACTCGCACTAATTTAGGCGCGATACTTAAGTAATCGGCACCAGCAATAATCTTCTTCGCAAGTGCCGGCGGTAATGAATCGTGCGCGCCATGTGCCGCAGCGAGGGCATCTTCAACGGTAGCAAAGTTGTTCGCAATAACAGCTGCGCCTTTTTCACCGATCCCTTTTACGCCAGGGAGTCCATCAGATGGATCGCCTCTGAACATTGCGAATAGGTCGTAACGATCACCTGGAATTGCATACTTATCGGCAACATATTTGATATCGACTAAGTCGTGTTGCGAAATTCCTTTAGCTAAGTAGACAACTTTGATATCGCGTTTGTCATCAACCATCTGGAATAAATCTCGATCACCAGTAACAATTCTGATCGGGCCTGGTTCAACTTCGGCATAAGTGGCCATGACATCATCGGCTTCATAGTCATCAACGCCAACTACTGGGATTCCAAAAAGATCAAGAATATCTAGCAAGATCGGAATTTGTGGAGTTAACGTTTCTGGTTCTACTTCTTCATCACTCTCTTCTTCTAAGCGATTAGCTTTATAAGCTGGGAAAATATCTACGCGCCAACTAGGTCGCCAATCTCCATCAAGGCAAGCTACTAATCGATCAGGCTTATAGATGCCAACCAACCGCGCTGTCATATCCAGGTAACCGCGAATTGCGTTAACCGGTGTTCCATCTGGACCCAACAAAGTGTCGGGCATTCCGTAATAAGCGCGATACCAAAGCGATGCGCTATCGAGCAACATTAAAGTCATAAGTCACCCAGCATATAACTGACTACTCCCCGATCAATTCGCTTAACTGCCTCGCGACAAGTTGGGCGTAACTTTTCACTCGCCGCTGCGATTTGATTCATGAGATCTATTAGCTGTTTGGTTGATCTGACAAAATCGCCTACCGACATATCGCTGCCCTTAAGGACGTTGTTCAGTGAGTTGCCATTCGCCCAGCGATAAGAGATGTAACAGAACCCGAGATCTGGGGCTTTCTGTGTTTGAACTTGGTGCTTTTCTTCGATTTCCTCGAGCTGACCCCACACATGTGCGATTTCACCCAGCGCATTGGCCACATTCTGGTGCGGAATTTTAGGTGCTAAATCCTCTTGGGAACGAGATTGATAGATCATGCAGGAAACCACTGAGAGCAGTTCAGCTGGATTCAACTCATCGAGCAGACCTAAGCGAATCGTTTCAGTGAGCAATAGATCGGACTCGGCGTAAATTTTCGCCAGTATTTTTCCTTGGGCCAGCGGTTTTTCACCCTCGATATATCCGAGCTCATCTAGGACAGCGCAGATGCGATCGAATGTTTTAGCAATAACGTGTGTGCGGTTCTCAATGCGATTAGTTAAGCCTTCGTTCTCGCGACGTAATCGACCGGCTCGTTCCTGTAAACGTGCGTGCGCTTCGCGCTCATTACATCCGTGGCAAGCGTGATTTCGCAAAGCTTTACGAAGTTGATCGATTTCGCCCTCTAGATGTTGACGTTGCCGATTATCAAATGTCTTGCGTCCGCCGCGCTTAGATAACAGCGCTTCAAGTTCCTTTATCTCACGACGCATCGATGCATACGAGTTGAAATCACCTAAGTGACATTGCGCTGAATCTACGAGTTCATCAATTGCGGTCTGGTTACGACGTACTTGTCGATCAAGGCCAACTACAGCACGATCGGCTTGGAATTGCGCAAACGATGATTCAAGTGATCCGCGAGCTCGTTCGCGACCGAAGCGACTAATTAAGTTGATCGCCATGTTGTAAGTAGGGGTAAATGAGGAACGAAGTGGATATGTTCGCGTAGAAGCTAAACCAGCGGCGGTTGCTGAATCAACTGAAGGTGACCATTGCACAACAGCGTTTCCTTCAATATCAATTCCGCGACGGCCTGCTCGCCCAGTTAACTGCGTGTACTCCCCTGGCGTGATGGGTACATGTGCTTCACCATTCCATTTAGTTAACTTCTCTAAAACCACAGTTCGAGCTGGCATGTTGATGCCCAAGGCAAGTGTTTCAGTGGCAAAAACTGCCTTGATATATCCGCGTTTGAAGAGATCTTCGATGGCCTCTTTAAAACTTGGAAGCAAACCAGCATGGTGCGCCGCGATACCTCGTTCAAGTGCACTCAACCATTGATCAAAGCCAAGAACTGCTAAATCTTCTTCAGCTAAATTCTGCGTGTAATAGAGGGCGGTCTTGCTAATCTCGGCACGTTCTTCGGAATTAGTAAGACGCAGCCCGGCGTTTAAACATTGATTTACCGCTGCATCGCACCCAGCGCGAGAAAAAATGAAAGTAATCGCGGGTAATAGATTCTCACGATTTAACTTCTCAATTATATCGGCACGCGATAATCGGCTTTCGTTCTGACCAAATCGCTCCCGTCGATGCCGATCTGTATGAACTTTGCGCATTGCTTCGCGTTCGAGTTTAAGGATTTCGGGATTTACTTGGCCAGGTTTACTAAAGAGATCAACTAATCGTTGTCCAATCAGCACATGTTGATAAAGCGGAATCGGCCTAACTTCACTAACTACAACAGTGGTATTCCCGCGAATCTCATTCAACCATTCACCAAACTCTTCGGCATTGGAAACTGTGGCCGAGAGTGAAATAACTTGCACGCTTTCCATCAAGTGAATAAGTACTTCCTCCCAGACTCCCCCACGAAATTTATCGGCCAGATAATGAACTTCATCCATTACTACCCACCCCAAGTTATTCAGGGTGTTTGATCCGGCATAAAGCATGTTGCGTAAAACTTCAGTAGTCATGACCAAAATATCGGCTTCACTGTTGATGCTGGTATCTCCAGTTAGCAAGCCAACTTTCTCTTCACCAAAACGCTCGACGAATTCAGCAAACTTTTGATTTGAGAGCGCTTTTATTGGAGTGGTGTAGAAACACTTTTTGCCATTCTTGAGAGCGAAATAAGCTGCGAATTCCCCTACAACGGTCTTTCCAGCGCCAGTTGGGGCCGCAACTAATACTCCGTGACCGTCTTCGAGAGCATGGCAAGCTTCGATCTGAAATTCATCGAAACCAAAATCGAAGGAATCGATAAATTCCTGAGTTACCGCGTGCTTAGCGCGTGATATGGCTGCTGCATAAGCTTCGGCGGGTGAAAGTTGATCCGGGCCGCTCATGCGGGCCAAGTTAGCAGGCTTTGCGGTAAAGATTCGACTTGAACTGGCAGCTGGCCGATTCGTTCACCATCGGCATATGCGACGGCTGAAGATTCGATGCGAATCGCTTTTGCTCGGATTACCTCGACTTGCGGGTGTTCGATATGGGTTCCTTTATAGACCGTTGGAAATACCTTGATGAATTCTAACTTTGAAACTGGATGTAAAATCATGAGGTCAAAAAGTCCATCTTGTAAATCCGCATCGGGACAAACTCGCATCCCGCCGCCATAAGAACTTCCATTTCCGATTGCGATCAACATTGCTTCGACTTCTAAAATCTTCTCATCTGCAAAAATCTTGAACTCTATCGGCTGAAATTTGGGAAACTCGAGAACAATCGCCGCATTGTATTTTGCCGGTCCTTTTGGCCATTTCATTGTGTTAGCTCGTTCGTTTACCACGGAATCAAAACCACTTGATAGAACAGCGCCAAAATATTCACCATCGACGACTCCAACATCTACCAAGGTTGGCGCGATTGAATTCAAGTGTTCGAGATACTCAGTCAAGTCGTGATCAAACCAACCTAAGGTTCGATAGAAATCATTACCAGTTCCACCTGGAACTATCGCTAGTGGGACTTTAAACTCAATGGCAAACTGCAATAAAAGGTGAAATAAGCCATCTCCCCCAACGCTAAGTAACCGAGTGGCCTCACCGTTTCGCAATGACTCTGCGACTAGTGCTTTAGTTTCGGCAGCACTATTCGGGGAAATCATGCGGTAAGCAATCTCGCGAGACTGTAGAAAGCCAACAACTTGGGTAGCCAGCGACGCTGCTGCGCCTAAGCCCGCTTTAGGATTTACAACCACCAACCACATGAGGTAAACCTATCGATTCGAATTAATCTATTGGCGATGCGGATGGATCAAAATCTGCTGAATCTTGGGTTTGCTTGCGTTTGTCTCTACGTCGATCTAGCAAGAGCGCAATCAAGCCGGCTAAGAAATATAGAAGAACGAGTGGGCCAGCCAGAAAACTCATTGTTATTGGATCTGATGTTGGGGTCAATGCTGCAGCCGCCAAGGTGATTGAGAATACCCAGATTCGCCATGGTTTTAAGATGGTTGCGCCACGCAAGAACCCAATTAGATTGAAAGTCAGCAGAAATACGGGTAGCTCGAAAGCTAAGCCAAATAACAAAATCATCCGCAATACAAAATCTAAATAATCATCAAATTTGACCAGATTCGTCAGCGCATCTGGGGTGAAACCAAAAAGAACCTTAATCGCAACGGGCAAGATTAGATAACCAATGGTCGCGCCTATTGCAAAGAATGGGGTTGCAGCAAAGAGGAAAAGGATCGAATATCGCTTCTCTTTACGATGTAGCGCTGGTGCTATGAATGCCCAAAGTTGATAAAGCCAAACTGGCGCAGCCACAATAAAACCACTAAGAATCGCGACCTTAATTTGCAGGTTGAGTGGTCCTAAAATTCCGTTGATATAAAGTGAACCGCATTCATCAGAACCCGTGGCTCTAGCTGCGGCGAGATCACAAACTGGTTTGGCAAGCTGCGTGATTATTTGGTCATAAAGAAACCAACCAGCGGTTGATGCCGCGAGAATCGCGATGACGGAGCGAAGAAAACGTTTTCGGAATTCATTCAGATGCTCAAGTAACGGCATCTTGCCTTTGTTGCGTTTAGACATTTCGAAAATGACTACTTAGAAGATGAGTCGTCATCTTTCTTGTCGTCGTCCTTCATCTCTTTCATTTCAGATTTGAAGATACGAAGTGAGCGACCTAAAGAGCGGGCTGAATCAGGCAGACGCTTAGCCCCAAAGAGGACAGCGATGACAATCAGAATTACGATTAACTCTTGACCACGAGGCATCTAATTACTCCTTTAGTTTCAGCTTCTATGGGTAAACGCTAGCGCATCAAACAGGGCTGCCGCTCAGTTCGATCTTTAGAAATTAGTGATAATTTCCCAACGCAGCCAATGCTCGAGCATGTACCGCAGCCCTAATCTCACTTGGGTTGACAGCTTCCACCTGACCTCCGAGCGAAAGGATCGCTCGTGAAATCCACTGAGCGTTAAAGCCCTGGATTGTTGCAGTTGAGGAGCCTGGCTCTACCTGCGGTAACACTTCGAGAACCTGGCGCGAAGCAGAATGAACCTCTACTTGGTATTCAATAGCCTCGTCCTTGGAAACTACTTGGTTAGTTGGCCACAGTTGGTCAGCAATTTCCTTGATATTTACAATTCGATCAGCACGAAAGTTACGAACTGCTTTCGCGCTATCGCAATATCCTTGCAAATACTCATGTGAACCCGACTGTGATAGTTCGTAAGGTGCTACTTGTCGCGTTGATACTTGATCGTTGGCAGCTGAGTGATAAGTGATCTCTAGCCAACCGCGCCGACGAATTGCACGCAGTATTAGCGCACGCAGTTCGGAAGCAAGACTTGCCTCTATTTGAACTTGTGGCGCTGAAATCAATTGAGAGCGGAGTTGTTCTTGCAGATTTTCAATCTCAGAAACTAGAGCACCATTGGAAGCGCCTAGCTCTGCACTTAATAGATCGAGTCCCATGTAAATCGAAAGTGCTTCAGCGCGATCTAACGCTCTTGGAGCCGCCAATGTCTCGGCATTACGGATTGAAACAAAACCAGATTCAAATTCGAGATCTATTAATTCCAGCGGCGTGTATCCAGGCAACCCACACATCCAGAGGGTATTTAGATCATCCGTAATTTCTTTGACAGTTGTATTAAAAGTTTTCGCTAATTCCGAGATTGCAATGCCTTGGTGCGTTGTTAAGTAAGGTACCAAATCTAAAAGTCGCGCAGTTCGAGCCAGACCACTCTCTTGTTTAGCCATGAATTTTCACCAACTTTTCCAGACCAGACATGACAGCGCTTCTTAGTTGTAGCGGCGATGAAACAATTACATCTTCACCATGCCAAAGCACTAAGTTCGTCATGAAAGCGAGATCAAAAATCGGTACTTCAAGTAGATCCCAATCATCTGCGGTTTCGACAGTGGTTGCCATGCGACGAAGTTGATAACCAGCCCCAGGTCTGACTTGCAGGACAGCAAGTGGTGTTTCAATGGCCGGTTCGAGTTCTGCGATTTCAAAACTGGGCGGGATCTCATAACTTTGTGCTTTGCCAATCGGAGTTACGTCACCTTGAATGCGATCTACCCGAAAATTTCTAATCGCACTTTTTTCGGTGTCTAACCCAATCAAGTACCAGTGTGATTTACGCGCTTGAACTCCATAAACCTGCAATTGACGCTTCTGCGCGACGCCTTGAACATTCAAGTAATCAAATTCAATAGTTGTTAACGAGGTGAGCGCATCTAATGCGCTTCGTAAGTTTTCATCGGCACCAATTAGTTTCGGGGCCATTACTGGTAGCTGAGATGAGTCAGTATCTAAACCAATCGAAGTCAATTTACGTAACGCTTGTTGTGAAAGGTCAGTGAATGCGGCGTCTTGCCAAGCTTGGGCGGCTAACGAGAGAAACGTGACCTGGGTTGGCGTTAAGTCACGTAATGAAAGTGCATAACTCTCCGGGCGAATTCGATAGCCAGCTTCATCATCGAAAAGTGGATCTAGCCCCCCAACTTCAATCTGAATACCTAATTTACGTAGATCATCTTTATCGCGTTCGAACATTCGTTCTTTCGCTTCGGCGCTACCTTCGTAGCCTTCGATATTTCTAAAGATTTCGTTCTTGGTTAAATATCTTTTGGTAGCCAGCAGCGCGATTGTTAAATTAACTAGGCGCTCATTCTTCCGCGACACCGTAGGCTCCTTTCGCTGGGCGACGGCGGCGCGCTAATACTTCTACTCCAGGTGCCATGCGTCGGCTAATGATTAGGAAACCAGTGTGAGCGATCATCCGTTGTTGCGGGCGTACTGCTAAACCTTCGTGATGCCACCCGCGAATCATTGATTCATTACTTTCAGGTTCAGTGAAACGGCCGTCAGCTTTTAGCGCTTCGGCAGTTGCTGATAATTGAGTAGTTGTCGCGACGTAAGCTAAGAAAACGCCACCGGGGCGCAAAACATTTGCGGCCATATCAACACATTCCCAAGGGGCCAACATGTCCAGAACTACCCGGTCGAATTGATGGGTAAATTCCTTTTCTTGCACCGAACCTAAATCACAACTCCAGTTGCTAGGTGTTTCGCCAAAATAATCGTTCACGTTTGCTTTAGCAATATCGGCAAACTCCTCGCGACGTTCAACTGAATGAACTAACCCTTCAGCCCCAACAGCGCGAAGCAAGGTGATTGTCAAAGCACCACTACCAACACCGGCTTCTAACACTCGCGCACCTGGATAAATATCGGCAAAACCTAAAATGAAAGCGGCATCCTTGGGATAAACGATGGTTGCTCCGCGTGGCATAGATAAGACATAGTCACCTAGAAGTGGCTTGAACGCGGTGAACTTTAACCCGGCGGTTGTACTGATAACGGATCCTTCTGGAATTCCAACTAGCTCGTCATGAACGATCCAGCCTTTATGGGTATGCCATTCCTTGCCGGCGGTAATCGTTAAGGAATACATCTTCCCCTTAGGATCGGTTAACTGAATTCGATCGCCGTAGGCGAAAGTGCCCGCTTGTAGCGAAGCGAGTGATTTCGGAGCCGGGGTATTTTCGGACATGAACGCATCCTAGTTCAGGCAGAGTATGAAAGTCAGCCCAACTTTGTCACACCTATGGCCTATCTTGAGCGAGTGGCAAATATGCGGTTATCTCCTAGTCGAGTTTCAGAGTTCACAAATTGTCCACAACTCTACAAATATCGCAGTATTGATAAATTGCCCGAACCTCCAAGCATTGATGCCGAACGCGGAACATTGGTGCACACCGTTCTTCACGATCTCTTTGAATCCCCTGCCGAACTTAGAAATTTAGATACTGCAGTTGGACTATTGCCTTCACGTTGGCAAGCTCAATTAGCCGCTAAACCCGACTTAGCGCCATTGATTAGCAACGAAAAAGAATGGATCGATCGGGCGAATGCGCTGTTGGCTACCTATTTCAAATTGGAAAAGCCAGAAACTTTCGAGCCAAGTTTTAGAGAGTTACACCTTGAGTTCGATTTGAATTCTGACCTATACCTGCACGGCTATGTAGATCGACTAGATGTGGCACCTACTGGCGAAGTTCGTATCGTTGATTATAAAACTGGCAAATCACCGAAGCCAGGTTGGGAAGCTAAAGCGCTATTTCAATTACAGGTGTACGCGCTGCTTTATTACAAGACACATAACGTGTTGCCGCGTTTATTACTGCTGATTTATTTAGGCGATGGCGCCCTCGTTAAAAGCACTCCAACGTTGGCTGATCTGGCAGCGACTGAAGCTACTTTGATTCGCATTGCCAATGAAATCAAATTGGCAATAGAGAAAGATATCTGGCCAACTAAACCTTCCAGATTGTGTGACTGGTGTTTCTTTAAAGCGATCTGTCCTGCGCATACTTAAGAGCTAACTTTTCATAACTCCAATTAGCAAGTGAACTAGTGACATCAACTCGCCCACTCTTCTCAATCGGAACTAAGTGCGGTACCGCCAATACCCAAGCACCAGAAGCTTTAGCTGCCGTAACGCCGGTTAACGAATCTTCCAGTACTAGTGAATTGTAAATGTCGTGTCCCCCGCTAGCTGCTGCGAGCTGATAACCTTCTGGATCTGGTTTTGACACTTTCACATCGTTACTTGAAATCGATCTAACAAATGGGCTTACCTCGAAGTTACTCAACGCCGCATCAACTAATAATCGCGGGCTTGCCGAAACTAAAGTCAACGGAATCCCATGCGCTCGAAGATCATTTATGAGCTCGATCGCCCCAGGCATGAAAGGTAATTCACCTTTAAATTTATCCACCATGCGTTCAATAATTTCTATCATTAATGAGTGTCCATCGCGCTTACCGCCGATTAAACCCGACATGTAGTTACCAACCCGATCTAGTGGGCCGCCTAAACATGCAGCTTGATCCGATTCCAGCCATTGGTAGCCGTATTCCGCCATCATCTCTGTTTCAGAAATTAACCAGAGAGGTTCGGAATCAACCAATAAACCATCCATGTCAAAAAAGACTGCGCTGTAGAAATCCTTACGCGCCTCAGTTGGCATTGAAATATTTTGCCTCAGGGTGATGCACGATGATCGCACTCGTCGATTGTTCTGGGTGCAGTTGGAATTCTTCGGAAAGTTCCACACCAATGCGACCAGGTTCCAATAGTTCACATAGTTGAACTTGCTGCTCAATATCTGGGCAAGCTGGATAACCAAATGAATAACGAGAACCGCGGTAGCCCTGATCAAGAATGCCTTGTAAGTCAGGGGCATCTTCGGCACGCACTTGCATTTCTTCGCGAATACGTTGATGCCAATATTCGGCAAGCGCTTCGGTCAACTGCACAGATAAGCCATGCAATTCTAGATATTCACGGTACTCATTTTTAGCGAATAGCTCAGCTGCAGCTTTACTGATTGTGTTGCCCATTGTTACCACATGGAAAGCAACGACATCGACTTTGCCGGACTCTTTACTTACGAAGAAATCACTAATGCATAAACGGCGATCTCGACGCTGACGTGGGAATGAGAAACGAGTTCGCTCTTTTCCTTTATCCGGTCCTTCATGATGCAGAATTACGAGTTCATTGCCTTCGCTTACGCATGGGAAATATCCATATACAACTGCCGCTTCTAACCAACCTTCGGATTGAACTTGGTTCAGTAGAGCGCGAAGGCGTGGGCGGCCTTCAGTTTCAGCCATTGCGTCATATTCACCACGAGCGCCTTTGAGACCCCACTGCCCCATGAACAGAGCGCGCTCATCGAGCATGCCTGAATAATCCGCTAACGGAATACCTTTAACAATTCGAGAACCGAAGAACGGCACGTTAGGAATATCAATATCAAGTGCCACATCACTTCGCTTAGTATCGACTTCATCACTGACTTCAATGTTGCGAGTGGATTTAACTTTTCGTTCGCGTAACGCAGGAAGTGCAGCTCCTGGCTCGCCACGTTTAACCGCCATGATCGAATCCATTAAGCGCAAGCCTTCGAACGCGTCTCGTGCGTAGCGAACTTCACCGGGGAAAATTTCGGCTAAATCTTGTTCTACGAAAGCACGAGTAAGTGCCGCGCCACCTAAAACAATCGGCCATTTTTGATCTAGCCCTCGCGCTGTAATCTCTTCGAGATTCTCTTTCATGATTACGGTAGATTTAACTAAGAGACCACTCATACCGATTGCATCAACATTCTGTTCTTGAGCCGCATCAACAATTTGATTGATGGTCTGCTTAATTCCGATGTTAACAACTTGATAACCGTTGTTAGACAAAATGATGTCAACTAGGTTCTTTCCAATATCGTGCACATCGCCCTTAACAGTTGCCAGCAGCATGCGACCGCGACCTTGGTCATCAGTCTTTTCCATATACGGCTCTAGATACGCAACTGCGCTCTTCATAACTTCTGCGCTCTGCAAAACGAACGGCAATTGCATTTCGCCTTTACCAAATAGTTCGCCAACTACTTTCATGCCTTCAAGTAGATGATCATTAATTATCTGTAGCGGCTTGATTCCCTGCGTCATCGCTAAATCTAGATCTGTGTCCAACCCGACTTTCTCGCCATCGATAATGCGTCGTTGTAGTCGCTCTTCAAGAGGCAACGCGGCCAAACCTGCAGCACGCAAGTTACGGGTCGCCGCAACCTCGACACCCTCGAATAGTTGTAGAAACTCAGTCAGTGGGTCATAAGTACATTCACCATCTGCATAAGTTCTACGATCATAAATTAGATCAAGTGCGACTTCACGGGCGCGCGTATCGATCCGGGCCATAGGCGTGATTTTGGATGGATGCACGATTGCCGAATCAAGACCTGCTTCAACACATTCGTGCAGGAATACTGAGTTGAGGACGATGCGAGATGCGGCATTTAAGCCAAAGGAAACATTGCTTACCCCAAGAGTTGTTTGCACTTCGGGGAATTCGAGTTTTAAGGCGCGGATTGCTTCGATTGTTTCAATGCCATCGCGACGAGTTTCTTCTTGACCAGTTGCGATTGGGAAAGTTAAACAATCGATCAAGATATCGCCGGTAGCCATCCCCCAATTAGTCGTTAGATCTAGAATCAATCTACGAGCTACTTTAAGTTTCCACTCTTTCGTACGAGCTTGGCCTTCTTCATCAATTGTCAGCGCAACAACGCTAGCTCCATGTTCTTGTACTAACGGCATGATTTTGGCGAAACGCGATGTCGGACCATCGCCATCTTCGTAGTTAACCGAGTTAATAACACTGCGGCCACCTAATTGTTCAAGACCGGCTTTCAGAACGCCTGGCTCAGTTGAATCTAGAACAATCGGCAAGGTAGATGCGGTAGCGAATCGGCTAGCAAGTTCAGTCATATCTCTGGCGCCATCGCGGCCCACATAATCAACCGAAAGATCAAGCATATGAGCACCTTCACGAATTTGATCGCGGGCAATCTCTACGCAGGTTTGCCAATCCTCAACTATTAAGGCGTCGCGAAATGCTCTAGAACCATTGGCATTGGTGCGTTCACCGATCGCTAAGTAAGTCTTATCTTGGCGAAATGGTACGAATTGATAAAGCGAAGAAGCGCCAGCTTCAGTTACCGGACTGCGATCCTTTATTTGGTGACCTTTGAATTTTTCGACAACTGCCGCCAAGTGAGCCGGAGTTGTTCCGCAACAACCACCTAAAAGAGAGATGCCATAGTCGGATACGAAAGTATCAAGTGCGGTAGCAAGTTCATCAGGACCGAGTGGATATTCCGCACCTTTCTTGCCAAGAATTGGTAGACCCGCATTTGGCATAACCGAAAGAGCGACTTTAGAATTTTGAGATAGGTACCGCAAGTGCTCGGACATTTCAGCTGGCCCAGTGGCGCAATTAAGTCCGATCAAATCAATTTCTAGGGGTGCAAGGGCGTTTAGAGCTGCGCCAATTTCAGAACCTAACAACATGGTTCCGGTTTGCTCGACAGTTACTTGGGCGATCAAAATTACATCACGATCAACTTTGGCCATCGCAGCGCGTGAACCGTTCACCGCTGCCTTTGCTTGCAATAAATCTTGGGTAGTCTCAATCAGAAGCGCATCAGATCCACCATCTAATAAACCTTGCGCTGCCGTTTCGTATGCATCGCGTAAGAATTCATATGTTGTGTGTCCGAGAGTTGGCAGCTTGGTTCCGGGCCCAAGTGAACCTAAAACAAAGCGAGGTTTATCTGCGGTGGAAAATTTATCTGCACACTCCCACGCAATCTTGGCACCAGCAAAAGCTAACTCGTAGATTCGATCCTCGATGCCGTACTCGGCTAAGTTCGCCCAGTTCGCACCAAAAGTATTTGTTTCAATCGCATCTACGCCAACTGCCAAATATTCATTGTGAACGCTGGCCACAATATCGGGACGCGAGATATTGAGAATTTCATTACAGCCTTCGTGATTCTGAAAATCTTCCAGAGTTGGATCGGCGGCTTGCAACATCGTGCCCATAGCACCATCAGCGATTACGATGCGCTCGGCCAACGCCTGACGAAGCAAAGAAGGCGTTTTAGTCAGGCTCATTGGCGCAAGGTTACCAGTAGATAAATTTTGGCGTTTAGATCGCGATACCCAAGAAGGTATCAAGGGCTCTATTTAGTTCACCGGTACTGCCACCTGTTAGGCCGCTTTCAGTCTGCTCGATCCAAATATCAATAGCTTTGATAGCCCGAACTGTGTCTAAATTATCGGCCAAACTAGCAATGATCAAAGCAATGCACTCTTGGGTAGGTGCAACCTCATTGCGACTAAGAGCACTTCGCAAACGGTCCATTCGAGCACTCGCTTCGGCTAACACTGAATCAGTCCACATGCGGTCACGACCATAGGCGGCGCTAAGAAGTGCTAATCGAATGACCATTGGGTCAATGCCTGCAGCAACCAATTTACTAACGAAGACTAAGTTGCCTTTGCTCTTACTCATTTTCTCGCCTTCTAACCCAACCATGCCAGCGTGAATATAGGTACGTGCGTATGGCTTGCCAGTCATGATCGTAACTTGCGAGGCGCCCATTTCATGATGTGGAAAAATTAAATCACTGCCACCACCTTGAATATCAATGGCGTAATCATCTGCTGGATCTGGCTTCAAGTACGCCAATGCGATCGCACTACATTCAATATGCCAACCTGGCCGACCTTCGCCAAACGGTGACGGCCATGATGGCTCACCTGGACGGGCTGCCAACCAGACTAAACAATCGAGCACATCCTTTTTTCCAACTCGATCTGGGTCTCCCCCACGTTGAGAAAAAATATCTTGCATTTCAACTTGGGAATAGTGAGAACGTGTACCGAATTCAGCATCACTGCGAACAGAGAAATAAAGATCGTTTTCTACTGGATAAATACTGTTCGCCTCTTTAAGAACCTCAATAGCTTTGGTAACCAAAGGAATCGCCTCAACAGCGCCGATGTAACTTTCTGGTGGCAAGATATGAAGATGGACCATATCGCTTCGGAAAAGTTCAATTTGTGAATGAGCTAATTCTTCCCAATCAATCCCGTCACGTTTGGCACGCTCAAGTAGCGGATCATCGATGTCAGTTATGTTTTGCACGTATCGAACTTCTGCGCCGGTAGCTCTCAAATAACGGTTAATCAAATCGAATGTTAGATAGGTAGCTGCGTGCCCCAAGTGGGTTGCATCGTATGGAGTAATGCCGCAGACGTACATGCGATAAAGGGTCTTAGTTGGCAGCGCTTTCTTAGTTCCAGAAAGTGTGTCTTTTAACGTCAGTTTCGGCAGCGCGTATTTAGGATCTACTGCCGGGATCGCAACTGTGGGCCAAGAACGCATTGACCTATCCTAGAACGGCGGCCACGGAACTGCTGGCCAATCTGGGCTAGGCGATGGAAAGACTTTCGCAGCTTTTAAACGTGACACTCGCACCTTTAAAGCATCGAACTCTTCCTCGGTAATCAGAGATTGGATCAGATCACCAATCTCTCCGTTAAGTTCACTTTCCAGAAGAGTTAATGTTTCGATTTCGGAATCAAGTAGCGCTAATTGCTCCCACTGCCAAAGAACTGTCCGTAATTTATCTTCGGAATGAAAAGTTACGCCGTGATCACAGCCGTAGATATGACCATTAATCGTTGGTAAAAGATGACCGATTTTACGATCGGTATTATTAATCACTACATCAAAAAGTGCGAGGTTACGTAACCCAGGTAAATCCTTTCGATATAGCTCAGCCAAATCATTTTCTTCGTCGATATCAATCCAAAGTTGCACCATGCCGAAACCAAATGGCCCTTCGCGTAACAACGTTGGCGGAACGCAATTCAGTTGCATCGCTTCGCTGATCAAGTAGGCAGCGTATTCCCGGTTAGCTAATGTGCCATCTGGGAAATCCCATAGTGGCCGCTCTCCCGTTACGGGCTTATAGATACAGTTAAATGAATTTTCACCAACAGTAATTTTACCGAAGAGTGTCGCATTCGATGCATCTACTAGGCGACCGGTGACTTTGAGATCGCCATAGCCAAGGGCGGCAAGAATCTCGTCGCGATTATCTGCGGTAACCATTGGCCCTCGGACATAGGTGTCCAGTGTTATCGATTGGGATTCCACAGAAAGGACAAGGCAAGCGACCGGCACCAACTACTGCTGCGGTTCTCTTTGCGAACGCGTCGGCTTGGGCCAGAGTAAGTGAAACCCGAAGTAAATCTGGTGCTTCGTCTTCGTCATCGTCTACCAACTCTTCTTCCTCGGAATCAGCTGGTGTCGCACACTGCAACTCAACTAAAACCATTTCGGTTTCGGTTACAAATGAAAGGCCGATAACGCCGACCCGAAACTCTTCGAATATTGGTTGCTCAAGAGGTTCGGTATCAACGCCTAACCGTGAGTAGCCAATAAGTGGATTGCCACGCTTAATCTCTCGGAGTATCGCACCCACTCGATCACCTAAAGCTGCCGCCTGAATTTTCTCTAATCCAACTGAGGTGATTCGTGAACCTGTTCGTGCTTGGACGAAGAAACTGCGTTCACCGGGTTCGCCCACGGTTCCGCAAACAAAACGCTCTACTGGATTGAAATCGTAAACAATCCGACTCACTTGGTTATGCCTTTACCCCCGCCAAGTAAATGGCCACGCTTACTTTTACTCTGCAATAGTTCGCTAACTGAAGAATCTGAATCATTAAGGCGCGTGAGCCTAATTGCGCCACCACTTGACTCAAGAATTGTGATGGAAGCCGGATCGATCACAATTCGTTGAAAATCATCTAGGTGCATTCCCATTGAACTTGCAACAATTGCTTTTATAACATCACCATGAGAAACCATGATGGTGAGTTCTAAATCAGATGCAAAGAAATCATGAACTGACTGCATAGCCCGTACTTGCATTTGCGCCAGACTTTCACCATCTGGGAAAGTGACCGAACTCGGTTGACCTTGCACTTTGCGCCATAACTTTGCTCGTGAAAGGGTTGCTAACTTCTTGCCAGACCATTTGCCGTAATTGACTTCAACTAGGTTCGGCTCTGAAATGACAGTTACGCCCTTTCCATATTTGGCCAGCCAAGGCGCCAAAGTTTCCGAGCAGCGATCCATTGGACTCAATTGAACTTGGGAAATAGTTAACTTTCCTAGACGTTCTGCCAATCGTCCTGCTTGCTCTTGTCCCGATTTTGATAAGTGCACATCCGGCAATTGACCAGAGAGAACCCCAGCTGCATTGGCGGTTGAGTGAGCATGTCGAATCAAAACTATTTTTGGCACCCTGAAAGGTTATCGCAGTAATTCGGCCCTCGCCTTGCTAGGTTTGCGCCATGGAACTTAGGCGTGCCGGCGATAGTGGCTTATCTCTATCACGACTAGGCCTGGGAACAATGACCTGGGGTCGCGATACCGATGAACACGAGGCCGCTGATCAAATGCGGGCATACTTAGATGCCGGTGGAAATTTCATTGATACCGCAGCCGTCTATGGCGATGGTGATAGTGAACGCGTTATCGGTGGACTAGCTGGCTCGCTCTTCAAACGTGAGGAAATTGTCTTAGCAACTAAGGCAGGAATCACTTTTCCAGATGGAATCCGTACCGTAAATAACTCTCGTGCTGCTTTGATGGCTGAACTTGATAATTCCCTGGCGCGACTTGGTACTGATTACGTTGATCTATGGCAAATACATACTTGGGATAGCGAGAATCCGATTTCTGATGCGTTATCAGCATTGGATTGGGCATATAACTCCGGGCGTGCACGTTATGTTGGAATTTCAAACTTCTCGGGTTGGCAAACAGCTCATTGCGTAACGCGTCAAAGTAACCAAGGTGGCAAAGCACCGATCGCAACGATTCAATCTGAGTATTCACTTTTAAATCGCGAAGTTGAGCGAGAAATTATTCCTGCCGCACAAGCTTTAGGTTTCGGATTCCTGCCGTGGTCACCCTTGGGTCGCGGAGTTTTAACTGGAAAATATCGCAATGGATTGCCTAGTGATTCCCGCGGTGCCAGCGCGCACTTTGCTGGATTTGTAGAACCATATTTAGATGCGCGTTCATCACGTGTCGTTGAAGCAGTTTGTGTTGCAGCCGATGGTTTGGGTTACTCGCCGCTAGAGGTTTCTTTAGCTTGGGTACGAGATGCACCAGGTGTAACAAGTGCAATTGTTGGCGCGCGCACCAGCGCTCAGCTTCGCGGAATATTGACTTCAGAACAAATTAGTTTGCCTGAAGTTGTTCGTGAAGCACTTAGTGAGGTATCAGCAATTCTTTAAAAAACGCTCCATCATGTGCACGCCAGATCTCAAGCCATCAATCGGGACTCGCTCGTCAACACCGTGAAATAGCGAGAAGAAATCTAGACCCGGCGGTAACTTTAACGGGCCAAATCCGTAACCGATTATTCCCAACTCTGAAAGCGCTTTGTTGTCGGTGCCGCCACTCATCATGTACGGAACCGCAATAGCGTCAGGATCTTCAGCCATCAAAGCTTGAACCATTGCTTCGACCAGATCGCCACTGAAATCGGCTTCTAGCGATATGTCGCGAGTAAGCGTTTCAATTTCAATGTCCGGCCCAACTATTTCACGAATAGTTTGGTTGAACTCATCTTCGTAGCCCGGTAAGAATCGGCCATCGACAACTGCAGAAGCTGTCTGCGGTATGACATTTGCTTTGTAACCCGATGACAAAATCGTCGGGTTAGCTGTGTTTTGCAATGTCGCACCGAACATCTTGGCGGCCGGACCGAACTCCTCAAGAAGTGGACGAAAATCAGATTCGTCATATTTATTACCAGTTAATTTTGCGACATTCGCAAAAAGTGACTTTACCGTTGCGGTATAACGCTGTGGCCAAACGTGATTTCCCAATTTCGCAACTGCTTCACCGAGTGCAGTGAGCGCATTGTCCTTATTGATCATGGAGCCGTGTCCGGCAGTTCCTTTGGCCGTTAACTTGAACCAATGAATCCCTTTTTGCGCGGTCTCAATAATGTACATGCGCTTACCATTTTTGAGAGCGATAGAAAATCCGCCCACTTCTGAAACAGCTTCACTGCAACCCTCAAAAACATCAGGGTGATTTGCTGTCATATAACGCGAACCGTATTCGCTACCCGCTTCTTCATCGGCAAAGAAGGCGAGGACGATATCGCGAGGCGGAACATATCCTTCGCGTGCCCACTTGCGTACGATCGCTAAAATCATGGCATCAACATTTTTCATATCGACAGCGCCGCGACCCCAAATAAAGCCATCCTTAATTTCACCGCTGAATGGATCAACCGACCAATCCTTCGCCTCTGCAGGAACCACATCGATATGTCCATGCACGACCAAACCAGGCCGGAGCGAATCACTTCCTTTTATCTTCGCAACTACATTAACGCGATTAGGCGCCGACTCATAAGTAGTTGCAGTGATGCCAACTTCGGCAAGGGAATCAACAACATAGGCAGCAATTGCTCGTTCATCACCTTTGCCTTCGCCATAGTTGACACTCGGGATACGAATCAACTCTTGGCAAATTCGAATTGTTTCTTCTTCTAGCGATAGGCGATCTTGACTCATGGGCATACTCTTTCATTTCCTAAGCCAAAATGTGAAGTATCTAGACCTTTTGGCGAGATGTGACCTCTGTTGCTATCCTTCCTTTGAAATACCACTCGTCCGGGTGGCGGAATTGGCAGACGCGCTAGCTTGAGGTGTTAGTGCCCGCAAGGGCTTAGGGGTTCAAGTCCCCTTCCGGACACACGTGTTGGAAAGAAACTTAAGCTTCGAAAGGTAGAGCGCATGAAGATTGACGACGCGCTCGCTCTGATTCGCCCGATTCCAGATTTCCCGATTCCCGGTGTTCTGTTCCAAGATATTGCCCCGCTAATTGCAAATCCGAAAGCTTACGAATTAGTCACCAAAGAATTCGCGCAGACCGAATCTCCGTTTAACTTGGTTGCTGGTGTTGAATCTCGAGGATTCATTTTAGCCAGTGCTATTGCTATTGATAGTGCTGTCGGCTTCGTTCCTATTCGCAAAGCTGGAAAATTACCTGGCGCAGTTATCAAGCGTGAGTATGGGTTGGAATATGGAAGCGACAGCCTTGAGATGCAGGTAGACGCTTTGGCTCACATAGAAAATCCCAAAGTTTTGCTAATTGATGACGTACTTGCGACGGGTGGAACCTTGATTGCCGCTCTTGAATTGATCGCGGATTTGGCTGGTGAAATCTGTGAGATTGCCGTCTTATTAGAGATCAGCGCACTAGGTGGCCGCGAACGAATTTTGGCTGCTTTCCCAGATCTAAAGATCCGGTCACTGGTGAAGATTTGAAATCGGCTACGAATAAGATTTTAGAGATCCAAGGACTGCGCGCACTTGCCGCAACTTTAGTTCTGGTATTTCACGCGAAATTCATTTCGGGCGGTTTTGTCGGAGTCGATATTTTCTATGTGATATCCGGATTCCTGATTACCGGCCTGCTACTCAAAGAACTTAACTCCAACGGACGGATTTCACTCAAAGCTTTCTACTTACGTCGAAGTAAGCGCCTGCTGCCGGCATCCTTCCTAGTGCTATTCGTTACCGCCATATTTGCGTGGCTAGTGTTGCCACCGATCTCACGCGGGTCGATAGGCCGAGACTTAATCGCGACAACGCTCTATATTTCGAATTACTTATTTTCGTGGTGGCAGAATGATTATCAGAATCTGAATGCGACGCCCTCCCCGTTTATTCACTACTGGTCACTGGCTGTCGAAGAACAGTTCTATATCTTTTGGCCACTATTTATCATCGCGCTGGCGAAGCTAAAAAGCGCTCGAAAATTCTTAATCGGATTCTCAACTGCAACTATCATTACTTTTGCCCTTGGAGTTTGGCTAACAATTGTTGCGCCGATCTGGGCCTTCTATTCGTTGCCCACTCGAGCTTGGGAGTTAAGTATTGGCGCACTAATTGCGCTGTTGCCCGCTTTAAGAAGGCAGAGTCGAGTACTAGCCATCTTTGGATGCATCGCGCTTGTCGTTTCAGCCTTATGGTTTAACGAACGGACACCTTTCCCCGGTGCCTACGCCTTATTGCCAGTTTTGGGAACTGCCGCGTTGCTATCAAGCATTGGCGCATGGCCACAACCTTTGAGGTGGTTAGCCACTAATCCAGTTTCGGTTTGGCTCGGCAAGATTTCTTATCCGCTGTACCTTTGGCACTGGCCAGTTTTGGTTTTGCCTATCGCACTATTCGCCCGAGGTCTAAATCTTGGGGAGCGAATCGCAGCACTAATAGTCACTGTGGTTCTAGCTGACTTAACCACCAGGTACGTAGAAGAACCATTGCGTATCAAGAATTTTGCACCTCGAAAAGTTGTTCTAAGCACTGCAACAGCGATGGTAGTTGCGCTCTTAGTTGGCTTCGGGATTGCGCAGTCAACAACTTCTTCCATTCTGGTAAACGGAAAGCAAGTTACGTTAGCGAGCATTGAATCGCGACCAACTCCTTATGACGATGGTTGCCATCTGAATTATCATGAATCAGTCTCGCCACGTTGTGAGTTTGGAAAATTGGATAACACTAAGACCGTTGTTCTTTATGGCGACTCTCATGCGGTGCAGTGGTTTCCGGCGCTAGAAAAATTAGCCAATGAAAAGGGCTTTAAGTTGATCACTTTGACCAAATCAGCCTGCCCATCAATTGATGTTGTGCGCGAGAGTATTGGTGCTTTCAAGATGAGTAATTGCGCAGCCTGGCGGCAGAATGCAATCGCGCGAATAACTGAAGCCAAACCAGATCTGATCATTCTTTCTTCGTTCGAGCATTTCGTCCCACCAGGCGATCCACGAAACGTTGAACAATGGTGGGCCGAAGGTTCCGAACGAACATTTCAAACCTTGAAACCGCTCACTTCAAAGATCGTTTATCTACTCGACACTCCCCTACCAAAGCGGAATATTCCAGATTGCTTGGCAAGTACTAGCGCTGATAAATGTTTAGCTAATTCAAAGCTGGGATTACCACAACTAGCCAACTTCGAGATTATTGATCCGGCTGAATGGCTTTGCCAATTTGACTGCCCAGGTATTGTTCGTGGAAATGTCGCTTATCGTGATGCCTCACACATTAGCGTTGCGACTTCATTGGAACTTTCAGATTTACTTTGGCAGGCGCTGATTATTAAAGGTTTTACGCTTTAATGTGGCAGGATTACCAACATGGCTGAGTTGACGTACTACTGCGGAACGATGGATAGCGGTAAATCAACGCTTGCACTTCAGACAGCGCATAACCATCAAAGCCGAGGTCGTACGGGATTAATTTTTACCAATCAAGATCGTGCGGGCGTTGGCGTAATTTCATCGCGACTTGGACTGCAAAGTGCGGCAATTGAAGTAGGCCCAGAATTGGATATTCACCGATTTGTGGTTGATCAGTTATCAATTGGATCTCGAGTCGATTACATCATCTGTGATGAAGCTCAATTTTACGAACCAGATCAAATAGATCAGTTAGCTCGCATCGTCGATGGTCTTGGTATCGATGTCTATGCATTTGGAATTCTGGCTGACTTTCGCACCAAACTTTTTCCAGGTTCTGCTCGACTAGTTGAATTGGCTGACCGAGTAAATACCTTGCAAGTCGAAGCTCTTTGTTGGTGCGGTCAACGCGCGACACACAATGCACGAACCATTAATGGCATTATGGTTACTGAAGGCGAGCAAGTTGTGGTCGGAGATACCAATAAGGCTGATGAAGTGGCCTATGAAGTTCTATGTCGTCGTCATCACATGCGTCAGTTGACTGCTCGAGTTTCTAGGGCAGGACATACTTCGGGAGATCCTCTACCCTTCAATTCATGAACGTACGTGGATTAGCTGCCTTAAGTCAGAACGCCCCTTTAACTCCCTACTCTTTTACGCGTAGAGAGTTATTACCAAGCGATGTAGCGATTGAAATTAAATACGCCGGCATCTGTCACTCTGATATTCATCAAGTGAAAGAGGAATGGGGCAAAGCCCGTTTTCCTATGGTGCCAGGTCATGAGATCGCTGGCGTAGTGAGCGCAGTTGGTGGTTCGGTTACTAAGTTTGCAGTCGGCGATTTGATCGGCGTAGGAGTATTTATCGACTCTTGTCGCAATTGCCCAAGCTGTAATCAAGGGCTTGAACAGTATTGTGAAAATGGAATGACGCCGACTTATAACGGTCTTGAGCGTGATGGTTTTACGCCGACAATGGGCGGTTATAGCGATGGCTATGTAATCAATGAAAATTATGCAGTCAAAATTCCATCTGGTTTAGACCTCGCTGTAGTCGCACCACTTTTATGTGCCGGTATCACTTTGTATTCACCATTGAAGCACTGGAAAGCTGGGCCAGGAAAGCAAGTAGCCGTAATGGGCCTTGGCGGACTTGGACATATGGGAGTGAAATTCGCGCACGCTCTCGGTGCTGAAGTAACAGTGTTGTCTCACTCCCCCAGTAAAGAGGCGGATGCTCGTGAGCTAGGTGCAGACCACTTTGTAGTTACCAGCGATCCGGCTCAAATGAAGTTGATTAAACGTAAATTCGATTTGATTCTAAATACGGTCAGCGCTGAACATAATATTAATGATTACTTGTCGTTGCTGACCACCGATGGAACCTTGGTGGTTATTGGGCTTCCTGGCGTCCCGTTTGCGGTTAACGCAGACTCATTACTTTCTGGCCGTCGCTCCATGGCTGGCTCGATGATCGGTGGCATTTCTGAACTCCAAGAAATGCTTGATTTCTGTGGCGAGAAAAATATTGTTAGTGAGATTGAATTAATTAACGCTGACTATGTAAATACTGCTTATGAACGAACCGTTAAAAGCGATGTTCGCTTTCGTTTCGTAATTGAAATCGCGACGCTCTAAACGAATTGATGCACTACGAGTGCGAACACTGGCGCAATAGCTAGAGCTGGCAATAAATTTGCAACCGCTACTTCTTTGATCTTCAACAAACGAAGCGCGATGCAAAGAAGCATAAGCCCACCAACAATGGTCATGGCGGCAATCTGATAGCCACTTAAGATCGAACCTAATCCGAGGCCTACTAAAGTCCATGCGCCTTGATAAATACCTACCGGAATCGCAGACGCGGCAACTCCCCAACCAAGGGAGGTCGCAAAAGCCATGGCGGCAAAGAAGTCGAGTGTCGATTTCAAGATCAACTGATCGATCCCGGTGCCCATGCCATCACTTATCGAGCCCAAGATTGCTAGTGGTCCGATTGCAAATAGCAGCGAGGCGCTCACGAAACCTTCGATAAATGGGCTTTCTTTAGAAGCGCGGAAACGCTTACGCAAATTCTCACCAAGAACTTCAAGTTTCTCTTCGAGATGCAATGCGCTTCCGATCAAGGCTCCGATTAAGAGTGAGCCCAATACACAAAGAAGTGTCCAGCCTTTAGGAAGTGCTGAAATATATTCAGAAGACAAAAGCGGAATCAGCGCACTTGCCGCAGCTAAGAGAGTTACTAGGCCCAGAATGTCGGTTACTAAATCTCGCAGCTTTTCACTAACTCGGGCACCAATTAGAACGCCGAGAACCGCCCCACCAATGATGGTGAAGGTATTGATTAAAGTGCCTAGGCCCGGGAATTCCATTAGGGCGCAATGCTATCTCGCGCCGTTGCGAAGTGGGCTATCCTCGGCAAATGTCATTGACCCCTCGATTCCTAGATTTCTTGCGACCACATAAGACCATTCCTGTAACACCGTGGCGAGCATCAAATCGTTGGGACTTATCGGTTTCGCGAGTGACGATTTTGTTCTTTGGATTATTCATTTTCGGCATTGGCGATTCATTATTAATTCTATCAAATTTGGGAAATGCACCTTGGTCCGTTTTGGCACAAGGGCTAGCTAAGACTTTTGATTCAGAGATTGGACTTTTGACTTTCATAATCAGTGCGATCGTCCTGTTGCTGTGGATTCCGCTAAAAGAAAAGCCTGGATTCGGCACGGTTTCAAATATCGTAATAATCGCTGCTGCGATTCAACTTGGTATCGATTTCATTCCACCTGCTGAAAATACAGTAGTTGGACTCATCTATGTTTTCGTCGGCATCGCATTAGTAGGTGCTGGATCAAGTCTCTATATTACTTGTGGCCTAGGTCCGGGACCGCGAGATGGCCTGATGACAGCCCTTCACCATAAGAGTGGTATCCGAGTTGGACGAGTTCGCTTAGCTATTGAAGGAACAGTTTTGGTTCTGGGAGCGCTGCTCGGTGGGAATTTAGGTCTCGGAACTGCCCTATTTGCCCTATTAATCGGCCAATCGATCGCAATTTTCTTAGGGATCGTGGCTCGGCTTACCTCAAATACTTCTCAGTAAGCCTTAGGTTTGGCCTTAAGTTCCCTACGTTAGCCGAACGTTCTTTCGGCTCGGAGTCGCAAACACCTCCGTTAACAAAATCAGAAAGGCACCTCATTGACTAAATTCCTAGACAGTTATTTCAAGATCTCGCAACGTGGATCTTCAGTATCAACTGAAATCCGTGGCGGACTCGTTACCTTCTTCACGATGGCTTACATCGTGGCCCTTAACCCAATCATTCTGGCGTATTCACCAGATGCAAATGGCCAGTTCCTATTTGGTGGCGCAGCTCCTGCTCCGGCAATGGTCGCCGCAACTACAGCTTTGATAGCTGGCTTGCTCACAATTCTTATGGGCTCAGTTGCCAATTATCCATTGGCACTTGCAACCGGTCTTGGACTCAACACTTTCGTTGCAGTTGGCATCGCATCGAAGATGACTTGGGCTGCAGCAATGGGCCTTGTTGTTCTTGAAGGTCTAATCATCTTGGTACTAGTTCTAACTGGTTTCCGAGTAGCGGTATTTAAGGCAGTTCCAGCGCAGATCAAGATCGCGATCTCAGTTGGTATCGGTCTATTCATCGCACTTATTGGACTAGTTGACGCAGGGTTCGTTCGCAAAACTGCGAGCGGTCCCGTTCCAGTAGGTCTAGGTGTGAATGGAAACCTAGTTGGCTGGCCAACTGTGGTGTTCGTATTCGGTCTTATCTTGATGATCGGCTTAATGGTTCGTAAAGTTAAGGGTGCAATCCTGATTGGCATCGTAGGCGCAACCGTTGTGGCTGTTGTTGTCCAGAAGATGTACAACATTGCACCAGGATTCACAGCTGGTAACCCACCAAAGATTGTTGACGGCGGCTGGGGATTAAACATTCCTAACGTACCAACCGATATTGTCGCAACACCTAAGTTCGACTTCACTGGACAATTCGATCTCTTCGGAGCGTTCCAGCTAGATAACGTAACTTTGATCGCTGCAATCCTTCTTCTATTCACTTTGCTACTTTCTGATTTCTTCGACACTGTTGGAACAGTTACCGCAATTGGTCACGAAGCAGGACTCGCAGATAAAGATGGAAATGTAGATGACATTCAGAAGATCTTGCTAGTTGACTCACTTGCAGCTGCTGCAGGTGGCGCTGCAGGTATCTCATCGAATACCAGTTATATTGAATCAGCTTCAGGTGTAGGCGAAGGTGCTCGTACTGGTTTAGCTTCAATCGTTACCGGTATCTGCTTCTTGCTAACTACCTTCTTAGCGCCACTAGTTGCAATCATTCCTTACGAGGCGGCAACCCCAGCGCTAATCATCGTAGGTTTCCTAATGATGACTCAGATTAAGAATATCGATTGGGATGATCTAGGAATCGCAATCCCTGCATTCCTAACTATTATCTTGATGCCATTTACTTACAACATCTCAGTTGGTATTGGCGCTGGATTCATCACTCACGTCTTGATCCGAGTATTCCAAGGTCGCGGCAAAGAAGTTCATGCTTTGTTGTACTTCGTCTCTGGTCTATTCATGATCTACTTCTTATCATCTCCAATTAATAACTGGACTGCATAGGTACTAGAGTTAAATAGAAGCGGGCCACGAGAAATCGTGGCCCGCTTTCTTTTATGGCAATTGCCAGTTGATCGGATCTTGCCCCGAAGCAATCAGTAGTTCATTGCATTTTGTAAACGGTTTACTACCGAAGAACCCGCGACAGGCCGAGAGTGGGCTGGGATGAACTGACTCAACTTTCCGTGATGGCGCGAAAGAGGTTCCCAATTTTTGTGCTTGGCTCCCCCACAGGATCGCCACACATCCGTTATTTCCCAGAATATCTAGCGCTGCCGCAGTTATACGTTGCCAACCAATCTTGAGGTGCTCAGCTTTATCGTCAAGATTTAAAGTTAATGAACTATTTAGTAACGCGACCCCATTGCTGGCCCAGTTCGATAAGTCGCCATTAATCGGAAAGCTAAAGCCAGTGTCAGAGACATATTCAGTGAAAATATTTTTAAGTGAGGCTGGAATTGGATTTACTTCGGGGTTCACACTGAAAGCGAATCCAGTTGCATATCCACGCGTTGGGTATGGGTCTTGGCCCACGATGACAGCACGGTAATGAGAAATTGAATAACTAAAGACGCGTAGAACATTTTCATGAGCAGGGGTTATGCGTTGCGCAGCAATAATCTGTTGGATCTGGGCGAGCTCTGAATGATACTCAGCGAATAATGTTCGCCAACTATCATCGATTTGCGCGAGCAAAGAACCGAGCACCTTCTTTGGTAACAGTCAGTGGATAGTTAAAAACATCAGAGACGTTTGCAGTAGTTAGAACTTCATCAATCTCGCCCGAATACGCGATTTGACCATTTTTGATTAGGAGCGCATGAGTAGTGCCGACTGGTATCTCCTCGAGATGATGAGTAACAATAATCGAAGCAGGAGAAGATGGATCACTGGCAAAGGTTGCGAACCGAGTTAGCAGATCTTCTCGACCCGGCAGGTCCAACCCTGAAGTTGGCTCATCAAGCAGAATTAATTCGGGATCAACCATCAAAGCTCGAGCGATGGTGACACGTTTGCGTTCACCTTCACTTAGAGTTCCATAAGCACGATCCCCAAGTGCCCGCACCCCAAAAGTTGTCAGTAGCGCGATGGCCCGAGATTCATCCCAGAGGTCATAACTTTCATTCCAACGACCACTGATTGCATATGCTGCAGTCAAAACAACGTCTCGAACAAGTTCATCATCTGGAATACCAGTTGTGCTATTCGCCGAAACCAATCCGATTCTGGTTCGTAATTCAAAAAGATCAACTTTACCCATTGCTTTATCTAGAATTTGGGCTGATCCAGTTGTTGGAAAAATTCGAGTAGAAATTAATTGCAGAAGAGTGGATTTACCCGCTCCATTAGGGCCCAGAATCACCCACCGTTGCCCAGTTCGTAAGGTCAGCGAAAGCGGCCCCAAGATTGTTGAGGCCCCACGACGAACAGTTACTTCATCGAGAGTTAGAACGGTATCGCTTGCCATAGAGCGAAAAGATAGCGTGAATTCACGGTAATCTGCGCATATGAGCAGCGATGCGCAACACACTGGCCTGATCCTTCTAACTGGCACCGATGCCCCAGGCATAACACAAGCGCTCTTTGCCACCCTAGAACCATTTGCCATCACCGTTTTGGATATCGAACAGGTGGTCATTAGCGATCGCTTGATCCTGACAGTCTTGATTGGATTAAGCCCAGCACATAGCAAAGCTATCGAAGAAGATTTGGATGAATGCGCAAACAAGTTAGGCGTGGACATTGCGACGTTATTTTCAGATTCAGCTACTAGCTCGATTCAAGCCAAGCAAGGTCTATTACATGTTGTTGCATTGTCGCAAAAGCTGCAACCAAGTGCAATTGCTCAGATCGCCACCGCGATAACTGCGCAAGGCGGAAATATCGAACGCATCTTTCGTATGGCTTCATACCCAGTTACGGCAGTTGAGTTCCAAGTATCTGCAGCCAGTGTTGACCAACTTCGTACTTCTCTTGCTCTAGTAGCTCGTGAAGTAGGAATCGATATTGCAGTCTCCCCTGGTGGTCTAGCCCGATTAGCTAAGAAACTCGTTGTGATGGATGTAGATTCAACTTTGATTCAACAGGAAGTAATTGAATTACTCGCTGCCAAAGTCGGTGTCGAGAAAGAAGTTATCGAGATTACGAACGCTGCCATGGCAGGTGAACTAGATTTCGAAGCATCACTGCGAGCGCGAGTTGCCTTATTGGCTGGCGCCTCCGAAGATATTTTGGAGCAGGTGCGGAGCGAAATAAAACTAACGCCCGGAGCCAGAACTTTGGTCAAGACTCTTCAGAAATTAGGTCACGAAGTTGCCGTTGTTTCAGGTGGTTTCACTGCTGTGATCGAGCCGCTACTTTCCGAATTAGGAATTACTAACTATCGCGCCAATAACCTCGAAATTGTCGGCGGAAAATTAACGGGCCAAGTTTTGGCACCAATTATTGATCGAGCTGCTAAAGCTCAAGCACTACGCGATTTTGCAGCTAAGACTGGCGTGACACTGGAACAAACTATTGCTATTGGCGACGGTGCTAACGATCTAGACATGATTGCTGCAGCAGGTTTGGGAATTGCATTTAATGCAAAACCTGCAGTACGTGCCGCCGCGGATAGTTCCTTAACTGCGCCATATTTGGATTCAGTTCTTTATTTATTGGGCATTACCCGCGAAGATGTTGAAGCAGCTAACATCTAAGTTATAGACGGCAGGCGTGGATATCTGTTACCAAGATGCCGCGAGCACCGATCGTCCAAAGATCATCCATGACGGCGTTTGTGTCCTGACGTGGCACCATCGCACGGACCGCGACCCAGTCGGACTTTTGAAGTGGCGAAATAGTTGGCGACTCTAGCCCTGGTGTTAGTTCGCAGGCGCGATCAAGTGCGCTTTTTGGAATATCGTAATCAAGCAAAACATATTGTCGAGCAGTAACAACGCCTTGTAGTCGTCGCATAAGGATTTCTAGGCCATCAGCTTGACTAGCATTCTTAATCAATACCGCCTCACTGTTCAGGATTGGTTCGCCGAAAATCTTGAGCCCTGCTTGTCGCAAGGTATTTCCGGTGCTGACTACATCGGCGATTACATCTGCCACCCCTAGTCGAACACTGCTTTCGACAGCACCATCTAAACGAACAACTTCTGCTGAAATTTTCAGGTCCTTGAGATGATCCGCAACCAAGCCAGGATAAGCAGTTGCAATGCGTTTTCCGGCCAGATCGCTTATCTTCCAATCACGATCGGCACTGCCAGCGAAACGAAATGTAGAACCGCCGAAACCTAAACTCAAGATCTCTTTTGCAGGTGCGCCAGAGTCAATAAGTAAGTCGCGACCGGTAATGCCAGCTTCTAGTTCACCAGATCCCACATAGATAGCAATATCGCGTGGTCGTAAGTAATAAAACTCGACCCCATTTTCCGGATCCAAAAGAACCAAATCACGAGCATCAACTCGCTGGCGATAGCCAGCCTCTTTTAGAATAGCAATAGATGAATCAGCCAGGGAACCCTTGTTCGGAACAGCTATTCGAATCATGGTTTACTCCTACAGGTAACGATAAACATCGGCGAGTGAAATTTCGCGAGCTAGCATCAGAACTTGTAAGTGATAAAGCAGTTGGCTGATCTCTTCGGCCAGCGCCTCATCGCCCTCATGTTCAGCAGCTAGCCAAACTTCCCCAGCTTCCTCTAGAACTTTCTTGCCAATTGAATGAACTCCAGCACTAACCGCAGCTACGGTGGCCGAGTCAGCTGACTGGGATGCGACTTTCTCAGATAGTTCAGCGAAGAGCGATTCAAATGACTTCATGGGATCAGTTTACTTCAGGTACGTAGATCGCGAGTCACTATTAACATCGTAACTAATTCTTAGCTGACTGGGCCTTTTCACGCAGAATGGTGACCATTTGCGCTGGATCTGCGCTGTTAAATACCGCGCTGCCAGCTACGAAAGTATCGGCGCCAGCCGCAGCCGCAGACTCGATGGTTTCGAGCGAGACACCACCATCAACTTGCAGCCAAATTGGTTTAGATCCGATCGCCTTACGTGCCTGCGCAATCTTCGGTAGCTGATCAGTCATAAATTTCTGTCCACCAAAACCTGGTTCAACAGTCATGATCAGCAACATGTCGAGGTCATCTAGAAACTCTAGGTATGGATCGAGTGAAGTCTTGGGCTTAAGTGCCAGCGATGCTCGGGCGCCATTGCTACGAATTGCCTTTAAGGTACTTCGAATATCAGTTGTAGCTTCAGCGTGAATTGTCACGCTTGCGCATCCAACTTCAGCATACTTCGGGGCGATCTGATCGACATCTGCAACCATTAGGTGCGCATCGACCGGCAGCTTACTTACCGAGATGATTTCGGATGCGTGTGCGAAATCAAAGGTGAAGTTCGGAACAAAAATATCATCCATGACATCGAGGTGAACTAGATCTGAAGTAACCGAGATTCGTTCAATCTCTGCACCCAAATTAGCAAAATCTGCGTTCAAAATACTTGGGGTAATCCGGATCTGATGAGCCATGACTAAAGCCTAACTCGACTTCTGAAAGATGGTCATGAACATGGCATCCGTGTTATGTATTTGCGGCCAAAGCAACAGTGAGCCATCATCATTTGCACTCACCAGCCCAGCCGGGAAATATGGGCGCAGATCAATCTTTTGCAGCTGCGGATGTTTCTTGAGAATTGCTGATATTTGAAACTTCGTTTCAGCCAAGTGTGGCGAACAAGTAACGTAAGCAAAGTATCCGTTCGGATTAAGCACTGAAATCGCCGCATCGCTTAACTCAATTTGCAGATCAGTCAGTGTTCGTAAATCCGCTAGCGTGCGTCGCCAGCGAACTTCCGGACGCCGTCGCAGCGCACCTAAACCAGTACAAGGCACGTCAGCTAAAATGGCATCAAAGGTACGGCCACTCTTAGCGATTTCACGACCATCACCAACTATTACTTGACCGAACTCAACAACTTGGGAAACTAAGTTTGCTCGCGGCTGCGAAATTTCATTGGCAGTAAATGTGTGATCTCCAAGTGCTGCGATACTGGAGATAAGTGCTGCTTTGCCACCAGGTCCCGCGCAAAGATCGAGCCAGTTGTGTGCACCTTGGCTAACTGCGGCGAATATTTCAGCAACTAATTGGGAACCTTCATCTTGAACGCCGGCCCGTCGATCTCTAATTGCCGGTATAGCGCCAGGAGAACCAGAGAGTCTTACGCCGTACGGAGAAAATTGCGTCGGCACTCCCCCGAGTTCAATCAATTCAGCCTGAGTAGAACGACCTGGCCAAGAGACTAGCGTTGGCTGGGCCGGAATATTATTGGCGATTAAAGCTGCGGTGACATCTGCTTCGCTCTTAAGTAAATCGAAATAGGCCGAGACAATCCATTGTGGATGTGAATATTGAATCGAAAGTCGTTCGATTGGGTCTTTGATTTCAGCCAGCGGTGCCAACCATTCTTCAAGTGATTTCTTCAAAACAGCGCGAAGTAAAGCATTTAAGAAGGAACCTTGGGCCTCGCCTAATCGTTTACGCGCAATATCTACTGAAGCTGAAACTGCAGCGTGATCAGGCACGCGCATCTCGTGAATCTGTTGAAGCGCCATACGCCCGACATCTATGACACCTGGGTCTACCTGATTCCAGGGCCGATTAGAAACTTGCGCCAATATCCAATCATGACGACCTTGCATTCGAAGAGTTCCATAAAGCAGTTCAGTGGCAAAAGCTTTATCACGATCGTCGAACTTGCTCGCTGTTAGCGCTTGCGGCAAAAGTAAATTCGAATAACCGTCGCTGCGATTAACTTCAGTTAGTAAATCAAAAACTAGAAGCCGCACAGCATCAGGATTAGCGCGCTTATAGGTGCGCGGAACCGGCTTATTCAATGGTTTCCCCGGCTGTAAAACGAGCACCATTAGCCCACGCTGCAGCGGACATTGGTTTCTTACCGGCAGGAGTTACTTCAAGTAGTTCAACTGCATTTGTTGCAGTACCTACATGTACAGACCCCGCTACTAACGAAATCTCACCAACCGGTAGCGTTACTTCAGTAACTTGGGCTTTCGTTATTCGCAAAACTTCGCCTCGAAATTTAGCGGTTGCGCCTGGGTTAGGTGCGAAACCCAAAATCTTATTAACAATCTTTTGCGCCGGATCAGACCAGCTAATTTGTGCCTCGGCTTTTCCTAATTTGGCAGCGCTGGTAGCAAGTAAATGATCTTGCGCTACCGGAATAACACCAGCTTCAATTGCCGTTAGGGTCTGACTAATCGCCTTCGGACCTAGTAGTGCTAACTCAGCGAGCAATTCACCCGAGGTGATATTTGGTTTTATGAAATGTTCAGTTTGTACATAGATGGGGCCAGTATCCATTCCGGCATCTAGTTGGAAAACCGTGATACCTGTTTTGGTAAGTCCATCAATGATTGCGCGTTGTGCAGGTGCTGCGCCACGTAACAGCGGCAATAGTGAGAAATGAAGATTAATGAACCCATGCTTTGGTTGTTCAAGAATGTACTCAGGTAGCAAAACGCCGTACCCAATGGTGATTACCAAGTCATAATCCTTAAGACGCTCATCAAAATCTGCTGCCTTATTAGGGCGATAGAGTTCAATTCCGTTGGAAGTAGCCCATTGCGAAACTGCGGTTGGTGTTAATTCGCGGCCTCTACCAACCGGGCTATCGGGGCGTGAAATAATCAGTGCAAGTTCATGTTCGGATGCTCGGAGATATTCCAACGTTGGAATTGCTACCTCAGGCGATGCGGCAACCGCAATCTTCACTAGTTTCCTAAACCATTAGTGAAATGTGGAGATACCTTAATTACTGGTGAAGTACCGTTGGCGATCGCAGACCCGAACCATTCTGACTCGCGGATCTCTTTCATGGCCAGCTTTCGATCTGCAGTAGACAATCGGTCAATAAACACAATGCCATCTAAATGATCAGTCTCATGCTGAATGGCTCGCGCTAGTAGTTCGCTACCTTCGACTCTGATCGGATCGCCATGCATATTAAAACCCTTGGCTACTACGCGCATCGCGCGCGGTGTTGGGTAACGTAAATCAGGAAAGCTCAGACAACCTTCTTCGCCATCTTGCAGTTCATCGCTTAAATCTAGGGTCGGATTAATTAAGTGCCCCAGCTCGTCATCTACATCCCAGACGAAGACGCGTAGGGAAACTCCGATTTGAGGCGCAGCCAATCCGGCCCCTGGAGCTTCAAGCATGGTTTCGGTTAAATCGGCGACCAGATTGCGAAGTTCTTTATCAAAGTCAACAACGTTCGCCGCTGGCGTGACCAGCACTGGATCTCCGAAAAGACGGATTGGTTGAATCGACATGGGTGCAATCCTATCAAGTGTGCAGCCTTAATCGAGTGAGTATGGATTTACTCGATATTCCAGCAGCGGCTTCTTTGAGATGGCTCGACGTTTATTGATCTCACGCAACAAGGAAACTAGTTCAATCTGCTCGGTTGCATCAACCAAGAGTGTGACCTTTGCCCCTTCACCAGTGGTCGGCCCATAAACTCTTAACGATTTGGGAGCTCTGCTTTCTTCTGTGGCACTTTCTAATGCACTCTTAAGTCTGACGAGTTCGGTCGAATCTGCCACAACTTGAACGGCGCCAGATATTGGTGGAAGTCGCAGCGAAATGCGTTGTTCAATCTCTCGTTTCGAAATCGTGGCTGGATTCCAGGTTGTTAGCGCACTTGAAATAGGTGATCCATCATCACTTACTAACGCGACCACTCCGGCATCACTAATCAAGGCGCTTGCGGCAAAGAAGTTCGAGTAGGCACGTTCGACGCCATTTGAAGCACTGGAACTTAAAAAGCGATCAACTTGCAATATGACGACTGCCGCATAGCCACTTTCGGCAATAGGTTCAACGCCAGGAGTTGAGATTACTAATGCCGGTTCACGACTAACAGAATCCCGCGGATCGCTAGCCGTTGATTGAATCACGGGTTGATTGGGAAACGATCTGCCAATCTCTTCGGCGAATCGTTCGATGCCGCGACTGGTTAGGAAAATCCTTGCCTCGCCACACCAACCGCATTTCCAGTTTAAATATTTCTTGCTACA
Source organism: Actinomycetota bacterium (assembly GCA_026393075.1). Classification (GTDB taxonomy): domain Bacteria; phylum Actinomycetota; class Actinomycetes; order Nanopelagicales; family Nanopelagicaceae; genus Planktophila. Next base: position 82,185 of record JAPLAW010000056.1, on the reverse strand, counting down.
CAGAACGCAAGTCGGTTCGCTCTTTAAGCTACTTTTACTTAATTTGCCACCACATTCACAGATCGCGATATTGCGACACTTAGCGCAACTAATCGCAGTCGCATAACCTTTTGCTGGTACTAAAAATAGAACTGGTCCAATCGCGATGGCTTTTCGAACTTGTTGATAAATCTTGCTTGGAATTAATTCACCATTACTACTTACTTGCGCAACAACTGAAATTTTCTCCCGCGTTGCCTGATAAACAATTTCTTTTTTATCTATATCTATCGCTACATCGAGGCTAGGAACATAACCAGTAAAGTGCAGGTCTAAATTGGAAAGTTTTGAGCGAATCCATGCGACTTCACGAGTATTCCAATATGGTGTTCGTCGCTCGAAGTAATGCTCGCTATTTTCTTGATGTAGATATATTTCGGAGAGCTGCGGAATTGGGGCGAAAATAGCGCCCCGCATCCCGATTACTATGTTGGCAGCACCAAGTGAAGCAAAAAGGAAATTGCGATACCGATCAGCTCGCGGCAAATTCGAATCAAGCGACGTGAAATCAATCTCCTGCTCAGCCAGAGATGCGGCTAATCGAAGTAGATCACGAGCAGTCGGAACAATTATCAACTTCACTCCCCTAGATTTGCGAGATAAAACCAATGAACACAGGGCGGAAATCGGATCTAACTTGGGCGGCAACAAGTGAAACGTAGCGGCACCTTCTGAGTTAGGAGTCGATGGCTTCTCGGCGACAGACAGGCCCTTCTCGGCACTTGCTACCCGAGGTGGTATCGCGCTTCGAATTACATCATATGGAGAGCCACCCCAAAAACTCGCCGTCAATGAAATTAATTCCAGCGTCTCTGAACTTGCAACGGGATAATCCCCCAACAATTTGTAAATCGATTTCATTTCTCGGGCATCTGCCGTAAAAGCGGTGCGGTCAATAACAATTCCTTCAAGATGTTTATCTTTAAAAGGAACTTGCACGCGTGAACCAATACTTACTTGAGAACTAAGTTGTTCCGGAATTAGATAAGAAAAGGGTTCGGTTAAAGTGGGTATTGCAGTATCTACCCAGACTGATGCGACAGGTAAATCGGTAGCTACTGGCCCAGCCGGCTGCGGGGCGCGTTGCATCTTCAGTTTTAAAGGTCGCAGCATGAACTCAAGTCTATGAGATGAACGTTGTACTGGGGCCTTTACTTGATTGCGGCTTGGAGAGCAGCAGCTCGATCAGTCTTTTCCCAAGTGAATTCGGCTAGTTCGCGACCAAAGTGTCCGTAAGCGCTGGTAAGTGAATAAATGGGACGCAATAGATCGAGATCTCGAATGATCGCAGCAGGGCGTAGATCAAAAACTGAGAGAACTGCATCTTGGATTCTAGAAACAGGTACTTTTTCAGTTCCAAAAGTTTCAATGAAGAGACCTACTGGTTGCGCTTTTCCAATGGCATAAGCAACCTGGACTTCACATCTGGAGGCTAGACCGGCGCCCACAATATTTTTTGCCACCCAACGCATCGCATAAGCCGCAGAACGGTCAACCTTAGATGGATCTTTTCCGCTAAATGCTCCGCCACCGTGACGAGCCATGCCGCCATAAGTGTCAACGATGATTTTGCGACCAGTAAGGCCGGCGTCCCCCATCGGTCCACCGATTACGAAGCGACCAGTTGGGTTAATTAAAGTGCGCAGATCTGCCTTTGGTAGGTCGACATCGGCAAGCACTGGATTAATTACTAGATCAATGATTTCTGGAGTCAACTTCTTAGCGACATCGACATCAGCGCTATGTTGAGAAGAGATCACAATAGTATTTAGCGCAATTGCCTTATCTCCGTCATACTCAATAGTTACTTGAGTTTTTCCATCTGGGCGCAGATAAGCTAACTCGCCAGACTTACGAACTGCAGATAGTCGTTGCGCCAATCGGTGCGCCAAGGAGATTGGCAATGGCATTAATTCTTTAGTGTCTTCGCAGGCATACCCAAACATTAAACCTTGATCGCCAGCGCCTTGTAGATCGAGTGGATCAACTGAGGAATCTAGCCGCTTCTCGTACGCATCATCTACGCCTTGGGCAATATCCTGTGATTGCTGACCAATTGAAAGTGAAACACCACAAGAATTTCCATCGAAACCTTTATCTGATGAGTCATAACCGATATTCAAAACAGTATCGCGCACGATACTCATGACGTCGGCATAACCATTAGTGGTTACCTCGCCGGCGACATGCACTTGACCAGTAGTGATAAGGGTTTCCACGGCAACGCGCGATTTAGAATCCTGACTAAGTAGAGAGTCGAGAATGGCATCAGAGATTTGATCTGCAATCTTATCTGGATGACCTTCGGTTACAGATTCAGAAGTAAATAGGCGCTTTGACATTGGGCTAATTTAACTTACTAATGACCAGATCAAGTAATTGGCCAGCCAGTGTCGCCTTGTTACTCTTACTTACTGGTATCTCTTTGCCGTCGGCAGTTATAAATACACCTTGTGTTGAATCACTTCCGAATATTTCACCTGTCGAGACATCATTTAGATAGATCAGATCTAAGCCTTTTGCGAGCAATTTGCGATTAGCTTCCGCAATATTTAGCGAAGTTTCAGCAGCAAATCCAACGATGATTTGCTTGCGTTTTTGCTGTGAGATCTGGGCTACTAAATCAGGATTCTCTACCAGCGAAATCTCACGATACGAATCTTTCTTAAGTTTCTCGGTACCCACATGTGTAGGCCGCGCATCAGCCACAGCGGCTGCCATCACCAATAAATCAGTGTTCTGAAAATGGCGTTCGAGTTCAATTTCCAAATCTTTCGTGCTTTCAACACTTATTACTGTGGCTCCCACCGGATCAGGAAGAGTCACATTCGCACTCAAGATTGTTACCTCGGCACCACGATCGAGCGCAGCTTGTGCGACCGCGTAGCCCTGTTTTCCAGAAGACCGATTTCCAATATACCTAACTGGATCAATCGCCTCACGAGTTCCACCTGCAGTAATTAGCACGCGTTTGCCGATTAAGTCTTGGGTATCTGCAATCACGGATGCCAAATAGGAAAGAATTTCGGAAGTATCAGGTAGGCGCCCAATACCACTATCTGCCCCAGTTAAGCGCCCGGTAGCCGGTCGCATTACGTGAAAGCCGCGCTCTTGCAAGAGTGCGATGTTGGCAACCGTCGCTGCGTTGTTCCACATATTCGGATGCATCGCTGGAATCAAAACTTTGATCGCGCTGCTAGCGAGAACAAGATTTGTTAATAGATCATCTGCACGACCCATTGCAATGCGAGCTATCAAGTCAGCCGTGGCGGGTGAAATTAAGATGAGTTCATTTTCAGCAGCCAGCTTTACGTGCCTTACTTCATCAACGGATTCCCAAACTTGGGTCGTTACTTTCTTAGCCGACAGCGCTTCCCAGGTTGCAGTTCCTACAAAATTCAACGCAGACGGGGTCGGAACAACTGTGACATCGTAATTACGCTCTTGTAGACGGCGCAACAGATCGCAGGATTTATAGGCAGCGATTCCGCCACCAACTCCAAGAATTACTTTGCTAATTCGTTTTGGCATTTCACCACCCCGCTTACCGGCAAAAAATTAAGCGGTTGGCTCGAGATTCTCGATAGTCAATAAACCTTCATTGATTTCACGAAGTGCGATTGAAAGTGGCTTCTCGTGAACGTGGGTCTCGACTAGCGGACCAACGTATTCAAGTAAACCTTCGCCAAGTTGTGAGTAATAGGCGTTGATCTGACGCGCACGCTTTGCAGCGTAGAGAACCAAGCTGTACTTAGAACCGGCCTTATCGAGAAGTTCGTCGATAGGTGGATTTGTAATGCCGTCCATGTGTCCTCCAGTAGCAAGCGGTAATTCAAAGAAATTGTGAAATATCTGGGTCGATCAAGAGGCCAAGGATACCAGTACGCTAAGAACCTGGGTTACCGAGTGATTTGTGATCCGATGGTCGAAATTAGGGGCGTGAGCTAGTTCCTCTTGCGCCAACTCGAGGCGATGAGCCCTTCGTTCGGCCGAATCCGTACCACGCGCTTCTAGTCGAGTTACTAGCTCTTCCCATGACGGTGGCTCTAGAAATACCAGGATTGCCTCGGTACTGACTTTTCGCACTTGTTCAGCGCCAGCAATATCGATTTCAAGAAGCACATTTTTACCCTTGGCTAAAGCATCTTCTACTTGTGATTTAGGCGTTGCATATTTAGCTCCTGCGAATTCGGCCCATTCCAGAAAATCACCAGCCGCTTTACGCGCTTCAAACTCGGAATCGCTGATGAAGAAGTAATCAACTCCCTCATGTTCATTATGTCGCGGAATTCTCGTTGTAGCACTTATCGAAACATAAAAGTTTGCTTCTTTGCGAAGTTCTTTCGCAACCGTACTTTTCCCAACTCCCCCAGGGCCAGAAAGAACTAGCAACTTACCACGTTCGATGAGAGTTGGACTGGCAAATTCGAGTAACAAAGCCGGTAGTTGTTTTGCACCTAAGCCTTGGATGCGACGGGTAGGAGAAATATTTAAACGTTCCATAACAGATCGTGCTCTAACTTTTCCTACACCTGAAATAGATTCTAGAAGTTCGAATACCCGCATCTTGGCTACAGCTTCATCACTCTTACTAATTTCAAAAACTCTGATAAGTGAATACTCGCCGCTTTTAATCTGAGCTTTAACCTCAGCGCGACGCTTTCTTGAGGCGGCTGCTTTCGCTAGAGCTCGCGCACGATCTTCGGGCGAGAGTTGCGGTGGTTGCATGGGCTAAATCTATCGGGCTAAGAGTGGTTCACAAATCTGTGCCAGGTTGGCGCTGAAAGCCGCCTCGCCTTGACTCCAAAATCGAGTAATAGGCCGACCGATAACCACATAACTCGCACCAGCTGTAATTGCGGCCAGTGGCGTCATGGTGCGAACTTGGTCATCTGCTGGCGCGGTTAAATCAATAGGGCGAACGCCCGGCGTAATTATTGCTGGATCAATTCCGACAGCGGAGCGAATTGCAGCGACCTCCATTGGCGAACATACGATTGCTTGAGCGCCTGCAGAAATTGCTAATTTTGCCAGATCAACTGCGCTATCCAAAGCGTTTCCTCGAAAGCCAATTTCAACTAAATCTGGCTCACCCAGGCTGGTCAAGATTGTTACCGCAGTTACTTCAGTTGCTGAAAGTTCCTTGGCAGCTGCGGCAATCATTGCTTGGCCACCAGATGCATGAACGGTTAGAAACCGAGGTTTCAAATTAGCTACTGCTGCCGCGGCCTGCCCAACTGTGTTCGGGATGTCATGCAGTTTTAAATCAAGAAAAAGATCTAACTCATGGTCAGCGCAGACCGCACGAACTCCTTCAGCGCCAAAGTTGAGAAAGAACTCTAGCCCCAACTTAATTCCAGTGATGTGTGGAGCTGCTAACTTTGCCCATTGCTTGGCAACTTCCAAATCCGACGTATCAGTGGCTAAAATTATTGGTGCTTTCATCGCACGCTGCTTTCTGGTCGGTGTGCGAAACCAACAGCTTCCCGCAGCGAGCTAAAGCCTTTATCGGTCAGAATCTGACGTAATTCGTTTTGAATTTTCATGATCGCAGTCGGGTTTCCAAATGATGCGGTTCCTACTGAAACTGCACTTGCACCGGCCAGAATTAATTCGAATGCGTCGGCGCCCGATGAAACTCCACCCATACCTAGAATCGGAACTTTTGGTAACGCTTCGTGCACTTGGTAAATGGCACGGACCGCTATTGGTCGGATCGCTGGGCCAGATAGTCCACCAGTACGACCGCCCAAATGAGGTCGCATGGTGTTTGGATTAATGACCATGCCCAGAACAGTATTAATTAGCGCTAACCCATCGGCACCGGCATCGATAACACCGCGAGCAATCGAAACAATATCTGTTACATCAGGCGATAACTTCGCAATGATTGGTAAGTCTCCGCCGATGGTTCGGCGTACTCCTTCAATTACTGTTTGAGCAGATTCCAAATGACACGCGAAAACCATGCCACGATTTTCCACATTCGGGCAAGAGATGTTTACTTCTAGGGCTGAAATTCCGGCTACCCCTCTTAGTCGGCGAGCAAGAGAGGCGAACTCTTCAGCTGTTTCACCAGCTATCGAAACGATAATGCGTGCTTTTTGCTCGACTAACCATGCGAGATCGTTGGCCAAAAAAGCATCAATCCCCGGGCCTTGCAATCCGATCGAATTCAACATGCCGCTTGGAGTTTCAGCCATGCGTGGAGTCGCGCGTCCGGCACGCGGTTTAGTCATGATTGATTTAGTAACAATCGCACCCATGTCACGTAGATCAAAGAATTGAGCTAACTCTTTTCCTGAACTAGCGCAGCCACTTGCCGTGAAAATCGGAGTTGGGAACCAAGCGTTCCCTAAGGTCGTTGAGAAATCTAGTTGCGACATTAGAGCACCAGCGTCTTACCTACGAGGTCCCATTCGATGGCGGCGCCATCCATTACGGGGCCATCGATACAAGAACGCAAGTTACTAATTTTTCCGGTCTCATCTTTAACCGGAAGTACGCAAGTCATGCAGATACCGATGCCGCAAGCCATGGCTTCTTCAACTGCGCACTGATGAACGACATCTCCCCCGGCTAAGATTTCAGAAATCGCTTTCAACATAGCCATTGGACCACAAGAATAAATGACATCGATTTGTAACTCGGAAACCAGTTGTGCAATCGGGGCAGTAATGCGGCCAGTTTCACCCATTGATCCATCTTCGGTAAAAATTCGTAGCGAGTTAACACTGCGCTTGCCTTCTAGAGGTGCGTAAATTTTTGCTCCGGTACTTGCGCCCAACAACATATCTACGCGACATCCGCGTTCTTTCAAGACTTCAGCTAATCCAAATAGAGGTGCCGAACCGTACCCGCCGCCGACTAAGAGCGCATTAACGCTAGTCGTGGGAATTCCAAAAGCGGTTCCGAGCGGTAACGTGATATCAATTTGCTCCCCTTCGGCTAGTCCGCAAAGCCAAGATGAACCGTTACCAAATGGTGCAACGATCAACTCAATTGCGCCACCATATTGGGGTGAAGTTGTTGTGCGCGAAATGGCAAACGCCCGTCGCAAAACCATTTTTGAATTTAGCCCACCGACACTAATTGCTACGAAATTTCCTGGCTTACATTGCGCAACTAGGTCGCCAACGCTAATCAAAATCTGGTGGTACTGGCCAACTTTTTTGTTGCCAACAATCGTTGCAAGTAATTGAGCAGCGCTTCGGTTAATTCCAGCCATGGTTAAGCCAACCACTTCTGAATGGATTTAACACTCATCTCGCCCTGTTGTAGCGCCGCAATGCCCGATACAGCAGCGGCAAAACCAGCGGTAGTAGTGATGCATGGGATCGAGCGCTGAATAGCAGCCGTTCGAATCATCCAACCATCGGCCCTCGTACCCCGACCGACCGGCGTATTAATTACCAAATCAATTTCGCCGGCATGAAGAAGATCAACAATTGTCCGTTGTCCCATAGCGCCTTGACCTTCAGAATACTTTCGAACTTCGGTAACTGAAATGCCAGCCTCGCGTAAGTAGGCAGCAGTTCCTGTTGTTGCCAAAATCGAGAATCCCAATTCAATCAGTGACTTAGCAGGCGCAATGCCGTGACTCTTATCTTTATCAGCCAGTGAAACAAATACTTTTCCAGCTTTTGGCAGTGGTCCAAACGAAGAAATCTGACTTTTGGCATAGCTCTCACCAAAAGTAGCCGCGATCCCCATTACTTCACCGGTTGAACGCATCTCTGGTCCTAGTACTGAATCAACACCACGACCATCGACGCGGCGGAATCTATTCCAAGGCAGCACGGCTTCTTTAACTGAAATGCCTTTCGCTTTACCGTTTCCTGCCGGCAACATGCCTTCGCTGCGAAGCTGTGCAATGGTGGCACCTACTGAAATGCGTGCTGCAGCTTTAGCCAGCGGTACACCAGTAGCTTTGCTTACGAATGGCACAGTTCGCGATGCACGTGGGTTAGCTTCCAAAACATAAAGTTGTTTCTCAGCGATTGCGAACTGGATGTTTATCAAACCTAGCACTCCAACCCCACGAGCAATCTTCTCGGTTGCAACTGCAATCTCGTCAGCCATCTCAGGTGTAAGTGTCATCGCTGGAAGCACACAAGCGCTATCCCCCGAATGGATTCCAGCTTCTTCGATGTGCTCCATAACGCCACCTAGGAAAAGCTCACTACCATCGAACAATGCGTCAACATCAATTTCAATGGCGCTATCTAAGAACCGATCTACCAGAACGGGCCGATCAGGTGTGATATCTGTTGCGCGCGCAATAAAACCAGAGAGCGATTCATCGTCATAAACAATTTCCATGCCCCTTCCGCCAAGTACGAAACTTGGTCGCACAAGTACTGGATATCCAATTTCATGGGCGATCTTGAGTGCTTCCATTTGCGAAGCAGCCATTCCAAACTTTGGTGCCACTAACTCTTGTTGTGCCAAGACTTCGCCGAATTCACCACGATCTTCGGCCAAATTAATTGCTTCTGGTGAAGTGCCCAAGATATTTACGCCGGCGGCCTTCAAACCAGCTGCTAAACCGAGCGGAGTTTGCCCGCCTAGTTGAGTGATAACTCCTAACACTGGCCCTGCCAATTCTTCAGCGCGAACCACTTCCAACACATCTTCTAACGTCAACGGCTCGAAATAGAGTCGATCACTAGTGTCGTAATCGGTCGAAACTGTTTCGGGATTGCAATTAATCATTACCGTTTCAAAATCAGAATCTCGCAATGTGAACGAAGCGTGCACACAGGAATAATCGAATTCAATACCTTGTCCGATGCGATTTGGCCCAGAACCCAAAATGATTACTGCTGGCTTAGTACGTGACTTAACCTCAGTCTCTTGTTCATAACTCGAATAATGGTAGGGCGTGAACGCTTCGAATTCCGCGGCGCAAGTATCAACGGTCTTATAAACCGCATGAACATCCAAGTTTGCGCGTGCTGCACGAACGTCTGATTCGCTAATTCCCCGCAATTCGCCAATCTGCTTATCTGAAAAGCCAAGTTGCTTAGCGTTGTGCAAAATCTCGTCCGTTAATTCACCAGGCAAAGCGATAATTTTGGCGGCTTCGTTTAACTCTACGATCTGATTTAGGAACCAAGGATCAATCTTGCATGCATCAAAAACTTCTGCAATCGAAACGCCCCACCAAAGTGCACGTTGAACTTGTTGCAAACGATACTCAGTTGGTATTTCAATTGATTTAAGCAAGGCCGCAATTTCACCCGAGCTAGCGGGTGCGGGCCAAGAGAAAGGCGCTTCTTTGCGTTCCAATGAACGTAACGCTTTCTGCAGTGCCTCGGCGAAGGAACGACCAATAGCCATTGCCTCACCGACTGACTTCATGGTGGTCGTTAAGCGAGGATCAGCATCGGCGAACTTCTCGAAGGCGAATCGTGGTGCTTTAACAACCACGTAGTCGAGCGTTGGCTCAAAGGAAGCTGGTGTTACTTTAGTAATATCATTTTGAATCTCATCTAACGAGTAGCCGATTGCTAATTTGGTAGCAATCTTTGCAATTGGGAATCCAGTTGCCTTTGATGCAAGTGCACTTGAGCGTGACACTCGTGGATTCATCTCAATAACAATTATTCGACCATCGACTGGGTTAACTGCAAACTGGATGTTGCAGCCACCGGTAGCGACACCAACTTCTCGGATGATATCGATTGAAAGATTACGCAGACGCTGGTATTCGACATCAGTTAACGTCATAGCTGGAGCAACTGTGATCGAATCTCCGGTATGAACTCCCATAGGATCTACGTTCTCAATCGTGCAAACGATTACCACGTTATCTTTATGATCCCGCATTACTTCGAGTTCGTACTCTTTCCAACCAATGATCGATTCTTCGATCAATACTTCAGTCGTTGGGCTATGGGTTAAACCTGCTCCGGCGATTTGGCGCAACGAGGGCTCATCAAAGGCAATACCTGAACCTAGACCGCCCATTGTGAAAGACGGACGAACTACGACCGGATAATTCAAAACGACGGCCGCAGCCAAAACTTCATCAATAGTGTGGCAGATGATCGATTTAGATGACTCTCCCCCGACTTTCTCAACGATTGCTCTAAAGAGTTCACGATTCTCGCCGCGATTAATTGCCGGAATATCTGCACCGATCAACCTCACATTGAACTTGGCTAACGTGCCTCTCTCATTCAACGCTATTGCGGCATTTAGCGCAGTTTGTCCACCTAGAGTTGCCAGAATCGCATCTGGTCGTTCGATCTCAATAATTTTTTCGATGTATTCGGCGGTAATCGGTTCAATATAAGTAGCATCAGCGAACTCTGGGTCCGTCATGATTGTTGCCGGATTCGAATTAACCAAGATGACTCGAATACCTTCGGCACGTAGTACTCGACAAGCTTGAGTACCCGAATAGTCGAACTCACAAGCCTGCCCAATAACGATCGGGCCACTGCCTATTACGAGGACGCTTTTAATGGAATTATCTCTAGGCATTTACTTCTCCAACTGGATTGGCAGCCATTAATTCAACGAAACGATCGAATAAATAATTTGCATCGTGAGGTCCAGCAGCCGCTTCTGGGTGGTACTGCACGCTAAAGGCTGGTTGTTCTAGAAGAGCTAAACCTTCGACCACATCGTCGTTCAAATTAACATGGGTAACATGACCAGGTCCGAAGACAGTTGTGAAAGTACCCGTGGTTGGGGCCTTGATTGCAAAGCCGTGATTGTGTGCGGTGATTTCAACTTTCTCGGTAACTTTATCGATCACCGGCTGATTAATTCCGCGGTGCCCAAACTGCAGTTTGTAGGATTCAAAACCGAGAGCGCGACCCAAGATTTGGTGGCCAAAACAGATACCAAAGATTGGAATCTTCGCTGACAAAACTTCGCGAACCAATTCGACAGTCTCATTCATAGTCGATGGGTCACCAGGACCATTAGAGATAAATACTCCGTCTGGATTTAAGGCTTGAATTTCAGCAAAACTAGTTTTGGCCGGCAACACGTGAACTTCGATTCCACGAGCAGCCATCGAACGTGGTGTGGCTGCTTTAATTCCTAAATCAAGTGCTGCAACTATGAACTTCTTTTCACCGAGAGCTGGAACTACATATGGCTTATCGGTAGAAACATCTTGAGCTAAATACGCTCCTGCCATCGCACCACTTGATCTAACCTGGGTAACCATTTCCTCAATGGAAAGTTCAGTACCCGAAAAAATCCCCACTTTCATAGCGCCGCGATCACGCAGGTGCCGAGTAAGCGCTCTGGTATCTACTCCACTAATACCAATCACATTTTGGGCGATCAAATCATCTTCGAGCGAACGTTCACTGCGCCAGTTACTGACTACCGAGGAAGGATTACGAACCACAAAACCGCTAACCCAGATCTTGTTAGATTCTTCATCAGGTGAGTTCATACCCGTGTTGCCAATATGGGGCGCGGTCATGATCACCACTTGCTTGTGGTAACTCGGATCAGTCAGCGTTTCCTGATATCCGGTCATGCCAGTTGAGAAAACAGCTTCACCAAAAGTAATTCCGGTCACCGACCAGGAATTACCAGTGAAGATGCGACCGTCTTCTAGAACAAGTAACGCCTTACTCACCAAAGACCAGCTTTCCGTTAAAGAAGGTATGCGTTACGACGCCAGGCAATTCAAATCCATGAAACGGCGTGTTCTTAGATCTAGTAGACATTAGGTCGCGGTCAACGATCCAGTTAGAAGCCGTATCTACCACGGTGAGATTGGCAACGTTTCCGATCTCTAACGGTTGACCATGATTTTCGTAGCGAGCAATGCGCGCAGGTGCGATCGAAAGACGATCTGCCACATCTGCATAAGTCATGGCCCCTGTTTCAACCATTGTTTTGATCACAATCGAGAGTGCCGTTTCTAACCCAACCATTCCAAAACTAGCAACCGACCATTCACAATCCTTGCTTTCGGAACTGTGGGGTGCGTGATCAGTCGCGACAATATCGATGGTGCCATCTGCTAAACCAGCCCGCAGCGCTAACACATCACTCTCTAATCGCAATGGCGGATTAACTTTGAAGATCGGATCATAATTTTTAGCGTAGTCATCAGTTAGTAACAAGTGATGCGGAGTTACTTCGGCTGTTACTTGGATACCTCGTGCTTTAGCCCAACGAATAATCTCCACGCCGCCGGCGGTAGTTAGATGGCAAATATGTAGACGTGACTTGGTGTGTTCTGCCAGCAATACATCGCGAGCAATGATCGCTTCTTCAGCAACCGCTGGCCATCCTTTCAGACCTAATTGCGCTGATATTTCGCCTTCATTCATTTGCGCATCTTGAGTAAGCGTCGGTTCTTGGGCATGCTGAGCAATAACACCATCAAACTTTTTCACATATTCCAAGGCACGTCGCATAATTAGTGGATCGAAAACACATTTACCGTCATCACTGAAAACTCTCACTCGAGCGGCTGAATCTGCCATTGCGCCGATTTCGGAAAGCGTCTGACCATTAAGACCTTGCGTAACCGCACCGATCGGGAATACGTCACATAGTCCAGCTGCTTGACCAAGTCGATATACCTGCTCAACTACGCCGGCAGTATCAGCCACAGGTGCGGTATTTGCCATCGCGCTAATCGCGGTAAAGCCACCGCGCACTGCTGAGAGCGAACCAGTAGCAACAGTTTCAGATTCTTCAAAGCCAGGTTCGCGTAGATGAGTGTGTAAATCAACTAAACCCGGAAGTACTTGCTTGCCCGCTAAATCAATGACTTGATGATCTTTTGGTAGTGAACTTTCAGGCACAAAGTGAGAATCGTGAATAGCTAGGTCGGCTTTGCTGCCGTTTGGCATCGTTGCATTCTTTAACAAATAACTCATCAGTTGATACCGCCTTCGATTGGAGCCCCGCCTAGTAATAGATAAAGAATCGCCATTCGCACGCTAACGCCGTTGCTTACTTGCTCGACGATTACCGAGCGAGCGCTATCGGCAGCATCAGCGGTGATCTCGAGGCCGCGGTTCATTGGACCTGGATGCATGATGATGGCGTTTGGATTCAGCGCATTAACGCGATCACGATTGAGACCAAAATACCTTGAATACTCGCGAGCGCTAGGGAAGAAAATTTCGTGCATTCGCTCTTGTTGAATTCGCAACATCATGATCGCGTCGACTTGTGGAATTACCAAATCTAAATCGTACGAGACTGTGACTGGCCAACTATCGACTCCGAATGGCAACAAAGTCGGTGGCGCAACTAGCGTTACGTGAGCACCTAGTTTCGTTAACAATAAAACATTCGAACGCGCTACCCGAGAATGAAGAATGTCACCAACTATTGCCACCCGTAGGCCAGCTAAATCTTTAGCGCCTTTACCGAGATGTTTTCGCATCGTGTAGGCATCAAGTAAAGCTTGGCTCGGATGTTCATGAGTTCCGTCGCCGGCATTAATTACCGCACCACTCATCCATTGATTATCTGCTAATCGGAACGGTGCGCCAGAAGCTGGATGGCGAATCACTACTGCATCAGCACCCATCGCTTGCAAGGTTTGCGCAGTATCTTTCAGCGATTCACCTTTGCTCAGGCTTGATCCTTTTGCCGAGAAATTAATTACATCGGCCGAAAGTCTTTTTGCTGCAGCTTCGAAAGAGATTCTTGTGCGAGTTGAGTCTTCAGCAAATAAGTTAACGATGGTACGACCACGAAGAGTTGGTAGCTTCTTCATCGGTCCATCTGAGATGCGCGCTAGTTCGGCAGCAGTATCAAGAATCAATATTGCTTCGTCACGCGAGAGATCGTTGATGCTAAGTAAATGTTTCACTTGGATCCCCCTTCGGCGATAGTTACTTCATCGGTTCCATCAACTTCAACCAAATTAACTTTGATAATTTCAGTGCGCGAAGTTGGAATGTTCTTGCCGACGAAGTCCGCTTTGATTGGTAGCTCGCGATGACCACGATCTACTAGGACTGCCAGTGAGACACTGGTTGGGCGACCGATTTCACCGAGTGCATCAAGGGCTGCGCGAATAGTTCGACCAGAGAAGAGAACATCATCGACCAGCACAACGTGTCGACCTTCAACCCCTGCTGGTGGAATTAGAGTTGGCAATAGAGCTTTAGGAGAACGAGTTCGCAGATCATCGCGATGCATGGTCGTGTCCAAAGTTCCCACCGCGACTTGACCGCCTTCAATTGCATTTATGGCGGCTGCAATACGGGTCGCAAGATGAGCCCCGCGAGTAGGAATTCCTAAGAGAGTGATTGAGTCAGCACCGTCATAGCGCTCCAGAATTTCATGAGCTATGCGGACTATTGCGCGCGACATATCGGGCGCAGGCAGAACTGTTTTCATATAAATCTCCTTCCCCACCTCGCAGGATGGGTCTTAAAGGATGCGGCGCAAGAATAGCAGTAGGAGCACCAAACCTGTGGATGGGCTAAGTCACTGGATTTCTGTTCGGGCTAACTTTGTACTCATGAATACAAATACGCCGTCAGATGCTTTTACCCGCCCATTCCCCAGCAATATCGAGATCGGTCGCCGCATGCGCGCTGCCCGCAAGAAACGCGGTTGGACCATCGCCGAGATGGCTGAAATCGGAAAAATTAAGGCGGTGGTAATCGGCTCCTATGAACGCGGATCGCGAAACATGCCCATTTCCAGGCTTGGTGAGATAGCCAGAATTCTGGGAGTTGATGTCGACTACTTGCTCGGTCAGTCGCCAACTCGGCAGGGATCCGGCCTGGTACTTACTCTCGATTTACGAGCAATCAGCCGTCCTAGTTTTACCAATCCAGCAAGACTGGCTTTAGTCGTTAGTTATTGCGCCGGAATCGTCAAAAAACGCAGTGACTGGAATGGCGAAGTCTTATCGATTCGTGATTCTGATTTACTTAATTTGAGTTTTGCCATGGGAATTGAGCAAGCTGATTTACTGCAATGGTTGACTGTCGAAAACTATCTACTTACAGAGATAAATCACTCTTAATCGAAGTAATTTTTGCTAAAACCCCGTGAATATAGCCCGCCGATTCCTCGGTTGAGAGATCCTTCGCAAGAATCAAAGCTTCATCAATCGCGACCGCATCAGGAATTTCGCTAGCCCAAAGGATTTCAAAGATTGCAATCCGCAGGATATTTCTATCTACCGCGGCCAGTCGATCTAAATCCCAGCCTTGAATGTAAGTTGCGATCAGCTCATCAATTTTACGTTTATGTTCGGTGACGCCGGTAACTAACTCTTTGGTGTAATCACGAACTGGTGGCAAATCTGCATCATCGCTGATGTTGAGACGTATTTCAATAATTGCTAACGAGTCACTCTTTCGGATATCGGCCTCGTACAGAATATCCAAGCTGTGTTTTCGGGCTTTGCTACGTGCAGACACTAGTTAGCGCGACCTTGATACGATCCATCTCTAGTATCAACCATGATCTTCTCATCTTGTTTGATGAAAAGTGGCACCTGAATCTGAATTCCGGTTTCAACTGTTGCAGGCTTTGTACCGCCTGAAGACCGATCACCTTGTAGGCCAGGCTCGGTGTAGGTAACTGTTAGTTGAACCGAGGCTGGCAACTCAATATAAAGCGGATTGTTCTCATGGATCGCGACGATTGCCTCAGTATTTTCCAACATGTAATTAGCTGCGTCACCAACAGTTGCAGCAGAGATATTCATCTGATCGTAAGTCTTGTTATCCATGAATACGAAACCTTCACCCTCTTTGTAGAGGAACTGCATTTCGCGCTTTTCTAGAATAGCTATCTCAATCTTCACACCAGCGTTTAAAGTTCTTTCGACAACTTTGCCAGTCAAAACTTGACGCATTTTGGTACGCACGAATGCTGGGCCTTTGCCAGGCTTAACATGTTGGAATTCGATGACAGTCCAAAGTGAACCTTCAATATCAAGACACATGCCATTTTTAAGATCACTTGTGGTTGCCACTTTGCAAACTCCCCTATCTGCACAACGAGCGCAGACTTATAGCCACCGCAGTTCGGTGGGCTCGAATAGGTGCTTAGGATACCTAATACCCGTGCGAATACTTAAATCCGTACCCGCAGTTTTACTTTGTTAGTCCTTTGAGCGCCGAAACCGCCAAAGCGTATGAATTGGGACCAAAACCACCGATAGTGCCATTTGCTACACCCGAGATAACTGAAGTGTGCCGGAACTCTTCGCGAGCCAATGGATTCGATAGGTGCACTTCAATTAATGGTGACTTTACAAGTTCGGCAGCATCACGAATCGCATACGAGTAATGAGTAAATGCGGCTGGGTTGATAATTACTGGCGTTGAATTATCTGCAGCTTCGTGTAACCAAGAGATGATGGTTGCTTCGTCATCGCTTTGTCGAACATCTGCCGTAAAGCCATGACTTTTTGCTGACTCCTCGATGAAGGACTTAAGTTGCGGATAATTGAAATCGCCATAGATGCTCGAGTCGCGGATATCTAAGCGAGCCAAGTTGGGACCATTAATTACCAGGATCTTCATGAGCTAAGCCTCTCATAAGCGGCAAGTAAGTCGCTTTCACTTGGCGCTTCAATTCGTAGCGTCTTGCCTATGTCGCTGATGGCCACGAATCTCAATGTACCTGATCGTGATTTCTTATCGATAGCCATGTTGGCGCGTAACTCTGGCCAATGGCGGCTTTCATAAGATGTGGGTAAGCCAATTTTTTCCAAGGTTCTGATATGAAGCTCGGTTATCTCATCGGAAAGGATTCCAACTTGATTAGCTAGATTAGCCGCGAAAACTAAACCTATCGAAACGCACTCGCCGTGACGTAACGTGTACTTGCAATGCGATTCGATTGCATGACCCAGAGTATGTCCATAGTTGAGAATCTCACGATCAAAACTCTCTTTGAAATCACCACTGACTACCTTCGCCTTAACGGCTACGGTGCGAGCGATCAGTTCGAGGGTAAGAGTCCGATTGGCACGAACTTCAGCCAGCTCTTTTCCGGTTAGCAATTCGACTATTTGGCCATCGACAATGAATCCGCTCTTTAAAACTTCTGCTAAACCGGCAGCGAAATCACGATCACTAAGTGTGTTTAGCCAAGAGAGATCGATCAGAACCGCAATCGGTGAATAGAACGAACCTATTAGATTCTTTCCGTACTCACTATTAATTCCAGTCTTGCCACCAACTGCTGCATCAACCATGGCAGCGAGTGTTGTAGGAACTGCTACCCAATCGATTCCACGTAACCAAGAACTAGCTACGAAACCAGAGAGATCAGTAACCGCGCCTCCACCGACAGCAACTACTAAGTCATTGCGCGTGAATCCAGCAGCACCTAGCCAATCGAGAACTTTTTGGTAGGTTGCCAAGGATTTCCCCGCTTCGGAATCCGGGATAGTAAAGATATGAATTTGGGCTTCGGTATCAGGTAATCCAACGATGCGATCGCGCATGGTTTCTGAAACAATAACCGCAACTTGGCCGCGGCTAGCTAAGTGTGGCTCGATTGCTTTCTGCCAATCAATATCGATAACTACTTCATATTCACGATCGGCTGAAACGGAGATGCTTTTCATTAGGCTACCGCCAAAATATCTGCACATATTTCATTTACTGATCGATCATCAACCGGTACTACTGCTGTCGCGAGACTCTCATAGATTGGACGACGAGAACTCATTAGTTCATTCCATTGAGCACGTGGATTGCCAAGTAACAGCGGACGATCGCGATTAAAACCAACTCTTGCAGCTGCCTTACCTAACGAGATATCAAGAAAGATCACCGTTGCGCCACTGTTACGTAACAATTCTTGAGCTTGCGGTGAGATAGGAGCGCCTCCCCCAAGCGAGACTACGCCGTTGTCTGACTGCAAAACTTCAGCTAGAACTATCAGTTCTTCCGTGCGAAACACTGGCTCACCTAAATCTACAAAAATGTCAGAGATCTTCTTATCCAGTTTCGCCTCAATCAGAGCATCGGTATCAGCAAACTTAACCTTCATTTTCTTAGCTAGGGAATGTCCAATCGTGCTTTTCCCCGCTCCAGGCGGACCGATCAGAATTATCTGAGTACTCATTTTATCGATAGGTGCGCGATATAGCTTTCGAAATTGCGTTTAGTTTCACCAACGCTGTCGCCACCAAATTTTTCAAGTACTGCTTCAGCTAGAACAAGTGCAACCATTGCTTCAGCTACAACTCCAGCTGCGGGAACTGCACAAACATCAGAGCGTTGATTGATTGCTTTAGCAGCTTCACCAGTCTTAACGTCGATGGTATCGAGCGCCTTAGGTACGGTTGAAATTGGTTTCATCGCAGCACGGACGCGCAAAATTTCACCGTTGGACATTCCGCCTTCAGTTCCACCCGCGCGATCAGTACGTCGCCGAATTGCACCGTCTGGGCCGCGTTCAATTTCGTCGTGTGCTACCGAGCCGCGACGAGTGGCGGTAGTGAAACCGTCGCCGACCTCAACACCCTTAATTGCTTGAATACCCATCATGGCAGCAGCTAAACGCGCATCAAGACGACGATCCCAATGCACATGCGAACCTAGACCTGGCGGCAAGTTATATGCCAATACTTCGACAACGCCACCTAACGTGTCACCATCTGAATGCGCAGATTCAATTTCAGTGATCATAGCCGCGCTAGTTTTTGCATCAGCACAACGAACTGGATCTTCATCAATTCGTTTCATGTCGCCTTCAACTGGCAATTGCGTATTTTCAGGAACTCGTATTGAGCCAATTGATAAAACGTGACTTAAGACAGTGATGCCACAGGTTTGTTGCAAGAAAGCGCGTGCAACCGCACCTAGTGCAACACGTGCCGCAGTCTCGCGAGCACTAGCGCGTTCTAGAATTGCACGAGCATCATCAAAATCATATTTTTGCATTCCAACTAAATCTGCGTGCCCTGGTCGTGGCCGACTAAGTGGTGCATTCCGACCTAAATCTTTAATCTCATCCTCTGGAACTGGATCGGCCGACATCACCTTTTCCCATTTAGGCCACTCTGAATTTGCCACTTGAATCGAAATCGGGCCACCTTGAGTTTGACCCAAACGGATTCCACCAAGAATTGTGACTTTATCCGCTTCGAAATTCTGTCGAGCTCCTCGCCCAACGCCTAAACGGCGGCGTGCCAAGTGGTAGTCGATATCGGCCGTTGTAATCTGAACTGAAGCCGGAATTCCCTCAATGATCGCACTGAGGGCTGGACCATGAGACTCACCCGCAGTTAACCAACGCATGGACTAATTCTCTCAGATGATTGCCTTTTATGTAGCCATATTAAGTGCTGCCACAAGCAAGATGGCTGGTGCGAAAGCAATGCGTTGTGGGAATCTTCGCTGTATCAGTGACATTGCGATTAGTTGCAGCCACGAGATACCTATTAATAGCCAGATCGAGGTACCTATTTTCCCTTGATTAATCCAAGGCGCGAGCAGAAGCACGAGCTTCACATCACCCATGCCGATCAGTGATGTGAATCCAAGTACTAAGACCATGATGCAAATCCACAGAAGTAGGAGATTGAAATGGGTGCTTAGGTTCAAGAAGAAGAAAGCCGGCCAAAGCAGTGCAACGCCCCAGAGGATCGATCTATTAGATATTTGAAAAGTCGATAGATCACGAACTATCACTGAGGCAGTCCAGATCAAAGCCACCATGATTGATAAGACTTGAATAACCATTAACGCAAAATAGCGAATAGTGGTTCACTCACTGAATTTAATGCTACGAACTGTGTAGAAGAATACCTATAAACGCTTCAACGCAGCCTCGCGCATAAGAGGAGCTAGTTGTGAACGCTTCACCGAGGCCCCAGAAAAGATTGAGATCTGCGAAATAGCTTGATGAACCAACAGATCTAACCCATCAATGCTTTCAAGACCTACGTTTCGCCAGAACCCCATTAATGCAGTTGGCCAAGGATTGTAAAGTGATTCAAATAAAAGCGCACTGGCCCCAGCAATTTTTCCAACTAATTCGTCGGCAGCTCCGGCTGGTGAAGTATTTATGATCAAATCGTATTTCGACCAATTAACTTGATCATCAAAACCAATCACGGAAACTGGTGCGAAGAGCGCCGACTTAATCAGACTTGCACTGCGATGCTCACTTCGACTTGCTACATCTATTGACACGCCAACACTGTCGAATGCCGCAATCGCAGCTCGAGCTGTCGCTCCCCCGCCCAAAATTAAAAGATTTTGAAACGTAGCATTAGTTTTTGCTGCCACACCTTGTTGGAAACCGACCACATCAGTGCTATCCACTTTCCAGGAATCGCCAACTTTAATCAAGGTGTTGCCACTTCTGATTCTCTTCGCTAGCTCCGAAGTTGGAAATCCTAAATCAACGAGTTCTTCTTTTAGCGGCATGGTTAGTGAGAAACTATTTAATTCCGGTGGCGTGGATTCGAGATACTTAGCAAGACTGCCACCTTTTACTTCGACTGCCGTGTACTTTGCTGAGATTTCTAAACACTCATATGCGACCTGATGTATAACCGGTGAAAGTGAATGCGAAATTGGTGAGCCGAGAACCGCGCCATTAAACGTTCTCATTCGAATGCTCCTGCCTTTCGATTCTTTTGGTAGAGCGACTTCCAGCTATTGAACTCTGAAAATGACTTGGTAAAGCGGGTATCACCCGGTGCTACGGTGATGAAGAATAGCCAATCGCCCTCAGCAGGTGAGATCGCAGCCCTAAGAGCTGCTAATCCAGGATTACCGATAGGTGCTGGCGGCAATCCATAATTTTGATAGGTGTTGTAAGGCGACTTTAATTTCGTAGACTTATTACTTAGGTAAATCTCGCCACGTGTGTTCTTCAAATAGTGAACTGTCGAATCGAGCTGTAATTGCATTCCGATCGCCAATCTATTTCGAATGACTCGCGAAATATTTGCGAAATCCTTGGTATCACCTTCAGCCTGAACTAATGAGGCCAACGTTACTAACTGTTGTGTATTCAATTTCCCAGCTGGATCAACAAAATCTAGCGTTGAAATTGCCTCGTTGAATCTGTTCACCATACCTTGCAAGGCTTCTACTTGGCTGGTTCCTTCGGCGAAACTATATTGCGCGGGAAACAGAACTCCCTCAAGGGCAGTAATACCTTTTGGTAGAACTACTTGCTTTGCTGATTGAGCCGGATTCGTTGACCAATTTTTAGTTGCAACCATCTGCGCGAAAACTTCGGAGTTCCAGGCCCCTTCCACGATCTTGATTAAGTCGGTGATTCTTTTTGGATCTAACAGCTGATCAAGCGCAGTGTTCCCACTGATCTTCAAAGAGAGAGAATGAGTGCCAGGTGCAATAGATCCAGCCTTTGGATTGGCAACCGCTGCTCTAAAGAAACTCTCCGCCGATGCGACCACTCCGGCAGCCTTAAGAAGTGCCGCAATCTCGGCACCTGTTGCACCGGTGGGGATAGAAATTGAAACGCTCTTTTCGTTCTCTGCAATCACACGATCGGGGAAGTTCGCGTAGCTCGCACCTGTTTGATTGATCTCGCGCAATCCTAATGTGAACACAAGGATCACGATGCCAGAGATACTTAAGCGCTTTAATGATTCGCGATTAAGCATGCTTAGCCTTTTCAATAGCTAAAGCTTGCTCAAGTATTGCTACCGCTGCTGCCATATCTATTTTGCTGCGAGCGTCCTTGGCGCTAACTCCGCTTTGTCGCATCGCGCTCGTTGCCGACACCGTCGACAGGCGTTCATCGATCATGGTTACTGGAAGATCAAATTCGGAGTGAAGTTTCTCGGCAAAAGTTGCGGCTTTTTGAGCTGAAGTACTTGATTGCCCAGAGAGATTAATTGGTTCGCCTACATAGATGGCTATAGGTTCATGCTCAGTTATTAGTTCTGAGATCTGGGCAAAGAGTTTCGGATCCCCGCTTGAAAGGGTGGTCAGAGGTGATGCCAAAATCGAATCGGGGTCAGAAATCGCAACTCCGATCCGCACATCACCATAATCAAATGCGATGCGGCGACCTCTTAACATTTGCGTTATAACGCTGCCACTGCAGCTGTTATTGCAACCAACGCTTCGGCTGCTTTGCTGGCATCTGTGCCGCCACCTTGTGCGAAATCATCTTTACCGCCACCGCCACCACCAAGTACAGCTGACCCAATTTTCACCAAAGCGCCTGACTTAGCGCCAAGTGCGCGAGCTGAGTCAGATGCAGCAACAACGAGGACTGATTTACCAGCTGCTGAACTGATCAACGCAATAACCGAAGTCGCAAAACGATTTCGTAGGTCAAGAGAAATTGTGCGCAAATCATCGCCAGAGATTCCGTCAGGTAAGACGGCGGTAATCAAATCAACTTGGCCAACTTTGGTAACTGATTCGGCAATTGCTGAGACAGTTCCTAGCGCTTGGGCGGAACGAACCGTGGCTAACTCTTTCTCAATCTCTTTGATTTTCTCTAACAAGTCATTAATTCGTTCGGGCAACTCATCAACTCGAGCACCCTTAATGATCTGGGTAAGTGAATTCAGAAGCAAATGCTCGCGAGCTAAGAATTTATAGGCGTCAACACCTACTAATGCTTCAACTCGTCGCACGCCAGCACCAATTGATGATTCACTCAAAAGTTTTACCACACCTAATTGACCAGATCGCGCTACGTGTGTGCCACCACATAGCTCACGAGCCCAATCGCCAACACTTACAACCCGAACGGTATCGCCGTACTTTTCACCGAATAGCGCCATCGCACCGATTGCTTTTGCTTCAGCCTGCGACATGCTCTGCGCAGTTACCTCAAGATTATCTAGCAACAAAGTATTTACCCGTGACTCAACTTCATCAAGGGCCGCATCTGAAACAGCGCCAGTTGCTGGAAAATCAAAACGGAAGCGACCTGGTGAGTTCTCGGATCCTGCTTGCGTAGCTGTTTCACCGAGCACTTCGCGAAAAGCTTTATGAACCATGTGGGTAGCAGTGTGTGCGCGAGAAATAGCATCACGACGTTCTTGGTCAATAGTCGCAAGAGCGCTCTGGCCAACTGCAACTTCGCCACTTAACACTCGCCCACGGTGAACCGATAAACCATTAACCGGTGCTTGCACATCATCAATTTCAACAATTGCACCATTTGCTAGTTTAATAATTCCGGCATCAGCTAACTGTCCGCCACCTTCAGCGTAAAACGGTGTGCGGTCAAGAATTACTTCGACTTCATCGCCACTCTTGGCGCTTTGTGCAATGACGCCATCTACTAGCAAACCATTGATCTTGCTTTCGGCTTCAGTGTGCGTGTAGCCAAGGAAAGTTGATAAGCCAGATCCATCAGCGATCTGCTTGTATTGAGATAGATCTGTGTGCCCAGATTTCTTTGCCCGAGAATCAGCTTTAGCACGATCTTTCTGCTCTTTCATTAAACGATGGAAACCATCGGTATCGATTTGGAGTCCTACTTCTTGCGCCATTTCAAGAGTCAAGTCATATGGGAAACCGTAGGTATCGTGCAGTTTAAATACTTCTTCGCCACCTAGAGTTGAAACTTTCTTGGCTTTTAGAGCCGTTGCCGCTAAATCGAAAATCTGGGTTCCGCTCTTAAGTGTTTGCAAGAAACTTTCTTCTTCAGCCACTGACACAGCCAAGATGCGTTCTTGTGCCGCAACTAGCTCTGGATATTGCGGACCCATGGCACCAATCGCTGCCCTAGTTAACTCAGAGATAATCGGATCATGCGAGCCAAGTAATCGCATGTTGCGAATAGTGCGACGCATCATGCGACGTAGCACGTAGCCCCGTCCCTCGTTTCCAGGTGTTACGCCATCACCAATCAGCATCGCTGAGGTTCGAGCATGATCGGCGATAACTCGTAAGGAAATATCCGACTTTTCCGCGGTGCCGTACTTAATACCAGTCAGCGAACTAGCCATGTTCAAAATCTGCATAGTGGTATCGATTTCGTAGATATTTTCGACACCTTGTAGAAGTGCGGCTGTGCGCTCTAGACCTAAACCAGTATCAATATTTTTTGCCGGCAATTCACCCAAAATTGGATAATCATCTTTGCTGGTACCGGCGCCACGTTCGTTTTGCATGAACACTAAGTTCCAGATTTCTAGGTAGCGATTTTCATCAGCTACTGGGCCACCTTCAGCGCCATAGGCCGGACCGCGATCGTAATAAATTTCAGAACATGGACCACACGGCCCCGGGACACCCATTGACCAGAAGTTATCGGCCATGCCGCGACGTTGAATTCGCTCTTTTGGAACACCCATCTTGTGATGCCAAATATCGGCCGCTTCATCATCGGTATGGAAAACAGTTACCCATAACTTCTCTTCTGGAAAACCATAACCGCCTTGAGCAATTGGCTTAGTCAATAACTCCCAAGCTAGTGCAATCGCACCCTCTTTGAAGTAATCACCAAATGAGAAGTTGCCACACATTTGAAAGAATGAAGCGTGACGAGTTGTCTTGCCGACTTCGTCAATATCTAAAGTACGAACGCATTTTTGTACTGATGTCGCGCGTGCATAGGGTGGCGTAACTTCGCCTAAAAAGAACGGTTTAAACGGCACCATGCCGGCGTTTACTAATAGCAAATTTGGATCATCAGCAATCAAGGATGCCGATGGAACAACGGTATGTGTTAAACCTTGAGAGTTCTCAGATTCGAAAAAGCGCAGCCAGCGTGAACGTATCTCGGCGGATTCCACTATTACTGATCACTCTGCCTTTGTCTTTTTAGCTTTACGCTTTTTTGATGCTCCTGCTGCGCTCATTAACGCGCCTGCAATTTTTAGGGCCGGGCCACCTTTATCAACGAAACTTGAAGTTGCCTCAGATGCCTTAGTAGAAATGTTTTCGACGTTCTTGGTGATCTTGTTAAAGCTTTCCAGCGGACCATTAACTAACGTCACAGTCTGAGTAACGCCATCTAATAACGGAACAGTCTCGTCAGTTAGGGATTTCAGGGACACCTTGGCCTCATCAATTAGTCGACCAAAGCGAATTACGGCATAGGCAACTGCCACAGCAATCGCAAATAGCGACACCGCACAAATGATTAAGGCAATTCCGCCTGCGCTCATAACATCCCTTTCGTTAACTATTAACTAAATCCTACCGCTTAGGTGTCTAACTACTTCTTTTCAGCCACTTCTGGAACCCAATCAATTGCTGCTTCCTTGCGTTGCGCAGGTGTGATCGGAGTTGGCGCACCAGTTAACGGGTCGCCACCAGATGCGGTCTTTGGAAAAGCGATCACTTCGCGAATTGATTCTGAGCCACTTAGAAGTGCGCATACGCGATCTAGGCCAAGAGCAATTCCGCCGTGTGGTGGTGGTCCGTAATTAAAGGCATCCAGTAAAAAGCCGAACTTGCTGTTGGCTTCTTCATCAGTTAATCCGATAACTTCAAAGACTTGCTTTTGCATATTGCGATCATGAATACGAATAGACCCGCCACCTAATTCAGTGCCGTTTAGAACAATGTCATAGGCATAGGCCAGAGCTGATGCTGGATCATCTTTAAACGTCGCAGCAAACTCTGGTTTTGGACCAGTAAATGGGTGGTGAACCGCAGTCCATCCGCCGCCGTCTGTCGGTTCGAACATTGGTGCATCTACAACCCAGAGAAATTCCCAAGCGCCTTCATTAATCAAATTGCAACGCTTTCCAATTTCATTACGAACTGCGCCTAACAAATTCTGCGAAGCAGCGCGTTCACCGGCCGCAAAGAAAATTGCATCGCCATTTGCCGCACTAGCTGCGGCAACTATTCCAGCTAACTCTTTCTCAGAAAGATTCTTAGCTACTGGGCCACCTAAGGTGCCATCTGCATTTACCAAAATATAAGCCAATCCTTTTGCGCCCCGTGCTTTAGCCCAGTCTTGCCATGCATCTAGCTCTCGACGAGGTGAATCTGCTCCCCCAGGCATTACAACTGCGCCAACGTAAGGTGCTTGGAATACGCGGAAAGGTGTTTCACTAAAGAAATTAGTAAGTTCAATTAGCTTCTGACCGAAACGAAGATCTGGTTTATCGGAACCATAATCTGCCATCGCATCGGCATACGTCATTCGCTTGAGCGGTAATGGGATCTCGTAGTTAACAGTTTCGCGCCAAACTGTCGAAACGATCTTCTCGGCAATCACCAAAATGTCTTCTTGATCGATAAAAGACATTTCAATGTCGAGTTGCGTAAATTCTGGTTGTCGATCAGCGCGGAAATCTTCGTCGCGGAAACAGCGAGCAATTTGGTAGTACTTCTCCATGCCGGCAACCATTAGTAATTGCTTGAACAACTGTGGTGATTGCGGAAGCGCGTACCAAGAACCAGGCTGCAGGCGAACCGGAACCAGGAAATCACGAGCACCTTCTGGCGTAGATCGAGTTAGGTAAGGCGTCTCAATGTCTAGAAACTCTTCGGCATCCATAACGCGGCGGATCGCAGCTGTAACTTTCGATCGCATTCGTAAATTCGCCGCAGGCTTTTCGCGACGTAGATCTAGGTATCGATACTTCAACCGAACTTCTTCCGAAATATTCGCTTCATCGCCGCTATCGACCGGGAACGGCAGAGCCGCAGCTTCGCTCAACACAATGACTTCATCGGCCATAATCTCGATTTCGCCAGTGGCAACATTGGTGTTTTCGTTTCCAGCTGGGCGTTCAGAAACCACACCAGTGATCTTTAAGCACCACTCAGCGCGCAACATATTTGCGATGGCTTCATCGCGGATAACAACTTGGACCCAACCAGTGGCGTCGCGAAAATCTATAAAGGCAACTCCGCCATGATC
Source organism: Actinomycetota bacterium (assembly GCA_026393075.1). GTDB lineage: Bacteria > Actinomycetota > Actinomycetes > Nanopelagicales > Nanopelagicaceae > Planktophila. The sequence goes on along the minus strand of JAPLAW010000056.1, from coordinate 55,380 downwards.
GCGGCGGCGCGCAACCCAACCAGCCAACGTGATGGTCTGCCCAACTTGGCTCTTGCGGATTGTGCCTGCCCCGTGTGTACGGATCAATTTAGCTACCTAGCTTTCCTTTAGTTCTTCAATGCGCTGGCTAAGGAATCGAGTCTAACCGAGTTGGTAGTACCGCTGCTCATCTCTTTTACTTCAACTACCCCACTGGCCATCTCTTCATCGCCAATTACTAGTGAATAACGAGCACCACTCTTATCGGCAATCTTCATGGCAGTTTTTAGGGCGCGGTCGCCAAAGGCCAACTCAACTTTAAAACCCGCCGCACGAAGTTCGGCTGCATATTTAAGAGCCGCTGATTTAGCAGCTTTTCCCATTGGAATAATAAATAGATCGCTAACGAAGGTATCTGGAATAACTACGCCCTCAGCTTCAACGGCCAAAAGTGCACGGTCGAGTCCAAGCCCAAATCCGATCCCAGTTATATCTTGGCCGCCAATTTCACCCATGAGGCCGTCGTAACGTCCGCCACCACCAATACCTGATTGCGCCCCAAGTAACTCGTGCACAAATTCAAATGTTGTTCCGGTGTAATAATCCAAACCACGAACCATGCGTGGATTAATCGTAAAGGCGATTCCCATCGCAGTTAGATGCTCTTGTACTTCAACAAAATTAGCTTTGGATTCTGGCGATAAGTAATCTAACAAAATCGGCGCTTTTGCCATCAAGTCGCGAACTTCTTCGCGCTTGTCATCAAATAACCGCAATGGATTTATCTTCGCGCGTTCTTTAGTCTCTTCATCGAGATCAAGACCGGCAATAAATTTCACTAGGTCTACCCGATGTGCCGCACGTGATTCAGCATCACCCAACGAAGTCATTTCAAGCCGGTATTTTGTTAAACCTAATTTCTTAAAACCAGCATCTGCAATTGCAATAATTTCGGCATCGAGAGCCGCGTCATGAGTGCCAATCGCTTCAATACCGATTGAATAAAACTGTCGGTAGCGGCCTTTCTGCGGACGTTCGGCCCGAAAGAATGGACCACAATAATAAACTTTTGCTGGCAACGAACCACGATCTAACCCATGTTCGTTTACGGCACGCAACGCACCAACTGTTCCTTCTGGACGCAATGTGATGGAACGACCGCCGCGATCTTCGAAGGTATACATTTCTTTAGAAACGACATCTGTGGATGCGCCGATGCGGGTAAATAATTCAGTATCTTCAAATATTGGGAGCTCAAGTAATTGATAACCAGCAGCGCTGATCGTATTTTCTAAAGTAGAACGAACCCATGCAAATGCGTTGCTACGCGGTGGTACATACTCGCTAACGCCCTTGGGTGCCTGGAATTTCATTATCTACTCGCTCTCGCAGCTTCGATCAAATATGGATTGTTCTTCCGTTCGATACCTATCTTAGTTTCTTGGTGATGACCTGGGAGGACCCTTATTTCATCTCTAAGTGGTAAAACTTTCTTGATCAGCGTTTTCATCATGTCATCACTAGATCCCGTAGGTAAATCAGTGCGCCCAATCGAACCCGCGAACAGAACATCTCCACTGACTAGCGTTTCATTATCGACTAAAAACATCAGCGAACCTCGAGTATGGCCAGGACTATGAATAGCTTTGATTTTCAGCCCAACCAATTCGAATTCTTCACCGCTCTTTAACTCTTTAACCTCCTTAGGCTCGACAAAAGTCATTGCGCCTAGTGTTGATGCAAACTCAGGACTGACAGCAGCGGCTGGATTAATCAAAAGATTGCGATCTTCACTATGGATAAATGCCGGAATCCCGTATCCATCGCAGATGGGAACAACCGAGAAGGTATGGTCTAAATGTCCATGCGTTAAAAGTGTTGCAACTGGTTTTAACCGATGCTTACTGAGTAGATCAGCGAGCTCCATAGATACATCCGGCATACCTGGGTCAATGACGATGCATTCAGAGCCTTCGCCGGTAGCCAGAACCCAACAATTGGTGGCGTACATTTTGGCTGGGAAGCCTGCAACTAGCATCGCTACCCCACCCTTCCACGCTCAATTCCGCAGTCCTGAGCAGACCCATTGGAAATACCCTAGGCGGACAGGGTACCTTTACCTTTCCAACCAACGACGTAGTGCGGCAATGATTTCGATCATTTTTGTACATCGTCACCAGAATGTTTCGCCATCTATCAATCAACCCAATAGCGAAGGCTCATTTGAGAATTTCTCAAGAGCTACCGCGCTGAAAGGATCCACCATGACCGAGAATCCAACAACTCCCACCCAATCCCCTGCAGTTATATCTGCGGCATCAGCACTCATTGGGGATCCGGCTCGATTCGGTCGCGTTGGCGAAGATGGCACTGTATTTGTAATTACCCCAGAGGGCGATAAGCCAGTTGGTTCCTACCCAGGCAAAAGCAATGAAGAAGCGCTGGCTTATTTCGTTCGTAAATTTGAAGCTATTGCATCTGAAGTTGCTCTGCTTTCTGCCCGGATCAAATCTGGTGCAATGGTTCCAGGCGATGCCACTACTGCCGTAGTTAAATTACGCGAGCAAGTTCGCGAACTAAATGGTGTTGGTGATCTAGCCGCTCTCGCTGTTGCCGTTGAACAACTTTCACCACTCATCGAAGATCATCGTGGAGCCTACGAGGCTAAAAAGGCCGCAGAAGAAATTGTTAAAGCTGAGCGTCTAGCTCAAGTTTTAATTGAGAAAGAAAAAATTGTGGCCGAAGCCGAGTCACTAGCGGACTCGACTAGCTGGAAAGTTACTGGCGATCGCCTAAAGGCGCTACTCGATGAGTGGAAATCAGCACCACGATTAGATAAGAAAACTGATACCGATCTTTGGAAGCGATTCTCATCTTCTCGTAATAAGTTTGATAAGCGACGTCGCACTCACTTTGCTTCCCTTGAAGAAGTAACAGCAGTGGTTTCTGAAGCAAAGAAGAAGTTAGTGGCAGAAGCAGAAAGCCTTGCGACTTCAACTGATTGGGTCGCAACAGCTCGTCGCTTCAAAGCTCTGATGGATGCTTGGAAAGCTGCCGGTCGCGGCAAGATGAGCGATGACACCAAACTATGGGCTCGTTTTAAGACTTCACAAGATACTTTCTTTGCCGCCAAGAACGCTGATTTAGAAAAGCGTGAAGTAACTATGGGCTCAAACTTGGAAAAGCGCAATGCGTTGATCACCGAGATTGAGAAGTTACTTCCAATTACCGATTTAGCTGAGCAGAAGAAAGTGCTTCGTGAGTTACAGAATCAATGGAGCAAGATCGGCATGACTGCACGCGATAAGCGTGCTGCTCTCGATGCCCGCCTAGAAGTTGTTGAAGCTGCCTACAAAGAAGCCGAAGCAACTATCTGGCGTAAGTCTGATCCAGCTGCAAAGGCACGTGCTGCCGATGTAGTTCGCCAACTTTCTGAGGCTATTGATAATTACGAGAAGGCTGCTGCAAAGGCAACCGCTGCTGGAAATGTTAAGAAGGCACAAGAGGCTGCTGATTCAGCAGTTGCTCGTAAGGTGTGGCTTGCTGAAGCTGAAAAGAATTTAGCTGAGTTTAGTTAAAACACTCTGCTTTAATTATTAAAGGTGCGATAAACATCGTAAACACCTTCAATATTTCTTACCGCACTTAGTACGGCATCTAGATGAGTCGCATCTGCCATTTCAAAAGTGAATCTTGAGATTGCGGTACGATCCTTTGAGGTTGTAACCGAAGCACTCAAAATATTTACTTGTTGCTCGGAAAGTGTGCGAGTTACATCTGCTAACAACCTTGCTCGGTCTAGCGCTTCAACTTGAATATTAACTAAGAATACGCTGGCCGCGCCCGCTAACCACTTAACCGCGACCACCCGTTCGCCCTGATTGCTAATCAAGTCAGCAGCGTTGATGCAGTCACCACGATGCACCGATACGCCGTTGCCTTTGGTTATAAATCCCATGATTGAATCACCCGGAACTGGCGTGCAACATCTAGCCAATTTCACATAAACATCTCCAATTCCAGCTACTTCAATTGAGCTACTGGAGCGTCTAGTTGTTTGAACGCCGGTAGGAAAAGTAGGAACGGTATCTTCTGGATGCGAGTCTTCCTGCCCCATTGATGCGATTAGCTTCTCAATAATTGAGGCGGATGAAACATGCCCATCTCCGACTGCGCTATATAACGCCGAGATCTCTGGGTAATGCAATTCATGCGAAAGTTCTAACAAAGCATGACCCGCAAAAATCTTTTGCAGCGGCAAACCGGCTTTGCGCATCTGGCGAGCAATCGATTCGCGCCCAGCTTCGATTGCTTCCTCACGGCGTTCTTTGCTAAACCAAGCCTTGATTTTTGAGCGAGCGCGTGGGCTCTTGACGAAGTTCAGCCAATCGCGACTTGGCGCAGCATGTTCACCTTTATTTAGAACTACTTCTACTACATCGCCGTTATTCAATTTAGATTCCAGTGGCACTAAACGTCCATTTATTTTTGCGCCGGCGCAGCGATTACCAACATCGGTATGAACTGAGTAAGCAAAGTCCACTGGAGTCGATCCGCCTGGAAGTGCGATCACACTCCCCTTTGGTGTGAAAACGAATACCTCAGGTGAGCCTAAATCGAAACGCAACGAGTCAAGAAATTCAGAAGGATCTTCCATCTCCTTCTGCCATTCGTGCAGTTGGCGCAACCAAAGCATTTCTGGAGATGAAGAGCTCGCTTCATCCCCTTGCTTATATTTCCAGTGTGCCGCAATACCGAACTCAGCGCGTGAATGCATGTCGTACGTACGAATCTGAATTTCAATCGCTTTGCCACTTGGTCCGATCACGGTCGTATGTAGTGATTGATACAAATTAAATTTTGGCATCGCGATGTAATCTTTGAAACGACCTGGCACTGGCGACCAACGGGCATGGATCGCACCCAAGACGGCGTAACAGTCACGTACATCTTCAACTAAAACTCGAATTCCAACTAGATCGTAAATGTCATTGAAGTCGCGACCACGCACCACCATCTTCTGATACACACTATAGAAATGTTTTTGGCGCCCAGTAACTGTGCACTTAACTCCATCATGCAAGAGATCAGATTTAACAGCTTCAATAACTTCATCCGTTAAAGTTGTTCGTGCCGGATTTCTCTCAGCCACCAATCGCGAAATTTCTAAGAACTTCTTCGGCTCCAGAATCTCAAAGCTAAGATCCTCAAGTTCCCACTTAATCGCGTTCATACCTAATCTATGAGCCAATGGCGCGTAGATATCTAGAGTTTCGCGAGCTTTCCGCTCTGCTGACTCCTGGGATACGTATTTCCAAGTGCGCGCGTTATGTAGACGATCAGCTAATTTGATTAGCAAGACGCGAATATCTCGAGACATCGCCACAATCATTTTTCTTACCGTTTCGGCTTCGGCAGTTGGCCCATAAGTTAACTTGTCTAATTTAGTAACTCCATCAACAAGTAACGCAATCTCTTCGCCAAAATCCTTACGCAACTGCGGTAACGAATAAGTTGTGTCTTCGACTGTGTCATGTAGCAAGGCCGCAATTACTACCGCCTCGTTCAAACCGAATTCCGCCAATATTGCAGCAACTGCCACCGGATGAGTTATGTAATCTTCACCAGATTTACGTAGCTGGCCGGCGTGAGCTTCTTTGGCAACTAAAAACGCGCGTTGCAAATTCTCTAATTTATCGCCTGGATGATGCTCTGTTAAAGCACTAACCACCGGTGCTAAAAGAGTATCCATGATCGGATTCTAGTTAACAACACGGTGGTTAGTTACTTGAATAGGTAAGTTATTACTTCTTCTTGCCTTTACGTTTTGGTTGGTTGCGCGTGCCGCGACCTTGGCTGGAATCTGTACCAGCATCTGCTGAAACTGCCGCAACGCCGCCACGAGCATTTACTCGTTTCGTCAATGCAATCATCGCTGGCTCACGCTCGCGCAGACCCGAAAGAACCTGAGGCGCAATAAATAGTGACGAATAGGTACCAATTGCTAAGCCAATGAAGAGAGCAAGTGAGAGATCCTTCAGCGTTCCTGCGCCAAGAAGTCCGGCACCCACAAAAAGAATTGAGCCAACTGGCAGCAGAGCAATAATTGAAGTGTTCAATGAGCGCACGATTGTCTGGTTTACAGCCAAGTTAGTAGCTTGAGAGAACGTTGATTTTCCGGTTGTGGTGATCGTTCGGGTATTTTCACGCACTTTATCGAACACAATAACCGTGTCATAGAGCGAATAACCAAGAATAGTAAGGAATCCAATCACGGTTGCTGGTGTTACGTCGAAACCAACTAGAGCATAAATTCCAACCGTGATAATCACATCGTGAATAACTGCAACAATTGAGGCAATCGCCATTTTAGGTTCAAAGGCCATTGCTAGGTAAAGCATGACCGCGAGCAAAAATGCGATTAGACCATACAAAGCTTTTTTAGTGATCTCTTTACCCCAAGATGGTCCGATAATCTGAGTATCAATAGTTTCGACATTAATAGCAAACTTTGTTGCTAGCGCATCTTGAACCGCGTTTGATTGAACATTTGTAAGCGAACCGGTCTGGACACGAATTTTGTCGTTGCCTACGGTCTGCACAATTACCTCTGAAGTCACGCCGGCGGATTCAACTGCAGATCGTGCCTCTTCAATTGTGGCGCCAGTTTTGGTAACTGTGTAACTAGATCCACCCTTGAACTCAATACCTAGGTGTAAACCCTGGAAAACAATTGTGCCGATTGAGATCGCGAGTAGCAGAGCTGAGACCGCATACCAACGTTTGCGTGAGGCGATGAAATCAAATGAAGTCTCACCACTGTAGAGACGTGCACCTAGCGTTGTTCCGTGTGCCATTGTTTACGCCTCCATGCCTGTGTTTGATACTTGAACGTTATTTGTTTCTTCGATGCCTGAACTCTTCTTGGAAAAACCAGAGAGCGGATGACCGCTTGCATAGAATTTCCACTTAGACAGAACCGTCATCATTGGTTTAGTAAATGCGAAGATAACGAGTAGATCCACCAAAGTCGTTAGACCGAGAGTGAAGGCGAATCCACGCACTCCGCCAACTGCTAAGAAGTAGAGCAACACAGCGGCAATGATTGAAACTGAGTCAGCCACCACAATGGTTCGGCGAGCTCGTACCCAACCACTTTCAACGGCTGAACGAAGCGACTTGCCTTCACGTAATTCATCGCGAATACGCTCGAAATAAACAATAAAGGAGTCAGCCGTAATACCAATAGCGACAATGATTCCTGCAATACCAGCCAATGTGAGCGTAAAGCCGATCCATTCACCAAGCAGCAGAACTAATAGGTAAATCATTCCGGCGGCAACAGTTAGCGAACCAACTGTTACTAGACCAAGTCCGCGATAGTAAAGAACTGAGTAAAGAAGCACGAGACCAAGACCTAAACCGCCAGCTAGTAACCCGGCAGTAAGTTGATCCGCACCAAGAGTTGGTGAAACTTGTTGAACTTCGCCACGATCAAAAGCAAGTGGCAACGAACCGTACTTGAGTACATTCGCTAAATCTTGCGCTTCAACTTGTGTGAAGTTTCCAGTGATCTGTGCGCTGCCACCACGAATAGCTTCATTAATTCGAGGAGCAGAAACAACTAAACCATCGAGCACAATTGCGACCTGGTTCTGTGGAGCAGTTAAAGAAACAACTCGTGCAGTTTGATCACCAAATGCTTTAGTACCTTCGCCATTAAAGGTCAAAGATACGAACCAGTTGCCACCAGTTGTTGTGTCAACGGCTGCAGTAGCTTTGGAAACTTGGCGACCGAGAACTTCAGCGCCGGCCAAAATATATTTCGCGCCACCATCATTTGAACACGCAAGGATTACATCAGTAGCAACATCGCTTCCGGTGCCTTGGCGATTCTCCGGAATTGTGCAATCAAGCGATGCATACAATGCATTTAACTCTGCACTGACTCCTGCAGGTGGTGTCGCAGCTGCATCTGTTGCCGTTGTTGGAACTCCGGAACTTTCAGCAAGCACTTGGCGGAATCTTAATTCTGCAGTTTGACCAACTAATTCAATAACGCGGCGACCACTTTCGCCTGGGACCGAAATTACGATTTGGCGATTAGTACCTGAACCCTGTGATGCCACTTCACTCTCGGCAACGCCAAGTGAGTTAACGCGTTGACGAATAATCGAGACAGCTTGATCAATTGCTTCGGAAGTTACTTTGCCGCTCTCGCCCACACCGAGGCGTGGCTGCAAGGTAACGCTCGTGCCGCCACGAAGGTCTAGGCCTAACCGAACGGCGGTTGCACCTTGAATGAATACGGCTGCAATTAATAGGACAAAGGCTCCGGCCAAGATCGCAAGTGTGCGAGCTGGGCGGCCAGAAGTCTTAACAGGTTTTGTAGGTGTTGACATAAGACGTGAGTCTAGGCGTCATTTAGCGGTGTGTCGAAAAGCGAAGAAGTGGTCGCAGGCGGGGTTTTGCCTAAATGTGACCACCCTTGAGCGGTAGCCACCCGACCACGTGGAGTGCGCGCCATAAAACCATTGCGAACGAGGAATGGCTCAGCTACCGACTCGACGGTCTCGGTTTCCTCACCAACGGCAATGGCCAAGGTAGAAAGACCAACCGGTCCCCCGCCAAATCTCTCAATTAGCGCCGTTAGAACTGAGCGGTCTAAGCGATCAAGACCGGCGGCATCTACTTCATACATTTCAAGGGCAGCATTGGCGTGATCAAGTGAAAGTTTGTTTGATCCTTTAACTTGGGCGTAATCACGAACCCGTCGCAGAAGCCGATTGGCGATACGAGGTGTTCCACGTGAGCGACTAGCTATTTGTTCAATCGCCTTTGCTTCAATTGCTAAACCTAAAAGTGCAGCAGATCGCGCGACGACTTGCGCTAACTCTGACTCGGCATAAAAATCCAATTGAGCAGTAAAACCAAACCGATCGCGTAGTGGACTAGGTAGTAATCCAGCCCGAGTTGTTGCACCTACTAAGGTGAATCTCGGGAGCTCTAACGGAATTGCAGTAGCACCTGGACCTTTACCAACCACGATATCTACTCGAAAATCTTCCATTGCTAAATAAAGTAATTCCTCGGCAGGTCTAGGCAGTCTATGAATCTCATCGATGAAAAGAATCTCACCTTCAACGAGTGACGAGAGAATCGAAGCGAGATCGCCAGCGTGCGTAATTGCTGGTCCAGATGAAATACGAATTGGAGTATCCATCTCGGCTGCCAAAATTAGCGCCAACGTCGTCTTGCCGAGGCCTGGCGGCCCACTTAATAAAATGTGATCGGCGCTGGTGCCACGATGCTTCGCCGCAGTTAAGAGGACATCGATTTGCTGACGAACTCGTTCTTGGCCGATAAATTCGTGTAAATCTTTGGGACGTAGTGCGCCTTCGGCTGCTGATTCATCTAGGCCAGCTATCGGTGAAATTAAACGATCTGTGTTTTCCATTATTTACGACCACCACTTTGCAACGCTTTCTTTAACATCTCACTAAGTTCTAAATCAGCTGGCTCAATTCCATCAGCCTGGAGTTCATTAACAATTGTCGTAATTGCTCGATCAGAATCTTTTGGCGTAAAGCCAAGTGAAATCAGGGCATTTGTTAGTTGTTCGCGCCAAGCTGGCTGATGGTTTGCCACCCGGGTGCCTTCAGATAGATCCGACAGCTTTCCCTTCAGCTCCAGAATTAAACGTTGTGCACCTTTTCGTCCGATTCCCGGAACTCGTTCAATAGCTGCAATATTTTCAGTCGCAATTGCTGCTGCTAACTCATCTGGTGACAGCGAACCAAGAATTGCCAACGCCACTTTAGGCCCGATGCCACTAACAGTTTGCACTTGCTCGAAGAGTTGTTTCGATTCTGCGGTTAAAAATCCATAGAGCGTTAGCGATTCTTCGCGAACTACTAATGAGGTATGAAAAGTTACGGTCGTGCCTAGATTTAAATGTGCCGCAGCGTTCTGAGTTAAGTTAACCGAAAGTCCGACTCCCCCAACCTCGATGATCGCACGATCAAGTGAGATCGTTTTGATCTCGCCAGTTAACGTTGCAATCATTTCTTAACTATTCCTGTCTTCTTGAGAGCCGCAATTCGTGTTTTTTCAGCAGCTAGCGCAGCTGCAACTTTACTATTACCGCCACCGCGCCAGATGTGACAGATCGCTAACGCTAACGCGTCTGCGCTATCAGCAGGCTTTGGCGCTTCGTCTAACTTGAGAATATTTAGCACCATCTTCGCCACTTGTGCTTTGTTGGCTCGACCAGAACCAGTAACAGCGGCCTTAACCTCACTTGGCGTGTACATAACAACCTGGATTTGATTCCGAGCCGCCAGCAAAAGCGCGATTCCGGCCGCTTGAGCCGTACCCATTACGGTGCGCAAATTGAGTTGCGAGAAAACTCTTTCGATCGCAATCACGTCGGGTTTGAATTCTATAATCCAAAGTTGAATCTCGCGCTCTAACTGTAATAACCGAACCTCAGTTGGATCTTGCGATGAAGTCAGGATTACTCCGACTGAAACCATCTGCAACGGAGCACCAATTGAGCCTTCGACCACGCCAATACCGCAGCGCGTTAAACCAGGATCAATCCCGAGAACCTTCATTTGCTCAGCCTAGATACTGGCTCAGGCAAGTTAAGTCAGGCTCGCCATTACCTCATCAGATACATCAAAGTTACTAAATACATTCTGAACATCATCTAGTTCTTCAATCGCATCAATTAACTCGAAAACCTTGGTTGCGCCTTCAGCATCTAGCGGAATTGTCATCGAGGGTAAGAATGAAGAATCTGCGGATTCATAATCTATGCCCGCTGTTTGAAGTGCAGTTCGCACAACAACTAAATCACTCGCTTCGCAAACAACTTCAAATGATTCGCCTAGGTCATTAACTTCTTCGGCGCCTGCATCGAGAACAGCCTCTAGAACTGAATCTTCGGTTAATTGACCATTCTTATTGACGATTATCACGCCTTTTCGATTGAAGAGATATGCAACCGAACCTGGATCAGCCATGCTGCCACCATTGCGAGTTACTGCAACGCGAACTTCAGATGCAGCTCTGTTGCGACTATCGGTCAAACATTCGATCATGATCGCAACACCATTTGGGCCATAGCCTTCATACATAATGGTTTGCCAATCGGCGCCACCGGATTCGAGGCCGGCACCGCGTTTAACGGCGCGATCAATGTTATCTGCGGGCATTGAATTCTTTTTAGCTTTAGCAATTGCATCAAAAAGTGTTGGGTTTCCATCGATATCTGGACCACCGTTACGAGATGCAACTTCAATAGCTTTGATCAACTTCGCAAAGTTCTTGGCACGACGACTATCGATGATCGCCTTTTTGTGCTTTGTCGTTGCCCACTTGGAATGGCCGGACATGATCTACCCCCTAGAAGTTTCACCGAAACTACCGATGAAAGTTATGGCACTACTTTACCGCAGCCTTTTCCAAAGCCGGACGTGCTACCGATTCAATAAAGAAGCGATGAATCCGATTATCGCCAGTTAATTCTGGGTGAAAACTAGTAGCTAGAAGCGCGCCCTGACGCACAGCTACAGCATGCTCAAAAGTCGCGAATACTTCAACGCTAGGGCCCACCGATTCAACCCAAGGCGCGCGAATGAAAACCGCACGAACGGGTGGGTTAGTGATTCCGGCAAAATCCAAATCCGTCTCAAATGAATCTACTTGGCTACCGAAAGCATTTCTGCGAACGGTGATATCTAACCCACCGAAAGTTTCTTGGCCAACTGCGGCATCTAAAACGCGATCAGCTAACAAGATCATTCCTGCGCAAGAACCATAAACCGGCATCCCGGCAGAAATCCGTGCTTTTAGCGGGTCGAACAGATCAAAGCTGCGAGCTAAATTGGCAATTGCAGTTGATTCGCCACCAGGTAGAACGAGAGCGTCTACTGCAGCCAATTCACTTGGCCTGCGAATTAAAGATGCTGAAACACCGCACTCTTCAAGTGCAAAAAGATGCTCACGAAAATCGCCTTGCAGCGCTAGAACACCTACTCGCATGTTTAAAGTACCTTAAATTACCAACCGCGCTCAGCTAAACGGTGTGCAACAGGCAAGTCAGCAACGTTAATGCCAACCATTGCCTCACCCAAGCCACGCGAAACATCAGCTAATACTTTTGGATCATCAAAGAACGTGGTCGCCTTAACACATGCAGCAGCTCGTGCAGCAGGATCGCCAGACTTGTAAATTCCAGAACCAATGAATACGCCATCGGCGCCCATTTGCATCATTAACGCAGCATCTGCCGGAGTTGCGATTCCGCCAGCTGTGAAGAGCACGACCGGCAACTTTCCAGTCTCGGCAACTTCCTTAACTAAGTCGTAAGGAGCTTGCATGTTTTTTGCTGCTACATAAAGTTCATCTTCGCGAAGTGTTGACAAGCGTCGAATCTCGCCACCGATAGAACGCATATGTGTCATCGCATTTGAAACATCGCCGGTACCTGCTTCACCCTTTGAGCGAATCATGGCCGCACCTTCATTAATACGACGTAGCGCTTCACCTAAATTGGTTGCTCCACACACGAAGGGGATTGTGAAATTCCACTTATCGATATGGTTTTCCATATCAGCCGGAGTTAAAACTTCTGATTCATCGATGTAATCAACACCAAGACTTTGCAAAATTTGCGCTTCAACAAAATGACCGATGCGAGCTTTTGCCATTACCGGAATCGAGACAGCGGCTTTAATTTTCTCGATCATGTCAGGATCAGACATGCGAGCAACGCCACCTTGTGCGCGAATATCTGCAGGAACTCGTTCAAGTGCCATGACTGCAACAGCGCCTGCTGCTTCAGCGATCTTGGCTTGCTCAACATTGACCACGTCCATGATGACGCCGCCCTTAAGCATCTCTGCCATACCGCGCTTGACTCTTGCTGTTCCTACGTTCTGGCTCATTATGATGCTCCTAGTTAAGGTTTCTTGGCGAGTTATCAGCTCGCGATCAGGGTGCTTACTCTACTTTGAAAGAGGCGAACTTGGCGCGGCGAGCGTGAAGGCAGGCTTGGTATCGGTCAGCGCCACCCAGATTGAACCCGGCGCGAAATTGATCTCACTGCCATCTGCCAATGTCCAAGTGGTACCTGACTCAGAAGTTGGTCTCTTCCAGTTCGCCTTAAATGAGCGACCATCACGCAAGATATATCCAGTTCCAGTCCCAACGGTTTCTGACAATGGCGTGTAACTGCCATCGGAACCCCGATAGATCGAATCTGGCATTTGAACATTTTGGATCACAAATGTCGTAGCGCCTAGTTGTTTACCGCTAGCTGCAAAATCAGCAACACCACCATTACTTAACAACCAACGTCTCTCTGCCTTAGACCAAGTAGCTTCATATTTAGAGGCTGGCCAACGAAGCGCAACTGAATCAATCGAAACGCCACCAACTGGTGCATCACCGAAACTCCAACCGATAGATCTCGAAACTGCAATATCGCGTTGATCGCTTTTCGCTTTTTCCAGAAGTAAATCACAACGTAAGACCATGTCATATGGCGCCGACCTATTCGCATCTCGCGTGTAAATAGTTGGCGACTGACGTTGAGCCCCGTAATCCCAAAGATTTGAATTAGCAATAACTGTGAGCATTGCTCGTTGCGCGCCGCTATAAGCAAAAATAACTTTTCCATATTGCGCCAAGATGTCGATGTCAGAAATACGAGCGCTTCGAATTGGTCCGATATTAGTTGGGATGACTGATGAGAAAATTGCTGCTAATCGCGTTAAGCCACCTTCGACTTGTTCGATGTAGACCAGATCAGCATCTTCTAATCCAATCTGTGGACGCGCTGCTGATGTGTCATCCAGTTTGACCGCCATGATTGGCCCATCAATACCAACTCGACCACTTATTGAGTTATAAGTGACATCTTCCCCGTTACTGGAATTGCTTCCCGAACTTGCACAAGCTGTGAGAGATACTGAGGCAATTAGAAATGGAAGAAATAACTTAAATCGCATCGGCTTCAAATTCATAAGTAACTGGCAGTGGAGCTGTACCCGCTAGACGGAACAATCTAAAAACCAACTTACGACGAATCAATTGAGTTCTTGTTACGGATTCAACATGAATTGAAATCGCCACCTTAATCTTGTCAGTTAGCTGTTCTAGCTCATGCAGCAAAACCTGGTCTGACTTAGCCACAATGCTCTCACGCTCGGCCAGCATCATGCCTAGCGCCCCTGAAAGAACACTTTCTGCACTGGATCGATCTTCAATGTCTGCGCTACGTGCTTGATAAGCGCTTGCCGTAAGCAACAAAGATGTCGCTGGATCTGTAATTGCACTTCTAGAAACTTCAAGTGCGATCGCGGCTCTACGTTGCAGTAATGAATCAAGCGTCGCCCAACTAGTTTCAACCCGATGATGCAATCGATCAAGCCGGCTGGCCGAGAAACTTAAATACCAAAAACTGAGAATCGCTAGCCCTACGAAAAGCAAGATGTTTCTCATGATTAATCCCGTCCCAAAAATCTCGACCAAGGACGATTATCTGAGGTAAGTGAAACTTTTTCACCTTTGACAATTGCTAGTTCATAAACTTCAAAAATCTCTTCGCCCACTTGGCTCCAGTCAAATCTTTGAGCGTGCTTGGCGCCGGCTGTAGCTAAATCTTTTCTCTTTTTATCATCACGCAATAGATCAATAATAACTTTGGCCAAATTCTCTGAATTCTCAGATTCGAAGAGCGCCCCGAATTCACCATTACCTAAGACATCGGCGAAAGCGGGAATGTCACTCGCAACCACAGCTGCTTCCCCGGCCATCGCCTCAGCCAAAATAATTCCGAAAGACTCACCGCCAGTATTTGGTGCGATGTATAGAGAAACACTTGCTAAGAAATCGGCTTTATCCTCTTCGCTGATCTTGCCCAAGAATTCAACTCGATTTCGAAGTTGCGGATCTACTTTCTCCAACACTTCCTCACTGTCACCAGGCCCAGCAATTAGTACCCGGATATCTGGAATGAAGCGCGAAATGATCGGGAGCGCATCTAGTAATACCGGTAATCCTTTACGGTCCTCTTCAAATCTGCCCAGAAATCCAATTGTGTTCCCTTGCCATTCAGTGCGTGACGAACCATCACGGTAATTGTCCGCGTAAATTCCGTTTGGAATCACTATCGCATCGGTCTCTAGGTGCGCAGTTAACGTCAACCGCGCAGACTCGCTAACCGCAATACGAGCTGAAAGTTTTTCAATAACTGGCTCCAAGATTGGGCCGATCGCCACAATAGCTTTTTGATACTTAGCTGCTGCGTGGAAAGTGCCGACCATTGCTCCTTCTCCGGCCCAGCAAGCCAATAAAGATAAAGATGGAATCGCGGGTTCATGCAGATGCAACAAATCAAAGTCACCATCGTTAATCCAACTGCGAACCCGACTGTTGGCCCCCACTCCAAATAAAACTCGAGCAACAGCGCCGTTATAAGGAATCGAAACTGAACGACCTGCGTTAACTACGTAATCTGGCAACTCGGTACCTTCAGTTGCCGGCGCTAACACCTCAACATAATGACCATTATCAATAAGAAACTCTGCTAAATCACGAATATGGTTTTGAACACCACCCGGAACATCCCAGCTATACGGGCAGACGATGCCAATTCTTAACTTGCGATCGATCATGACCGCTCCACGAAATCGCCATCAACCCAAATACGTTGCAACATGTGCCAATCCTGTGGGTGCTGCAAAATTCCAGCTGCAAAATTATCGGCACAAAGTTGCACAGTTTTAGCCACTTGCTCACTTTCAGAATCACCATTTGCAATTTCTACCTTACGAAACTCGATATGAATTCCGGATTGGGTGTAAGAAACAAAAGCTGTGATCAAATCTGCCCCAGTGCGCAGGGCCAATAGCGCAGGACCAGCAGGCATTCGCGCTATTCCATCGAAGAATTTCACATCGATTCCACTTCGTGAAAGATCACGATCAGCAACCAACGCAACCAGTTTTCCTTCACGTAAGCGACTGGCCAACGTACCCATAACTCGGCCATCAAGAGGTAGCGCTTCCATGCCAATTGCCTGACGATATTCCAGAAATTTCTGAAACAATTTCTCGGGTTTTAGTCGCTCAACGACAGTAACTAACGGAATTCCCTGACTACAAAAGAATGAACCCGCATGGTCCCAGTTTCCAGCGTGCGGCAGCGCAACCACAACACCACGTTTGCTTCGAACTGGCTCTAGAAGTAACTCAGCATCGTTAACCGTAACTGAGCTTTGAATTCGCGTGGTGTCCCAATCTGGTGAACGAAAAGTGTCACACCAATATCGTAAATAAGAACGCATTCCTGCTTTCGCCAATGTTCGCAATTCGCTATCGGACAGTTGAGGTGCCACACGCTTTAAATTACTTTCTAATCTTTGAAAATTCTTTCCATCCTTGGCACTTACGCGATCGGCTACAAAACTAAATAGTCGATAAGCACTTTTTTCGGGTAGCCAGCGAACGATTTGCCAGCCAGTAAAGTAAGCCGCCGCTGATAAATCTTCGACTTTCATTATTTGGTTGCTTTCCGAACTATTAGCAATCGTTGCAACACGGTGAAAACACTCGCTAGCGCTAGACCCCAAACGCCTACGGTCAAGATGTAATCAACACCCAAACCAGTGAAGCCAATAGCGGTTAACAGAATTACTAACCGCTCAGTACGCTCCGCGAATCCACCTTTGCATTCGATTTGCAAACTTTCAGCTTTTGCGCGAATGTAAGAAACTAAGAAGCCCGAAACAATTGAAACCAGCAAGACATAAGAAAGTTCATCATTTCGCTGCGCTAAATAGATTAGTAATCCCATCGCAATTGCCGAGTCTGTTACGCGATCAATGGTCGAATCCAGGAACCCGCCCCATCTGCTCGGTCCTTTGGCGGATAACCGAGCCATCGTGCCATCGAATAAATCGCTCAAAGCTAAGCAGCAGATTGCAACAGTGCCACCAAAGAGATGTCCATTTGGATATGCAATCAAAGAAGTTGCGATAACCCCAGCTGCACCTATCGTGGTTACTGAATTAGGAGTAAATCCGATGCGCAGCATGCCTCGCGCGGTTGGTGAGATTATGCGCACCACCGCGGGCTTGAAAATGTCACTAATCATCGTGTCCCATCGTAGGCTGTAGACATGAGTTCATCTAACTTACGCGTGCATGTTTATGGGCATGAGAGCGCCTTTTTGGCTGAGGTTGCCGCTGAATTCAATGGAACCATTAGTGCGCAGGGCGTGGTCGAGTCTGACTTGGCCATCTTTGCGATTAATCCGAACTCGGGCATCTCCCCCGAATCAATTGCTATCTGGGAATCACTTGATGATTACCTGATGCCCCGATTAATTGTGGTCACCGGCCTAACTGGTAATGATGGCGATTTCGATGATGCCGTGATGTTAGCTAACCGCGTCTTTGAACAATGCGTGACGCCATATCTAGTTTTGCACGATGATGCCGGAACCCCATGTGCGCTAATTTCGTTAAGTGATTTGAAAATCACCAATTATCAAGATGGTTCTTCAGTTGAAATCGAAAGCGCGGATGAACATAAAACTTTAGTTAGTGAATTTCGGGACGAGTATTTACTTGCGATTGATCAGATGGGTCCCGATGCATTCGCTGCTGGTCTCTTATTCCCAGCCATCCCACTTGATTTCAGGACTGGCCTCGGAATCAAAGAAGTTCGCGAATATTTAACTCAGCTTTAAATTACCAAGCTGCGGCAATTAAATCGCGAGACTGACTTAGCAATTGCGGTAGCACTTTGGTCTGACCAATGATGGGCATGAAATTAGCATCGCCTGACCACCGCGGAACAATGTGCTGGTGAATATGTGCTGCAACCCCAGCTCCGGATATTGCTCCTTGATTCATACCTAGATTAAATCCAGCTGGCGAGCTAACTTTCCGTAACGTAGTCATTGCATGAGCAGATAGTTCACTTATTTCATTTCGCTCAGAAACAGTTAAATCCGTTAGATCCGCTACATGTCGGTAAGCACAAACTAATAAGTGGCCGGCGTTATATGGATAAAGATTCATAACCACGTAAGCCTCTTTGCCGCGGGCAACTACTAAGCCATCTTGATCACTTAGCGCTGGAATTCGACAGAACGGACACTCAATATCGTTTCCGGGAAGCGGTCGATTATCACCAGTTAAATATTCCATGCGGTGTGGAGCCCACAAGCGTTGCCACGCATCAGGTATTCCGGCTCCGCCGACCATCTCGGACATGCCTAGACCTGAGTGCGTTCAGCAACGATTTTTTTAATTTCTGAAATCGCATCAGCAACTGTAATACCGTTTTTCTGTTCGCCATTGCGATAACGGAAAGAAACTGCGCCAGCGGCTTGATCTTCTTCGCCAGCGATCACCATGAATGGAATCTTTGCCATCTGGGCATTACGAACTTTCTTCTGCATGCGATCATCGGATGCATCTAGTTCAACTCGTAATCCTGCTTTGCGCATCTGGTTGATGACATCTGAAAGATAAGGCGTGAATGCTTCGGCAACTGGAATACCAATAGCTTGCACCGGCGCTAACCATGGTGGGAAGGCACCTGCATAATGCTCGGTGAGAACGCCAAAGAAACGTTCGATCGAACCAAATAGTGCGCGGTGAATCATTACGGGGCGCGAACGTGAGCCATCAGTGTTTGCGTATTCCAACTCAAAACGTTGTGGCAATTGGAAATCAACTTGAATTGTTGACATCTGCCAGGTGCGACCGATTGCATCTTTTGCTTGCACGGAAATCTTTGGTCCGTAGAACGCGGCCCCACCCTCGTCAAGAACTAAGTCAAGACCTTGCAAAGATGCTGCTTGACGTAGTGCTTCAGTTGCGGCGACCCATTCAACATCTTCACCAACTGACTTTTCTGGATTACGGGTTGATAGTTCAAGATAGAAATCATTCAGACCGTAATCGCGCAGTAGGTTAAGTACGAATGTAAGCAGCGAATCAAGTTCACCTGGCATCTGCTCTGGGGTGCAATAGATATGTGCGTCATCTTGAGTAAAACCACGCGCACGAGTGATTCCATGTAGCACACCAGATTTTTCGTAGCGATAGACAGTTCCGAACTCGAATAATCGCAGCGGTAACTCGCGGTATGAGCGCTGACGAGACTTGTAAATCAAGTTATGGAACGGGCAATTCATCGGCTTCATGTAGTACTTCTGCCCTGGTCGCTTGATTGTGCCATCGGCATGGAGTTCTTCATCCATAATCATTGGTGGATACATGACATCGGCATACCAATCGAGGTGGCCGGATGTTTCGAAAAGCGCTGACTTAGTTATGTGTGGTGAGTAAACGAATTCGTAAACTTCATCTTCATGACGAATGCGTGAGTAATCTTCCATCGCGCGACGAATGATTCCGCCTTTCGGATGAAATACCGCTAGCCCCGAACCAATTTCTTCCGGAAAACTAAATAAATCTAACTCAGCACCTAAGCGACGATGATCTCGTTTCTCGGCCTCGAGCAAAAGTTCTAGATAAGCATTGAGCGCATCAACACTTGGCCAAGCAGTTCCATAAATACGTTGCAACATCGGATTCTTTTCCGAACCGCGCCAATAGGCACCTGCACTACGCATTAACTTAAACGCCGGAATGTGCTTTGTTGAAGGTAGATGCGGACCACGACATAGATCTGACCAAACTGGTTGCCCATCACGGCCCAAATTGTCATAAAGTGTTAACTCAGCGCCACCAACTTCAACTGAACTCTCATCACTTGATCCACCTTTGATGCCTATCAATTCGCACTTATATGGCTCTTTAGCTAATTCAGCTAGCGCATCTGCTTCAGTTGTAACGCGCCGCTTAAACCGTTGGCCTTCCTTAACAATCTTGCGCATTGCGCTTTCAATCTTTTCTAACGATTCTGGCGTGAACGGATCCTGCGGGTCAAAGTCATAGTAGAAACCATCGGTAATCGGTGGCCCAATACCTAACTTTGCTTCTGGATAGATTTGTTGCACAGCTTGCGCCATCACATGCGCGGTCGAATGACGCAGAACTTTAAGACCATCTTCGGAATCAATAGTTACCGATTCAACAACATCGCCATCTGTCAGATCGGTCCAGAGATCACGGAGCTCGCCATTAATTCGGCAAACCACCACTTCTTTACGCTCAGCAAAGATTTGCGTAGGTCGCTGGTCGGCTGCAATCGAAGTTGCCACGCTATCGACGGTGACCTTGAGTTCAGACATGTCCCTAGCCTACCGAAGTTGCCAATGCAGTTGCCGCAAATGACGAGCGCATTTGCTCACTCTCTTGCGAATTAACGAGTATTCGATCACCGATCTGACCGATTGGCTGCGCAATCTTTAGACTCGAAACTACGAATCCGCCCTCAACCTCATCCAACTGATTTGCCCGAATTTGACGAACCGTTACATCATTTTTTTCGACCAATAAAGCTCTCATCACACCGGGCAATACGCCATCGGAAAGTGGCGGAGTAATCCATTCACCTTTAACTTGAAAAACTAGATTCGCAATCGCTGTTTCGCTTATGAATCCATCGCTATTTACAATTATGTAATCATCGAAGCCCGCGTTCTTAGCCTGGGCAAGCATCTCTAAATTTTGAGTGTAGGGGTATCGCTTTTCAACCGGAATCGGAATTTGAGAATCTAAATGGCAAATACCTAAGTGGGCCAACGCATCTAATTCCACATACTCCTGATGTGTCACACGAAAGCTGCCATCGACACCAAATAGCAGACGTAGTCGACCAATTGGATGCGGATTTGCCGCGATAGTTTCAGCCACTGCGCTACGAATCAAATCTTCATTTGGAAAGGCTTGATCATTTCGGCGGGCCGAATTTAGAGCACGTCGCATATGTCGTGACAACGCCCAAGGCTGTCCATTTACAGTTTTGATCGTTTCGAATAATCCAGTTCCATTTGGCCAACCAGCAGAATCCAATTGTGCATCTTCATAACTTAAAAATCGACCATTCACCCAGGCGCTCTGACTCATAACTCGCCACCAACAATCGAAATTAGACGTTCAGCTTTTAACTGCGTTTCATCCCATTCTGCCTGTGGGTCGCTGCTCCAAGTAATGCCAGCGCCGGTACCGAAGTGGATGTATTCACCCTCACGCCAAAAAGTTCTTATTGCAACTGACAAAACCGCTTGATCGCCATGCACCCAACCCATTACGCCACAGTAAGTATTTCGCGGTGTCAACTCGAGTTCCGAAATGATTCGCTTAGCTGCGCTTTTCGGCGCTCCACTAATTGACCCTGCTGGTAGCAACGCTTTAAGTATCTCGCTCCAACTTATTCCTGCTCGCAACTGCCCCGTAACATCTGAAACTAAGTGACTCAAACCTGGGTGCTCTTCATCTCGCAATAAGTCTGGTACTGCGATACTTCCTGGAATACAAATCTGGCCCAAGTCATTACGCATCAAATCTACAATCATCACATTCTCTGCTCGATCCTTATTGCCGAACTTCTCATTTGCAGATCTCTTGGTTCCCTTAATTGGCGAAGTCTTTATTTGATTGCCATCACGGGTCAGAAACAATTCCGGCGAAGCTGATGCAATCTCAGATTCATCAAATCTTAAATAGCTAGCGAATGGAGCTGGATTTGATTGCAAGATTTTGGCAAAAGCTAAATCCAAAGTCGCAGACGACTTAATACTCAATCTGCGGCAAGCATTAACTTGATAAACTCCACCATTGGCAATTTCTTCACGAATCTTTTCCACGTATTGCAGGTATTGATTTTGCGAAGTGCTGCTCTCCCACTTGCCGCTGATTCTTTCGGCTGCGGAAACTGGCGGAAATGGTTCGGTACAGACGGTTGCAAACTTTGCCGCTCGGAACTCACCTTCGTAAGTTGTACTAATGGCCCAAAATCCACCGTCAGCCAAACAGGCCGGATCATTACCAATCGCAACTAAATCGCGGGCCAGCACCCCACCCATCCAAAAATGGGGTAGATCTGCCAAGGAGTCCGAGTTCACGCGCTAACCGTATGACCCCTTTGGCAGTTACGCCTGAATTAGGATAGATTTCGCCCTCTGCTGGTGTGAGTTTCTCGGAACTCATCTGGCGCGAAGAAAATGCGGACGTAGCGCAGCTGGTAGCGCGGAACCTTGCCAAGGTTCAGGTCGCGGGTTCGAACCCCGTCGTCCGCTCGGATATACGGCCACCTGCCTTTCACAGGGGGCCGTATTTTCATGGTGGAATGGCCGAGAGGCGAGGCAAGGGACTGCAAATCCCTCTACACGGGTTCAAATCCCGTTTCCACCTCCAGAGTAAGTTTTTAAATCCGAACACGATTTTTTTGTCTTGTTTTTAGAGAAACAAGACATAAATTTACGGTTTTGGTACTCGAATAGACGCTTTCGTTATTCAATTATCTGGAAGTTTTGATTACTGTGCGCTTATGCCTAAAACCCACGAAAGCGAATTAGATCATCGTTATCGTGGCGAGCACCCAGTCAAGACACTCTGGTATTTACTCGAAAATAACCGTGGTGATATTTTCATAGCAATCATTTTTTATTGCATTAAACACTCGCCTTCGTGGACTACTCCGCTTTTAATCGCAAACATGATTGATTGCGTGGTCTATAAAAAACCACTTACAACTCTGGCAATCAATTTTGGATTGCTGGTCGCAATAACTATTCAGAATTACCCAATGAATGTGATGTATGTGCGCTTCTTGGCCAGAGCGATTCGTAACCTCGAGAACCGAATGCGATCAGCTCTAGTCGAACGTATGCAACAAATGAGTATCAGTTTTTATCAAACTACTAATGCGGGTGCACTACAAACCAAAGTAGTTCGTGATGTTGAAAATATCGAACAAATGATGCGACATAGCTTCGACGGCGGACTAGGCGCGATAAACAGTCTCATTGGGGCTCTAGTAATCACTTCAATAAAAGTTCCGCAATTTCTGCCATTCTTTCTCCTGCTCGGTCCAGTTTCCGCAACAGTAGTGATCAAGATGCGACGCACTTTGAACGCGCATAACGAGGATTTCCGTTCCGAAATTGAACAGATGTCGTCGCGGGTCAACGAGATGACCACATTGCTGCCAATTACCCGTGCTCATGGTTTAGAAAAAAATGCCTTGAAAACCATGTATACCTCGTTTTCTAGCGTTAAGAATGCGGGTTTGAGATTAGACAGATTGCAAGGTCACTTCACCGCAATTGCTTGGGTAACTTTCCAACTCACCTACGTAATCTGCGTTGGTTTCGCCGCCTGGTGCGCAATCACTGGTTTCCTCCCAATCACAGCGGGCGGCGTAGTGATGCTGAGCTCATATTTCGGAATGCTCGTCGGATCCGTATTACTCCTGACCAGCATTGCACCTGCGTTAGCAAAAGGACTTGCGTCCATCAGATCGCTGGGTGAATTATTGGAATCCCCTGATCTCGAATCAAACGAAGGCAAACGAGCCGTGTCGGCAGTTACTGGGAAAGTCGAATTCTGTGATGTCAATTTCACCTACCCAACAAATCACAAACCTTCACTGGCCAATATAAATGTTTTAGCTGAACCTGGTCGCATGATCGCGCTAGTTGGACCAAGCGGTTCTGGTAAATCAACTTTCATTAACTTGGTGATTGGTTTCTTGCGCCCAACCACGGGTTCCATAAAACTCGATGGCGTCGACATGGCAACCATTGATCTGCGTTCATCGCGCAAGTTTCTTTCCGTCGTTGCTCAAGACACAATCTTGTTCGACGGAACCGTGTATGAAAACATCACCTACGGTATGCCCGACCCAACGGCTGCGGCTGCCGAAGCGGCATTACGCGATGCGAATGCGTGGGAATTTGTGGCAAAACTTCCAGATGGTATGGACACGATCGTAGGCGAACGAGGTTCGCGTATTTCCGGTGGACAAAAACAACGATTGGCTATTGCTAGAGCAATTATTCGTGATCCGAGAATTTTAGTTTTAGATGAGGCTACGTCAGCCCTGGATTCTGAGTCAGAGCGACTTATCCAGAGCGCTCTTCATGAGTTAATGAAGTCTCGGACTACTTTCGTAGTTGCACACCGATTATCTACAGTGAAAGAAGCTCATCTGATTCTGGTTCTTGAAGATGGCGTCATTGTTGAGTCTGGAACACACCGAGAACTAGTCAGCCGCAATGGCACTTACCGCAGGTTGTACGACGCCCAAAGTTTCATTCCAGATGACGAACCGCATCTTAAAATCGCTTCAGACAACTAGAGAGATTAGGAAACCAGATATGCGCGTTGGTCCCCCACTTATAGAGCTCGAGAAATTTGCCCCAGGTCCTAATTCAAAACCAGATTTTGAGAAATTTTGGATTCAAACACTTGAAGACTATTTGCAACCGAATTTAACCGCACAGTTGGTTAAAGTTGATTCACCTATCACTGCCTTTGAAACCTATGACGTGACAGTTCCTGGTTACAACAACGATCCGATTAAGGGTTGGTTTATCAAGCCAAAGGATGCTCAGCACGATTTGCCATGCATCGTCATGTATGACGGATATGGTGGCGGACGTGGCCTACTAAATGAATGGCTCTTCTGGCCAAGTGCTGGATATGCAATCTTGGTGATGGATACGCGCGGCCAAGGTGCATCTGGATGGCGAGTTGGCGATACTCCTGATGGGAATTATCCACGTGCATCGCAAACGCCAGGTTTCATGACAGCCGGTATTCTCAATCGCGATGATTACTACTATCGTCGAGTATTCACCGATGCGGTTGCATTTGTTCGAGCTGCATCAAAACTTCCCGGTGTGAATCCAGCACGTTTGATTACAGCTGGTGGCAGCCAAGGCGGCGGTATTGCTCTCGCTGCCGCTTCTCTATCAAATCAAGTTTTTGCAACCATGCCTGATGTTCCATTTCTATGTCACTTTGAACACGCCGTGAACATCACTGATTCCTTCCCGTATCAAGAGATCGTGCAATATTGCAAAACCCATCGGCTTGAAATTGAAAAAGTATTTGAAACTCTCTCCTATTTTGATTGTATGAACCTCGTAACAATGGCAAAAGCACCTGCACTTATCTCGGTTGGTTTGCACGACCCAATCTGCCCACCAGAGACAATCTTTGCGATGATCAATAACTATTCCGGTCGTACCACAGTAAAGACTTGGGCTTACAACACACATGAAGGCGGAAGTGTGCAGCACCAACTATTACAAGCTGACTGGCTCAATAAACTAATCGGAGAGAGCAAATGATCACAGCTGATCAGAATCTTGGTTATGGCTTTAACGCTCAGTGGGCCTACACGACGACCCATATGCCGGCAGCCCTTCCGGCCGATAAGCGCATGCTCGATTTCATGGCCAAATATGAATTTAGGTTCTTACGACTTCCGATGGACTATCGATTTTGGATAGACCAAATTGGTGCGCCAGTTAACGATGACTTTATGAAGTTACTTGATTCCTACATTCACGAATCTGTTTCTCGCGGAATTCATATCTCAATCAATCTGCACAGAGCGCCTGGCTACTGCATTAACGGCTGGGAAGATGAAGCCACGAATCTATGGGCAGATAAAGTTGCCGAAGATAGTTTTTCTTTCCTTTGGAGAACCGCAGCGGAACGATATAGCGGAAAACATCTCGATTTATTGAGTTTTGACCTAGTTAATGAACCACCAGATATTGGGCAACGCGGATTCACTCGCGATATTCATCAAAAGGTCATACGTCGAATCACAAATGAGATCCATGCGATTGATCCAGAACGTACCGTGGTGATTAATGGATTAGCTGGCGGTCATCTAGCTATGCCAGAACTTGCTGATCTAAATGTTGTTCATAGCGGTCGCGGCTATCAACCAATGTTAGTTAGTCACTACCAAGCCGAATGGTGGGCTGGTAGCAAAGGGATGCCGGTTCCTACTTACCCGTGTGAATACAACGGACAATGGTGGGACCGCGCTGCACTTTGGGACTTCTACGCGCCTTGGCGTGAAGTGCAGGCGATGGGTCGGCCAGTGCATATTGGGGAATTTGGTTGCTATCGCTACACGGATAACGCCGTTGCCCTGGCTTGGTTTAAGGATCTTTTCAGTATCTACAAAGAATCTGGTTGGGGCTATTCACTTTGGGAATTCGATGGCAACTTCGGTATCGCTAATCACAATCGCCCGGGAACTAAGTATGAAAACTTTGAAGGGTTAAATGTAGATCGCGGGTTACTCGATCTAATGCTGGAAAGCCGCGCCGAATAGTCCTTGACAACGAAGGACAAGAATGGCAATCTCACGCACGTTATCGACAACGATCTCTACGACCAGAAACTAAAATGCTTAGGAGCACCCCATGCAACTTAAACGTTGGCATTTTGTAGCACCGAGTGTTCTGGCATCTATCGTCGCGATCGCTTTCTTTACCGGTGGGCCTTCAGTTCCTATGGATAACGACACCACAAGTGTTGCCGCTCTAGCCGAGAAAGAAGCACAGCCAGTAGCCGAAGAAAAGGATGCCAGTCTCGGCACCCCGATCAAATTAGCTGGCGCAATTACCTTAACTGTCTCAGAGTTAGCCGAATTTAAGGCCAAGGATCCAGAAGCACTTGGCGTAGAAGGTCGTCCGCAAATAATGGATATAACCATTGAAAACACTGGCTCTGCGGACTTTGATATTAGTTCCTTTATTATTTTGGAGACAACTCTCGCCAGCGATAATTCTATTTCTTGCCTTGATGTTTTCGAATCGGCATCTGGCGTGTCAGGTGTTCCGCTTGATCCCATTGTGCAGCCGGGTAAGTCGGCCTCCTTCAAATGGGCGATGGTCTGTCCTGCTCCTAAAGGCGATGATCTGACTATGACCATCAGTCTTAGCGACACCGATCAGGCGACCTTCAAAACCAAAATAAAGTAACCCAACAAAGCTCAAGAAATCTCATCACATAGGGTGAATTTGTCTTGTCCCTGTCTTGACCCGTGATCAAAATTGTTATCTAATAATGCAAGGTTTCATGTCTAGATGATTGACAACGCTGTCATCAAATGGAAAGTTTCACTCACCGCGCTTCATCGAAGCGCATTTAATAGAGGGAGAGCTAGGTGAAGCGTTTAGGAGTTATTTCCGTCGCCGTTGCTGTGGCTGCAGGTGCTGTTATTTCAGCTCCTGCTAATTCTGCTACTAAGGTCACGACTCTTACAGTCTGGTCTACTGGTGGAGATGCCGATGCATTGGTAATGGGCGCAGCAGGTAAAGCATTTGAAGCTGCCAACCCAGGAGTTAAAGTAAAAGTTGAAGCAATTGGTTGGGGCGATGGTTATGCCAAAGTTCTAGCAGCTGCTGCATCAAAGAGCGGTCCAGATATCTTTACCGGAGGTCTCTCCTGGGGTATCTCGGCTGGCGATAAGGGCGCACTTGCCGACCTTCGTCCGCTAGGCGTCGCAACATCAATTCAACCTAAGGTGCCAGCACAGATTTATAAGGCGCTAATTGGTTACAAGAGTTCAAAGGTTTACGCAGTTCCTTACGACCTAACTCTGATGATGATGTTCTACGACAAGACAACACTAAAGAATGCTGGTGTCACATCAGCGCCAAAAACAATTGCTGAATTCAATGCAGCTGCTGCAAAGATCAAGGCAGTTTCTGGAGTTAAGAATGCTGTTTACAACGAATGGGGTAACGGCGACTGGCTCGGCTTCTTCTCATGGTTATATTCAAGCGGTGGTTCTTTCTACGATGCTAAGTGCAACGTAACAATTAACAACGCAACTGGTGTTGACGCACTTACTCAATACAAGAAGCTATACGCAGACTTCGATGCACCAAAGCCTGGTGTTGCTGACTGGTCAATGAATGACAATATCAAGGGCGGTAAGTACGGTATCGGCTTCTCTGGAAACTTCCAGGCCAGCAGCTACTACACCTACTACAAGGACTACAAGAACTGGACAGCTGCACCAGTACCAGCAGCAGCCGGTAAGAAGTCTGTTGCATTCATCGGTGGCCGTGGTATCTCAATCATGGGCTACGTACCAGCTACTAAGCAGCGTCTTGCAGCTAAATTCATCAGTTCTCTTTACAACGTAGATGTTGTTAAGGCGATGAACGTTGTTGGCGCAGCTAACAACGCAATCTTCCTATCCCCTGTAGTTGATTTTGCAGACACCATCGCGTCTTACCCTGCTGATGTGCTTGCAACTATCAAGGCGCAGCTAAAGGATGCTCAAGGTCCTCCAAACTGTATCGGTTGGGAAGATTCACAGAATGACGTAACTTCAGCGGTCCAGAAGTACCTTTTCGGATCAACATCAGCGCAGGACGCACTTGATGCGGCTGCAAAGGCTATGAAGTCACGCGCATAAATGAAGTATCGCTATAACGAAAGTTCAACCACCCGTTAGATGTAGTTGGACTATCGGGAGAGGATCTAGTTCGCTGGATCCTCTCCCGAATTCGTTAGGCAACAAATATTTGTTAGCTTTTAAAAATATTT
The DNA here is from genome assembly GCA_026393075.1 of Actinomycetota bacterium. Classification (GTDB taxonomy): domain Bacteria; phylum Actinomycetota; class Actinomycetes; order Nanopelagicales; family Nanopelagicaceae; genus Planktophila. The sequence continues at coordinate 26,873 of JAPLAW010000056.1, read as the reverse complement.
TTAGGGAGGAAATGTCATGGCTATTAAGCAAATAGCTCCAGAACTTTCCTACACCCCTACCAAGAAAAAAGGTTTTTACAAGTTCAGTGATTCCGGCATAGCTTCGTACTTAATGCTCGCCCCCTTTGTTCTACTGTTTTTGGTCTGGGCGGTTTACCCAGTTCTATCTAGCCTTCGCCTCTCATTCATGCGTTATAACGCAATCTGCGATGAGGCCTTATCCCCCTGCGGTTCAGTTGGCTTCGGTAATTACACTTATCTGATTCTGCAGGATTCCAGATTTCATAAAGCGCTTTTTAATACCTCGTTATACGTAATCGGTGCCGTTACCCTTGGCTTGCTCGCATCCCTTTCACTATCGCTAGCGCTACAAGCTGACACTCGAGCTAACCGCGTTTTGCGCGTTATCTTTTTCTTGCCTTCAGTAACCTCTGGAATCGCAGTTGTACTTGTATGGGGCTGGGTTTTCCGTGGTGACGACATTGGTCTACTTAATTCATTGTTGAGCACATTTGGTGTTGCCCCAGTTGAATGGTTGGCTACTCCCTCACTTGCTATACCAATTTTGATTTTCATGTCTATCTGGGGCGGCGCCGGATTTGGCATGGTTCTATTCTTGGCTGGATTAAATGCGATCCCTGCTATGTATTACGAAGCAGCAGTAATTGATGGAGCTAATCGACGGGATCGATTTAGATATATAACCCTGCCGCTCCTTAAACCCGTAATGGTCTACGTGGTAATCACGGGAACTATTGGCGCTTTTCAAATTTTCGAAGGTGTGTACCTTCTCTTCCCTACCAGCGTTGGTTCAATCGGCGGCTTGAAAGATATGGCCTTAATGATCGTGCCTTACTTGTACGACATGGGCTTTAATCGCTTTAGATTGGGATACGCGTCAGCCGTTGCCTGGATTCTTTTCGCAATCATTTTCACAATTAGCTTAATCAATATACGCGTTACTAAATCGCTAGAGGATCTGCGATGAACGCTAAACGTACCGAAAAGCGTCTCGAACGCAAGAATGATGAGTTGATGGAGCGCTCTGGCAACTTTGAAAATCCTTTTGAAACTAAAGGCAAGTTCTCGAAATATGCGCGAGTTCCTATTTATCTACTAACGGTTGTAATGATCGCTCCTTATTACTGGATGATCACTTCATCGTTTAAGTCAGTTAAGGAGTTGCAAAAAGTTCCACCAACTCTGATTCCAGAGAAATGGATTCCTGGAAACTATTGGGACCCAAACTATGACCCAAACATGTACCAGCAAGACATCATGCAGGGTCTTTTCCAACGTTTCACCAAGGTGCAATTTGGTTTCGGTCGCTTCTTTCTCAATTCATTCTTTATCACCACCACGATTACCATTCTGACTCTGCTAATTGGATCACTGGCAGCCTATGTAGTTGCAAAACATCGTTTCAAAGCTAAACGCGCAATCTATCTAGTGATCATTGGTTCAATGATGATTCCTTGGCAAGTTGGACTTATTCCAGGATTCTTACTCGTTGATGATTTAGGTTGGCTCAATACTTTTTGGGCATACATTATCCCGGCGCTACCGAAAGCATTTATCGTTTTCTTTCTAGTTCAATATCTTTCAAGTATTCCCGATGAATTAATTGAAGCTGCCCGTATTGATGGCGCTCGTGAATGGACCATTTACTTCCGTATCGTGTTGCCTCTTCTCAAGCCAGCAATGATCGCGATGATGATTTTCACCGCCATTGGTGAATGGAATAACTTCCTCTGGCCTTTGATTATCACACAATCACAAGACATGGCCAATCTGCCAGTTGCTCTTGCTCTATTGAAGAACTCGGGTGCTGGAAATATCGGCACTCAAGGTGTAATCATGGCTGCAGCTCTGCTCGTATCAATGCCAACGATCATTCTTTACTTCCTCACCCAACGCCACTTCATTAGAGGTATCGCGCTCTCAGGAATTAAGTAAAAAAGATGATCACGAGTTCAAAATTTAGATTTTTTGCAATCGCACTCAGTTCTTTGCTTCTTCTTCAACTATCCCCCGCTATCAGTGCGGAGCCAATTAGTTGGAAACAGATCAACGTAAAAGACCCAGTCAAGCCGATTGAATTAGCGCTAACCGGTCTTCCTGCAGTTACTAATCCGTTTGATCCTGCCCAAGCTGATTTATGGGCGACCATTGTTACGCCAAACAAGACTCAATACGACGTTCCGCTATTTTGGTATCAGGAGTATCGCGCTACCGTAAATGGCAACACCCCCTGGTCTACTGCAGTCGGAGAACCAGGTTGGCGACTTCGATTCCGAAGCGATGCTATTGGAATTCATGAAGTAACACTTCGTGGAACGATAAATGGCACAAGTATTTCAGCCCCTACTTATTCAATTACAACTGAGTTAAAGCATTCTTCGCAGATTCAAATCTCAGGTCGAGGTTTCCAGCGCGATAACGCACCGTTTGTGCCTATCGCTTACAACATTGCCTGGGCTAATCGCCATGAGGAAAAAATAAAGTATGAAAGATGGTTTAAAGCCGCATCCGCCGGCGGCGTGAACGTTGCCCGAGTATGGATGGCTTCGTGGGATATGGGAATCGAGTGGATCGATACTGGTCTGGGCGATTACACAAAGCGTCTAGGTAATGCCTGGGCGCTAGACCAAGTATTTGAAATTGGCGCAAAGTATGGAGTGTCGATAGATCTAGTTCTGTTAAATCATGGTGCTTTTAGTGAATCAACAAATCCCGAATGGTTTGGAAGTCCATACAACGCAGAAAATGGTGGGCCGTTAAAGAGCCCAGCTGAGTTCGCAACTAATGAAACTGCCAAGAAGTTCTGGGAACGTAGATTGCGTTACATCGCGGCTCGATATTCAGCATCGCCTGCACTTTTCACTTGGGAATGGTGGAACGAAGTTAACTTCACGCCAATTTCCGAAACTGATTTGAGTGCTTGGATGATTTCATCCAAGAAAGCTCTCTACACCTGGGATCCATATAAACACATGACAACAACCTCGTGGTCATCGGCTGCCTCTGTTAGAGATTGGTCGCCAGTTGATTTTGTTTCTACACATGTTTACGACGGCAGTGACCCCATTAAATCTTTACGAAATCAGTTTGAGGCGATCAGCAAAGCTGTTCCAGATAAACCATTACTGGTAGCCGAAATGGGATCTGGAACTACCAGCGAAGATCCGTTCTCTGATCCATATGGGTTGCATCTGCATAACTCGCAATGGGCTGCGCTATTTGTTGGTTTCGGAGCGCCTGCTTCGTACTGGTGGTGGGACAACTATGTAGATCCACTCAAACTTTGGTCTATTACCAGCGGAATGAAGAAGCTAATTGCAGGAACTGATCCGGTGAATATGAAACCTGATGAAATCCTGGGACCTACCCGAACTACAGCGCTACTTCTTAGATCACCAGAAGTAACTCTTGGTTGGATCCGCCACGATAACTATCAACTCAGCGCAAAAGCTTCTTTACTCTTGCAGGCAGCGATTACTGCACTGAAAACTAAGAAGCCAATGCAAACTAAATTTCCAGATCCAGTCGTAAAGGCAGAGGCGGTAAAGATTCCAGTATCTGTTGCGGGAAATTACGTCATTAAGTTCATGGAAACAAAGAGTGGCAAAGCAATTTCCACTGTTAAAGTGGCAACCGCAACTACGACTTTGAAGTTCACGGTACCAAAATTCACTGGTGACATTGCTTTTCGAGTAGAGAAAGGGGCCGCATAAATGAGCACCGATCTCAATAACCGCACCCCTATCGCTCATCCGACCTTGGCTGATGTCGCAGCTATTGCGGGTGTCAGTATCAAAACGGCCTCTCGTGTGCTCAATGGTTCAGCAAATGTTTCCCCTGAGACTGAAGAGAAAGTTAAGAAAGCAGTCGGCTTAGTTGGTTATCGTTCAAACCGAATAGCACGTGAACTTCGCGGCGGATCATTGAGCAACATCATCGGAATGGTTATTTCAGATTTAGCTAACCCGTTTTACGCGGGCCTCGCTGCAGGTGCTGAAGAAACGCTAAGCAAAGCTGGTTTTGAATTAATTTTGGCTACTGCTAGAGATAATGGCGAGCGTGAAAAAGTTCTAATCGAATCGCTGTTAGAGCGACGGGTTCGTGGCTTAATCATCGTTCCTTCGGGTGAAGATTATTCTTACCTGCACATTGAGCGTCGTCGCGGCTTTAGTTTTGTCTTCGTTGACCGCCCAGCTCCATATCTCGATGCAGATACCGTTCTAGTTGATAATCAAGGCGGAATCAACGCTTGTGTAGATAAGTTGCTCGCACTCGGGTGTAAACGGATTGCCATCATTGCCGATACACCTGCTATTTGGACTGCTGCTGAACGCATAGAAGGTTTTAAGAAAGCAATTGTGACTCGAAAATTGGATTCAGATAACTCATTGATCATAAGCGGTGTACACACATCACTCGAGGCTGAACAAGCAACTCGCGAACTATTGAGTCAACGCAAGAAAGTTGATGGCATCATCGCGGCTAACGATCTGATTGCCTTCGGTGTTGGACAAGTAAAATCACACTTAAACTCGAATTTGCAAGTTGTCAGCTTCGATGAATTCTCCTCAGCTGCGCTAATGGGAGTTCACACTTTGAACCACGATCCGCAGCGTCTAGGTAGATTGACCGCTGATGTCATTTTGAAGCGTATGAACGAGCCAACTGCCGATAACTATCAAAGCGCTGTCATGAAGGTTGCCATCAATGAAGAGATTCAAGGTGTGGCATGAGTAATCGACTAGCTCTGGGAGTCGACGTTGGTGGAACCAAGATCGCTATTGCTTTAGTCGATGGGAAACTGGGCGTAACCGAACGTATAGATGTGCCCAGTTTCGCCACTGATGGTTTTGAGTTATGGGGTCGAATCGCAGATGCCACAACCGAAATTCTGAGCAAAGCCGATAGTGAAATAGTTGGCATTGGAATTGGTTCTGCTGGCCCGATCTATCCGACACCAGGAACTGTAAGCCCTGTGAATATTCCGGTTTGGCGAGATTTCCCCTTGGTCAAATGTTTTCGCGACGTGTTTCAAATAGATCGCGTAACTCTTCATGGTGATGCGATGGCACTCGCTCATGCTGAACATCGAATCGGAGCTGGCATCGGCTCACGTAACATGCTGGGTGTCGTAGTTTCAACCGGAATCGGTGGCGGCTTGATCCTTGACCATGAATTATTTGAAGGCGAGAGCGGAAATACCAGCTACTTTGGGCATAGTTCTATTGATTTCCAAGGAAAGAACTGTGCTTGCGGGCGAACAGGTTGCGTTGAAGCATATGCGAGTGGCCCAAACATGGTTGCGCTGGCTAAAGAATTAGGGTGGCAAGGCACTAGCGATTCATTTATTGATGTAGCAGCAGCTGCCCGTTCTGGTGACGTTTTCGCCTTGCAAGCCATTGAAACCGGCTCGAAGGCGCTAGCAGTTGGGCTTGTGAACTTTGTGGGCAGTCTTGATATCGGACACATTGTAATCGGTGGCGGTGTAGCACAAGCAGGCGATGTCTACTGGGCGCCGTTGTTAAAACATATTCGCGCTGAATCTGAATACTACGGATTCCTACGAGATCTAAAAGTTTCCCCTGCCAAATTGACTACCGATGCCGGCCTAATTGGCGCAGCGTTGGGCGTTCTGGAAATTCCAAAGTAAAGAATCGAAAGGTAACTATGTCACTCGAAAAATCCGAGCGCCCTTGGGGAAGCTATGAAGTCCTTGGCGAATTCCCAAACTACAAAGTTAAGACGATCTGCGTAAAGCCTGGTGGGCGACTTAGTTATCAACGTCATGCTAAGCGAGCTGAACATTGGTTCATTGTCGCTGGAAATCCTGAAGTCACTGTCGATGGCGAAATCCGTAACATTGGACCTGGCGATTCAGTGCAGTTTGCAATTGGCGTTCTACACCGAATTGCAAATCCCGGAACTACAGATGTGATCTTTGTCGAAGTTCAAACCGGAACCTATTTTGGTGAAGACGACATCGAACGCGTCGAAGATGATTACGGTCGTTAACAGATGAACTCAAAATCAAAGATCGCGACAAACTGGATGCTACAACTCTCCCCTAAATCCGACGCTTGGGATATCTCGCCGGTTAAAGATCAGCACAACGTTTGGCGAAATGACCCTGCCGGAATCACCCGAATCGAATTGCCCGATTCAATCCCTGCGACTGTACCCGGTTGCATTCACACCGATTTGATGGCAGCTGGCATAATTAAAGATATTTCGATCGATGGCAAGGAACAAGATCAATTTTGGATCTGGAAGACTGATAGTCAGTACTCAAGCTTGATTAAACAAGATACTTCACCTACGCAGAAGCATTTGGTGTTCCAGGGCCTCGACACAATTGCCACTGTTGAGCTAAATGACAACGTTGTACTAACGACTAAGAACATGCATCGTTCTTATCGGCTCGACGTTACAAAACTACTGGCCGACGGTGACGTAAGCCTCAAGATCTCTTTTGCGGCGCCACTTTCCGATGCGGAATCAAAATTGGCAGATCTCGGCACTGCGTATCCCCGCCCATATGAGATGCCATATAACTACCAACGCAAGATGGCTTGTAGTTATGGCTGGGATTGGGGTCCCATCACGATTTCTTCAGGTGTTTGGAAACCAATACTTATTCATTCGTGGACAGATGCTTATTTGGAAAATACGGCCGTCACTTCAACTTTAAGAAACGGCACTCCTTATCTCTCGGCGCAGATTCAAACTGCCGGTGATTTAGCTGGCAAGAAAGTTGCCGTCACCGTGAAGAGCAAGACCGGCGAAGTTTTAATCCGAGAAGAAAAAGCAGTAATTAGCGCTCAAACTGATTTGGAATTTGCAGTACCTACTGCACAAATCTGGCATCCCCGCGGTCGCGGCGCTCAAACTCTTTATGATGTCGTGTTTTCTCTAATTGCCGCAGACGGTAAAGAACTTGAAGTCGACACCAAACAAACTGGTTTTCGTCTAGTTGAGCTAGACACTTCAGAATCAGCACCAGGCAAGAATCACTTTGCGATAAAGGTTAATGGCGAACGGCTTTGGATCCGAGGCGCAAACTGGATTCCAGATGACCCATTCCCAACCCGCGTTACTCGAGAGCGCTATCACCAACGCATTAAAGATATGTTGGAAGTAAATATCAACGGCATTCGCGTCTGGGGTGGCGGTCTCTACGAATCAGATGACTTCTATGACCTTTGCGATCAAGAGGGAATCGTAGTTTGGCAAGACTTCCTCTTTGCATGTGCGGCTTATCCGGAAATTCCTGAAATGTTTGAAGAAGTCGAAGCTGAAGTTGACGAGAATGTTCGCCGCTTAGCCAGTCACCCATCTCTAGTTATTTGGAATGGTGGCAACGAATGTATTGAAGGTTTCCAATATTGGGGTTGGCAAGAAGGACTGGAAGGGCGCCCTTGGGGTGAAACGTTCTACCTACAAACAATCCCTAATACGTTGAAGAAGATAGACAGCACTCGTCCATATATTCCGGGTTCCCCATTTAGTACTCATTCGGATAATGTGAAATCTTTTGATTCCGGAACTATTCATATCTGGGATGTTTGGAATGAGACTGGATACGAACGTTACGAGCAGTACTCCCCTAGCTTTGCCGCTGAATTTGGCTTCAACGGGCCAGGTTCATGGTCAATGCTTACGCGCGCAATCGGTACCGATGATTTAGTCGCTACTTCACCCGAAGTCGCTTATCACCAACGCGCTTTCGATGGCATGAGCAAAATCGCCGCCGGCTTATCTCGCGAGTTCGCTAATCCGCCAACTCGCGGACACGCTTGGTATTTCGCAGCAGCACTTGGTCAAGCGCGCGCTGTTGAGATCGGGCTAAAACATTTCCGCAGTCTCTACGAAACTTGTAGCGGTGCAATTCTTTGGCAATTCAACGACATGTGGCCTGCCATCTCTTGGGCAGTACTTGATTACACAGGTTTCCGAAAATTGGCATGGCATGCAATGAAGTCTGCCTACCAACCAAGGGCAATTGTCGTTGGACGCGTTGATCAGGGTGCTCAAATTACTTTGTTAAACGATCTGCCAGATCTATGGAAGACAAAGGTTGAACTGTCATTAATTGATAAGACAGGTGTCGTCGTTAAGGCCCACACAATTGATGTAAACCTTGAACGTTACAGCGTTTCTCGAACCCCTGCGACAGAGATCTTTCCAGAGATAGCCGATGGAAATTACGAAGGATTTATTCTTGCGACTTGTCCTGAAGTTAGGGCTTCACGTCGTACAACTTTGAGTCCTGCTCAAGAATCTCCTAAGCATGATCTAGTCGCGACCACGAATATTAGTTCGGGAACTTTAAAAGTAGATGTCAAAGCTAATACCTACATCCACGAACTCTCGTTCATGCCCGAACTTCTAGCACTCGGAACCCAAGTCGACTCTCAAATAGTTTCATTGCTAGCGGGAGAAACTCACACTTTCTCGGTCACTGGCGAAGCTAAAGATCTGGCTGAAATTGCGCTAAAGATTGATGACTTACTTTGGTCACATAACCGAATAGTGAACCCATAATGCAACTTTCAATTACCCAATGTGGCGCAGTTGCAGATGGTGTCACCAATAACGCAAAACATATTCAGGCTGCCATTAATGAAGTTGCTGAAAGTGGTGGTGGTCGCGTACTGATTCCAGCAGGTGGTTCTTTCTTATCCGGTAGTTTCGAGTTGCTCCCAAAAGTTGAACTGCATCTCGAATCTGGCGCCATCTTGCTTGCGAGCGGAGACTACGCCGACTACTCCCCTGAGCATTCAATCGAGGTATTGACTGAAGGCGAAGTAAATGAGGTAGTTCTACCTAGACGAGCTTTCATTGTTGGCTTTAGAGCTCATGGCGCAAGCATTACCGGACTCGGAACTATCAATGGCAACGCAGATGCGTTTATCGCTACACGTGGTGAATACATCCATCAGATGCGCGGCCCAATAGGGGGCCGAGATCAATACTTAGAGCGGCCATTCACGATTTTCTTGATTGAGTCTTACGGCGTGAAGATGATAGATATAACTATTACAGATCCAGCTTTCTGGGCAGTCAGATTCACTGGTTGCAACAATTTGGATATTAACGGAATTCGAATTCTGAGCGATCTGATGGTTCCTAATGGCGATGGCATAGATATAGATCGATGCCAAGATGTGCGAATTACTAATTCTCATTTTGAGACTGCCGATGATTGCATTTCGTTGAAGTCGTGTGCTGGCACTGCGCAATACGGATTAGTTGATAACGTCATAATCAACAGTTGCTTCTTCAAATCGACTTCAGGTGCGATCACCCTTGGCACAGAATCAGTTGGCGATATAACAAACGTGATAATTAGCGACTGCATTGTGCGAGATTCGCATCGTGGCTTTGCCGTGCGATCTCGTGAAGGTGGCACCATCTCCAATGTTCTAATCACCGACTGCATTGTTCAAACTCGAGCATTTAGCGATATGTGGTGGGGCCATGGTGAAGCACTACATGTAACGGCATTCTCATGGGATGACCCTGGGCACGGTACCGATGGCAACATTGAACGCCTGCGCGAAGGAAAGGTTCGAAACATAACTTTCCGAAATATCAATGTGACGACCGAAGCAAGCACACTTGTTTGGGCTGCTCATCCAGAATTAATAAAAGGTGTGCTCTTTGAGAACATCAATCAACTTATGATCAATCAATCCAAGTGGCCACATCGCATCGATCTACGACCTAATGGAATCACTGACGTCATCCGCAGAAAGCACAACGCGTTCGACATAATGAACTCAACCGATGTAGTTATTCGCAATTCGACCGTGACTTGGGATAGCCAAACTAGATCGATGTACGGCGAGCTAATAGGTAGTGAAAATTCACCTGGCTTAGTAATCGAATCGCTAACTGAACGCTAATGGCCACGAAACTCTCACATCGTCGTGAGATTCAAGGCCTGCGCGCCTTGGCTGTACTAGCCGTAATCACTAACCATCTCTTCGCAGATTTCATGCCCGGCGGCTTTCTCGGAGTAGATATCTTTTTCGTACTCTCGGGTTATCTAATCACCGGGCAATTGGTTGAACTTTCATCGAACGGGCAATTGGGTCGAAATCTGTTGAATTTCTACTCCCGTCGAATCCGAAGAATTCTGCCGTCAGCGTTATTAGTTATCTGGGTATCGGTCGGATTAGCCTTTAAGCATCTCGGTCCGGTTATCGGAAACGAAACTTTGCGAGATGGGCGTTGGTCGACACTATTCATCGCAAACTCTCATTTCAACTCTCTAAAAGTTGATTACTTTGGCCAAGGTGCCACATCACCACTTCTGCAGCACTATTGGTCATTAGCTGTCGAGGAACAGTTCTACATTGTTTGGCCTATTGCGCTTCTGCTCCTAGTTCTACTTTCCAAGACTCATTCGAAAAAGATTCTCTTAACTATTTTGTCGGCTCTAGCAGTATTTTCGTTTAGTTCGATATTCATAATTGAGAGAACGCTTACCTATTTTGCGACCCAGACCCGAATTTGGGAATTAAGTATCGGTGCCTTAATTGCGATAACTGGCGCTAGAGCCTGGCCACATATTTTACAGTGGGTCGCATTCTTAATCATCCTGGCCTCACTATTTTTTGTTGGTTCAACTGACCAGGTGCCAGGCCCTATGGTCGCTCCCGCACTGCTAGCCGTAGTTGCCTTACTTAATGTTTCTAACGCGAATCTGCAGTTCTTTCTAGGTAATCGGGTAATGCACTACATCGGCGATCTCTCGTTTGTGCTTTATCTCTGGCATTGGCCAGTTATCGAATTGCACCGCCAGTTAGCGAATACACCGCTTGCTACAGGTGAATTGATCTCACTGCTATTTATCACTTTTGTTTTGGCAATATCTACCCACCATTTATTTGAGAATCCGATCCGATTCAATAAGTACCTTGTTCAACACCCTGGAGTTACCGCAATTTCAGGAACCACAGCCATAACTCTTAGCGTCTTAGCCAGCTATCTACTTGTGAAAGGTTAACCATGAAACTAATCGCCCGAATTCTTCTATTTGCGCTCTTCTTTACTTCTCCGGTTGTAGCCCAGGGAGCTACAAATAAACCAGGTGGTGCCTGTCCGAAGGCCGGCACGGTGACCACTATTTCAAAAGAGAAATACACCTGCCAGTTAGTGAAAAAGAAATTGATTTGGGTTAAGAACCCTGCACCGGTTGTTGATCAAGTTGCAGCAGCAATTTCAGTTGCTATGCAAATTACCAAGCTGCCTGCGAATTTATCACCTAGTTTGACCAGCGCCCGAACAGATAAAAGCGAGTGGCTGAAGGAAAGTAATCCCTGCTCAATTGATTTTGCTGAAGTCCGAGTACCAAGTTGCCTTGGTGGAGATCCAACCGGATCAAAACTAATCGTTTTGTACGGTGATTCACATGCTTCGATGTGGATGCCCGCAATAGATGTAATAGCGAAGAAGAATGGATACCGTGTTGAGCTTTATGCGAAGTTAGCTTGCCCTCTTATTGAAGCTCCGGTTTGGTCATACCAACTCAATCGTCCATTTACTGAATGTCAGCAATGGCAACAGCTAGTTTTACCTAAAATAAAAAGTTCTAAGCCAGACCTTTTGATTGTTACAGATCAATGGAAACCAGCGGTAGTAGATGGAGCGAAATCAGATTTTGATACTGAAACTTTATGGGAAAAGGAATTCCCTAAGGCGATAGCTAACTTAAATTCCTATACCAAGAAGTTAGTTGTGATCGGTAATAACCCAAGCATGACAACTGACTCCATAAATTGTGTTAGTAAGCCTGGTTCAACGATAAGCATCTGCGCATCGGTACGCACTAAGGCAGACAACAACGCGATCAATAAGATCGAACAGGCAGCTACGACCGCCGTTAAAGGTACTTTCATCGATACCGTCGCATGGGCATGCGATGCCTACATGTGTCCGGCAATCATTGATAACAAGCTGGTCTATTTTGATCAGTGGCATTTCACTGCAACTTATGTAAATTGGCTCACGCCATCGCTGGCAAGGGCGCTTTTACTTAAGTATTAACAGTTTCAAAGTACTGGGCATCTGGGGTAATATTCGCTAAACCCACGGACGATTGGCGCAGCGGTAGCGCACTTCCTTGACATGGAAGGGGTCACTGGTTCGATCCCAGTATCGTCCACCACAGCTATTAGATAACCCTTACAAAAAACTTAAGCTTCTTGATTTAAGCCTCTGCGTCTAAGTAGCGGTTCGATTTGAGCATCACGACCACGGAAATCTCGGAACATCTGCATCGAATCTACAGATCCGCCACGACTCATCAACGCGTTTCGGAAGTGATCGCCGTTTTCACGAGTCAAACCACCGTTCTCCTTAAACCACTCAACCGTGTCTGCGTCTAGAACTTCACTCCAGATATATCCGTAATACCCGGCTGAATAACCACCCGCAAAAATGTGGGAAAAGTAGGTTGATCGATATCTCGTAGGTACCGGAGCGTATTGCAAGCCATATTCACGAATAGCTTGCTCCTCAAATTCTTCAACACTAGACACCTTAGAAGTATCTTCAAGTGAGTGCCAAGCCAGATCAAGAACTGCGGCAGCTAAATAGCTAGTCGTTGCATGACCTTCGTTAAATGTTGACGACTCGTGCAACTTTTCGACCCATTCTTGTGGAAGTCGCTCCCCCGTTTGGTAATGGATCGCGTAGTTATCTAACACCTCGGGCCACAAGATCCACATTTCGTTTACTTGCGATGGAAACTCAACGAAGTCTCTTTGTACCGCCGTGCCTGAAACACGAGGATAAGTAACATTTGAAAGTAAGCCGTGAATGGCATGTCCGAATTCATGGAAAAGAGTTGTTGTCTCATCATAAGAAAGCAGGGTTACTTCGCCCTTTGGTGGTTTAGAAACATTCATATTGTTTACAACTACCGGACTCTGCTTGAGCAATTTGCTTTGTCTAACAAAAGAGTTCATCCAAGCGCCACCACGCTTTGAGTCACGAGTGTAGAAGTCTGCGATGTATAAGCCCACAGCCGATCCATCCTCATTGAATACTTCAAATACCCGTGCTTCCGGATGGTAGGCCACCAAGTCGGGGCGCTCTATAAAGGTTAAGCCATAGAGTTTTTCAGCGGCGAAGAAAACACCATTCTTAAGTACGTTCTCTAACTCAAAGTACGGCTTCATCGCAGATGTATCTAGCGAGTACTTCTCAGCTCTTACTTTTTCGGTGTAGAAACCCCAATCCCAACTCGCTAACTCATAGGACTCTGTCCGCGAAATGATCTCCTGAATATCTTGACCTTCGCGTTGGGCATTTTTAACCGCTGCTGGCGCTAACTTGCGCAACATAGAATGCACATTAGCTGGATTAGCGGCGGTTTGTTCTTGCAGGACGAATTCTGCGTGTGTTTTAACTCCAAATAATTTAGCCCTCTCGGCTCGCAACTTTACGATGCTGAGGAGAACTTCCTTCGTATCATTCTCGTTATTGCGACCGCCCTTAATAAGCGATTGATTCATGATCTTCTCGCGCAGTACCCGATTCTTCAAAGAACTTAAGAGTGGATGGCCCGTGAAATTCAGAATTGTAATTAACCATTTATCACTCAACCCACGTGATTCAGCAGCAGCCTTACAAGCTGCAATTTGATTAGGCGATAAACCATCAAGTTCGCTCTCGTTTTCAACCACAACCGCTAAATCATTGGTATCTGCCAAAAGTTTTTTACTAAATTGAGTTTGCAGAGATGAAAGTTCTTCGTTGATTTGCTTGACTCGGTCTCGACTTGATTCACTCAACTCGGCACCTGCATGGGCGAAATCTCTAAAGTAGCGCTCTACGAGCCAGGCCTGTTCTTCATTTAGTTCAGATGCGTTTTCTCGGAGTGTCTTAATACGCGCAAAGAGTTGTGGGTTTAGCCGAATTGCATCTGAATGAGCCGCGAGTTTCGGAGCGATCTCTGCTTCTATGGCATCGATTCGATCATTTGTGTCACTTGATGACTTATTATAAAAAACACTAAGTACGCGAGTAAGAATCGCGCCACTGCGTTCCATCGCCTCAATAGTATTTTCGAAACTAACTTCAGAATTAGCCAAGATGGCATCAACTTCTTGTAACTGCTCCTTCATTCCCAGATAAAACGCGTCGAGGTAATGATCTTCTTGGATCAGTGCAAATGGCGGAAGTTCATAAGCCAACGTTGATTTGGAAAGGAATGGATTTGTACTCATGCATGGAATATACCTTTTGTCCCGCGGGTCACGCTAGGCGCTCTTAGCAAACCTCGCACTTGCCACAATAGCTAGAGCTAATAACGCCGGGATAAACAGCGCAGTTCGAAGTGTTGTTGCATCTGAAACAAAACCGATAAATGGTGGACCTACGATAAATCCGAAGTAGGAAATACCGGAAACCATTGCCACGGCTTGCGCTGGTGCCATTTGGCCCGCAAATTTGTTACTAGCCATTGAACCAGCAGCACTAAAGAGAAGTGGGATCGCAACTGAAAGTCCAGTTCCCATCCAGAACCAGCCAAATATTGTGCCGGCAGTCGAGTTAAGAAGTAATCCCGAGAACATTCCGATTGAAGCGATCAATCCCCCACTTGCTAAAACTTTCGCGGCGCCGAATCTTGTGGCTAACCGATCTCCGGAAAATCTGCCGATGATCATGGTTGCCGAGAAAACTACGTACGGGATCGCACTTACAAATGGAGATGCGCCGTAAGTTTCGCGAGTTAATACCCCACCCCAGTCGCCGACTGCACCTTCACCAATAGTTGAACACAAACCAAATATTCCAAATAACCAAATGATGGCAGGCCGATGCATCTTGGTACCAGGTTCTAATTCATGCGAATCATCAGAACCTGGCAACCAAAGCATTCGCACTTGCAAAGCGATGATGGTTATTGCTGCACAGATAATAATTGTCTGAACCCGATAACTAATTCCAATTTGTGATGCAAGTCCGCCCAGGATTCCACCACTGAAACCACCCACTGAAAACATGCCATGGAAAACGCTCATTAAACGGAGTGAGCTTTGATGCTCGAGCGTCACTGCATGTGAATTCATCGCTACATCTTGCGTCGCCAAGGTGTAGCCCGCAAAAAACGCGGTTAGTGCAAAAGCCCATACTGCGAAGAATGTAAAACTCTGTAATGTCCAAGCAACCACCATTGCTAAAGTTGCATAAAAAGCAACCGGCGAACTCCCGTACTTCGCACAAAGTTTTCCGGCCACTGGAAGAGCTGCAAACACCCCTAACGAACTGGCCAACAAACACAGGCTGAGCGTTGAATTAGAAACATCGAGAGCTTTTTTGATATCTGGAATTCTTGCTACGAAAGCGCCCACGACTAGGCCATTGGTTATAAAGGTTGCCGTTACTGCCAATCGCGCGCGTTTCTGAACTTCGGTCAACATGAATGAAGACTATTTCAAATAGAAAACATCAACAAGCAATCTGATGAAATCTTTTGATCATCTGCGAATTCCGATACCGACTCGGTTGCCTCGTAACCGAGTTTTGGAATCGTTTTACGCCAAAAACTGGCAGCTATCGGATTCTCAATTTGAAACGGAATCTCCCAATTACCACTGAACTTTTGCAGAATCTGCTCAACTGCAGCCGCGCCAATCCCGGCAAGTCGAAATTCTGGCCTTATAAAAAATTCGCCAATCAAGTGAGTATCGGGTTTAGATTTACGCACTAGCGCAAAGCCAGCGACCTCACCATTGCTTCTGATGACAAGTGGCCAGTGCTCTTCATACGCCAAGTAAGTTCGCAGACGATCATCTCGATATCTACCATCGTTCTCGACAATTAAGTTACGGAACCGTGCTAGATCTTGCATGTACAGTTGCCAGAGCTCTAGCAAAAGATCAGTCTCTTCGGCGGTAGCAAGATCCGACGTTATTGACACTATTTCGTTAAACCCTCGATAAAGGTCAAGGAATTGGCAAAGATCAATTCGCTATCATGATCAATGGTTGCAACATGGAAGCTGTTGAGCAGTTCAATTCGCGACTTATTAGCCGAACCAATCTCGCGCATGACAATCTCAGTGTTTGAAACCGGTAACGTGTGATCATCGACGCTATGAAATAACTGCATCGGTGCCTTAATTGATGGCAAGGCTGCACGCGTAAGTTTCAACATAGTGAGCAGCTGATAAATACCGCGGTAAGGCAATTTGTCATAACTGTATTCAGTTACCCCTTTGCGCTTAATGTCATTGCCAACGCTCTTGCCAAACTTAATTATTCGAGAGATCGCAAAAGCTAACTCGGGTGAAATACCTCGAACATGGATCATTGGGTTGACCAAGATAATTCCGCTTAACTGATCGCCTAGTTCGGCGGCCACTTTCAAAGTTGTGCCACCACCCATTGAGAGTCCAGTTACAAATATCTGAGAGCAAGTTTTTTGAAGTTCAGATATTTCCGCTTTTACTTTTTTGGGCCATTCCTGCCACTCAACTTCATTTAGATCAGCCGGCTTTGTGCCATGACCAGGAAGCAAGGGGACGCGAACGCTGTATCCGCGAGCATTTAGAAACTCTGCCCATGGGCGCATTGCCGCTGGCGAACCAGTGAATCCGTGAACAAGCACAATGCCAATATGACCATTCTTCTTATCGCCTGGGGCTTGAAAGTCTGCTAACAATCCAGCTGGGGCTCCTATTACGCTCATGCTCGAAATCTACCTCGGCTTCCCACTGTCAGATAGAAGATTTAGGATCAAGTCATTATGAATTCTTGGCAATCTACCATCGAAGATTTAGGTCGCCCTTTAGTGCGAACTACATTTGTGGTGCTCGACCTCGAAACCTCAGGGGGCGCTCCGCATTTAGGCGCAAACATCACCGAGATAGGTGCCGTTAAAGTTCGTGGTGGCGAAGTACTGGGTAAGTTTCAGACTTTTGTAAATCCCGGAACACCTATTCCCTCATTTATCACCGAGCTTACGGGCATCAATGATGCGATGGTCTCCTCGTCGCCTCGCATTGCTGAAGTTTTTCCAATTCTGCTGGAATTTCTCGGTGCCGAGAATGAGACAGTATTTGTGGCCCACAATGCACCTTTTGATATAAGTTTTTTGAAAGCTGCGGCTACCGCCAGCGAATACAAGTGGCCGAAGTTCACGGTAATTGATACTGCAAAATTAGCGCGAAAGGTGTTGGGTCGGGATGAAGTAGTCAACTGCAAACTCGGCACCCTTGCCGAGTTCTTTAACACATCTGTAAGTCCGACGCATCGCGCACTTGATGATGCCCTTGCGACAGTCGATGTTTTACATGCTCTGATTGGCAGAGTTGGAAATTTGGGAATAACTACCTTAGAAGAATTGAAAGATTTCAGTAACCGAAAATCTTCAATACGTACTCATAAAGAGTTAGACAGTATTTAATAAATTTCTAAAAAAACTACTTTGCTAACCGTTGGCTTACTGTTATCCAGTTTGCCAGCAGCTCTGATGCAGCTCCTGAATCAATCGCCTTGATCGCATCGGTATAGCCATCTCGCATGCGCTCTGATAAAGATTTTGCAAACTCGCCTTTATAGGCCGCTATTGCGGCTGCAGCATTTAGTGCGACTGCATCACGAGGTGCTCCAGCTTCGCCATTGAAAATGGCGCGAGAAACATTTGCATTGAACTGCGCATCTCCCCCAACTAAATCAGTTATCGGAGCTCTAGAAATTCCGAATTCAGTTGGATCAATAAGATCTGAAGAGACCTCGCCTTGCCCAATGGTTAATACTGAAGTCGTGGTCGCAAGTGAGATTTCATCAAGCCCATCATCACCACGAAAGACAAATCCATCTACGCCTTTAGCCGATAGCACTTGAGCCATCAGCAAATGCATCCGATCATTGGCCACACCAATTGCAGCTGCCTTCGGCTTAGCCGGATTAGCAAGCGGGCCCAGGATGTTAAAAATAGTTGGAACGCCCAACTCTTTTCGGGCTGGTGCGGCAAATCGCATGGCTGGATGAAATTTCGGTGCAAAGCAAAAGCCAATTCCAACTTCGCGAAACACGGTTTCGACGCCTTCGCCGACTAAATCGATATTCACGCCAAGTGCTTCTAACAAATCAGCTGAACCGGATTTAGAGGTGGCAGCTCGATTGCCATGCTTTACAACTTTTGCTCCTGCGGCTGCAGCAACTATGGCGGCGGTAGTAGAGATGTTGATTGTGTTGAAGCCATCGCCACCCGTGCCCACGGTGTCTACCGCTCGCTCGGCAATATTAATAGGAGCACTGTGTTGATACATCGCTGCGACAAAAGCGTTAACTTCTTCGGCAGTCTCGCCTTTAGTTTTAAGCGCTAAAAGAAAATCCTTAATTTGTGCGATATCGGTTTCACCTTGCAAAATTTCATTCATTGCCCATTGAGCCGAGGTTGAACTGAGATCTAACCCCTTGGTTAGCGTCTCTATAAGTTGTGGCCAGGTGTTGGAATTAGACATTCGTCGTTGCGAGATTTTGTTTGCGCAACAAGGCAGCAGCTGACTGAGCCAATGTAAAAGGATCGATTGGGTGGATCACAACTGACTCTGCTCGAGACCAAGCTGCTAACCAAGCATCTTCTTTGCGACCAGTAATTAGCAATACTGGTGGGCAGTTAAATACTTCATCCTTTAACTGACGAGCCACGCCCATGCCGCCTTCAGGAACTGCTTCGCCATCGAGAATGAAAAGATCAGCCTTAAAATTTCCCGCTACATCTGGGCGATTCACAAATGCGCGAAGCGCTGGCGCTGTGGCAAACTCAAGAACTTGATGAGTTGGAAGATCGGCCGCTATTTTGCGACCCAAGGCTGAGATAACAGCAGCCCGAACAGCTGAATCGTGTGAATAAATAACCACCCGGATTTTCGAAGTTTCTTTGCTGCTCATGGCTGCAATTCTAATCAAATTCAAGGCTAAAACCCCTGTGACCTGACTCATGCTTTCTGGCCAATATCACTGGCTCAAACTGGCTCTTCTGGGCGCAATGAGGTGCGATTTCGGGAATAATGTCCACCATGTCGAGCACAACTGTTGGAATGCATAAGCCCACCCGCCCGAACCTAGTTGCGGTAGGAACTATCGTTTGGTTATCAAGTGAGTTGATGTTCTTCGCTGCTCTCTTCGCGATGTATTTCACTACTCGTGCTGTTCAAGGGCCATCTGTTTGGATCAAGTCGACTGAACTTCTTAACATTCCATTCGCTGCTCTGAACACCACAGTGCTGGTCTTATCATCTGTCACCTGTCAGTTCGGGGTATTCGCAGCGGAACGATTCCAGGAACGCAAAACTGGTTCACTCTGGCAAATTAATAAGTGGGGAATGCGCGAGTGGTTCGCACTCACATTTCTTATGGGCGCCTTCTTCATTGGCGGGCAAGTTTACGAATATGCCGCATTGGTAGAAGAGGGTTTAAGTATTTCCTCTGTGGCTTATGGTTCAGTTTTCTATATCGCAACTGGTTTCCACGGATTACACGTAACCGGTGGCTTGATTGCATTCTTAATCGTAATGATCCGCGTGGCTAAATCTCGCCGCTTCAATCACAATCAAGCAACAACAGCAATCGTGGTTTCTTATTATTGGCACTTCGTCGACGTCGTCTGGATCGCGCTCTTCTCTGCGATCTACCTAATTAAGTAGAAAAGAAAAATGAGAAAACTATCTAAGCTTCGTCGCAGTGCATTCGCTTCACCACTTCTATTAGTTGTTGCACTCTTTGCAATCGGCACTACATTCTCTGTGGCTAGCGCAACTGATAAGACCGAATTATCTGTTGATCAGCGCTCAGCACAAATTGCTGAGGGTAAACAAATTTTCCTCAAAGGCTGTTCCTCCTGTCATGGCTTGAACCTTGAAGGATCTGCGATCGCACCTTCTCTGATCGGCGTTGGCGCAGCTTCAGTTGATTTCCAAGTCGGCACTGGTCGAATGCCGGTAGCTGACTTAAGTCAACAGATCGCGCGGAAGAAGCCGGTTTATAACGAAGAACAGACTGCAGCCCTTGCTGCCTATGTTGCGTCTACTGCGCCTGGCCCTGCGATTCCTAACGACTCTATGCTCAACTATGAGCGCGATGGCAATACTGCAGAAGGCGGAACTTTGTTCCGCACCAATTGCGCCATGTGCCACAACTTCGCTGGGCAAGGTGGCGCTCTAACTCAAGGTAAATATGCGCCAACTTTGATGGGCGTAGAACCTAAATATATTTACGAGGCAATGATTACTGGTCCACAAGCGATGCCAGTTTTCGCAAATAAAACGGTTACCCCAGCTGAAAAACTTTCCATCATCAAATGGATTAAAGCGGCAGAAAATGAACCACAGTTAGGTGGTGCTGCTCTTGGAAGAGTTGGCCCAGTTACTGAAGGCTTGTTGGTATGGACACTAGGACTCGGACTGCTGATCGGTGTGGCAGTTTGGTTAGCGACGAAGGCGAGATAAACAGATGTCTAACGAAATCGAAGCAATCAAAGATCCCGGATTACCGGCACACGTTCATCGTAAAAGTGATACTGATCCAGTCGCTGAAAAGCGCGCTGAGCGACAAGTAGCAATCCTCTTTCTGATCTCTGCCCTTGGTACTTTGCTCTTTATCTTTGCTTATTATTTTATCCCCGAAGATGTGTTTTTCTTTTTCCCAGTACTCGGAAACACCAATGCTCATCAGCTCTTCTTGGGTCTTGGGCTAGCGATGGCGCTCTTCTTTATTGGCGCTGCTGCGATTCATTGGGCCAAGACGTTGATGCCCGATGAAGAAGTCATTGCAATGCGCCACACAATGCGTTCTGCGGATGAAGATCGCGATGCCCTCGTAGCTACCGTTAAGGAACGTGCAGGTGCAGCCGGTCTTGGCCGTCGCTCACTAATCAAGCGTTCAATGGGTCTCTCTCTTGGCCTAATCGGTCTCTCACCACTTGTTCTACTGCGGGATTTAGGTCCGCTGCCTGGCGATGATTTAACAAAAACTAGTTGGAAAGCCGGTACTAGATTGGTTACCGATCCAGGTGATCGCCCAATTCGTCCCGAAGATCTAGAAGTTGGTGCTGTTGCGCAAGTTCTTCCGCAGCACTTTGGCGAAGAGAGACGACTTCTCAGCGACATTGCCAAGGACGCAGTACTTTTAATTCGCCTTCGCCCAGAAGAATTCCAATTGAGCCCAGAACGTTTGTCTTGGACTTATGACGGCATCATTGCCTTCAGCAAGATTTGTTCACATATGGGCTGTGCTGTCGCGCTGTATGAGCAAACTACTAAGCATCTGCTCTGCCCATGCCATCAATCTACTTTCGATGTTCCACGCGCAGCTAAAGTTATTTTTGGCCCTTCAGCGCGCGCGCTACCCCAGTTAGCAATTACAGTTGATTCTGAAGGTTACCTAATCGCACAAAAGCCATTCTCCGAACCCGTCGGACCTAGTTTCTGGGAGCGTTCCACATGACCGCACGTGAAAGAGTTGCCGGTACCGTAGCTAACTATGTCGATGAGCGCACAGGCGCTGCTAAGTGGATGAAGAAGAACTTAACTAAAGTTTTCCCTGATCACTGGTCGTTCTTGCTCGGCGAAATCGCACTGTATTCATTCGTAATCTTGTTGCTATCAGGAACCTTCTTAACTTTCTGGTATGACCCATCACAACGTGAAGTTGTTTACGATGGCAGCTACGTGCCGCTTCAAGGTTTGCATATGTCAGCTGCTTACGCATCTACTCTCGATATTTCTTTTGAAATCCGTGGCGGGCTTTTAATGCGCCAAATTCACCACTGGGCTGCTCTTATATTTATGGCAGCAATCGTTGTTCACTTAATGCGTGTTTATTTTACTGGCGCGTTCCGCAAACCTCGTGAGTTCAACTGGATTATTGGTGTTGGGTTACTAACACTAGGTATTGTTGAAGGTTTCCTTGGTTACTCATTGCCTGATGATTTACTTTCCGGAACTGGTATTCGTATTGCTGAAGCAATAATTCAAGCGCTCCCAGTGGTCGGCACTTATCTGGCCTACTTTGCTTTCGGTGGCGCATTTCCTGGTGAAGCATTCATCCCACGTATTTTTACCGTGCATATTTTGCTGTTACCAGGAATTTTCCTCGCGTTAATTACCGTGCACTTAATGTTGGTTTGGTATCAGAAGCACACTCAGTGGCCTGGCCCAGGACGTACTGAGAAGAATGTAGTTGGTTACCCATTAATGCCGGCATACATGGCTAAAGCTGGCGGGTTCTTCTTCATTGTTTTCGGTGTCACTGCATTCTTAGGTGCGGTCGCATCGATTAACCCAATCTGGCTCTATGGCCCATATAACCCTGGCCAAGTTTCTGCGGGCTCGCAACCAGATTGGTATATGGGTTGGCTCGATGGTCTAGTTCGAATGGCGCCGCCACTTGAATCCCATATTTTTGGATACACCATTCCTTGGAACATCTTGATTCCAGGGCTAATTGTTCCTGGCATTCTCTTCACTGGCCTGGCGCTCTATCCATTTATCGAAAGTTGGATTACTGGCGATAAGCGCGAACACCATTTACTTGATCGTCCACGTAACGTGCCTAACCGCACCGCACTAGGTGCTATGTCTCTGACCTTCATGCTAGTGGCGCTTGTTAATGGTGGAAACGACATTATCGCAACAACATTCCATCTTGGAATTAACCAAGTCATGTGGTTTAGCCGATTCGCTATTTTCATTTTGCCTCCGATCGCATTCGCAGTAACCAAGCGAATCTGTTTGTCCTTACAACGTGCCGATCGTGAACTTGTGCTTCATGGTCGCGAAACTGGACGTTTACTTATGCTTCCACACGGTGAGTTCGTCGAAGTTCACGAACCTATTTCGCCTGAATTAGCTTGGAAGTTAACTGCGCACGAACAAGCTCCGGCGCTAGCACTTGAAGATGTAGATGATCGCGGTGTGCGTCGTGCCGGTGGTTTGAAGAACAAACTACGTAAACGTATTAGTCAAGCAAACGCTGAGACCATTGCTAAGCCAACACTGAATGATCTAAAAGAGATTGAACACCACTAATTAACTAGGAAAGACTCCCCAGTTGCTAGTTTGCGGCTGGGGTTTCTTTTTGCTTGCCGACAACCAGCCAAACACCAATTACGGTTATCAGGGTGCCCAGCAATGAAACTGGTGAAATATGCTCATCAAAGAAAAAATAAGCTTCGATTGCAGTCACTGCTGGAACTAAGTAATAGAGCGAGGAGACACTTGCTGCGCTGCCATGACTGAGTAAGAAAAATAGCAATAAAATTGCCCCGAAAGATAGGGCCAGCACAAGCCAAGTTAGCGCCCCAACGAACCTTGCTGTCCATTGAATCTCCGGTTTTTCAAATATTAGCGCCAGAGTCAGCAAAACAATTGCAGTTGCAGCATATTGAATTGAAGTACCAGCCAGAGTTGGTATCGCTCCCCCATATTTCTTCTGCAGAATTGTTCCGCTGGTGCCACCAAGTAATCCGACAATACAGGCCGCTATTGAGATTAATGAAATTGAATTTGTACCAGTCATGCTTATGCGCGGAATTACAACTACAAACAGTCCAGCCAAACCAAGAGCTAACCCAGCTACAGCTCGAGCTTTAAGTGCCTCGCCTAGATACCTGGCTGCAAAAAGACTGACTAATACCGGTTGCAAACTAACTATCAGCGCTGTTACTCCGGCAGGTAAACCTCTGCTGACTGCAAAGAAACAGCCGCCTAAGTAAGCGCCGTGCAAAGTTAAACCAATTAATGTAGAGGGCCAGAGGATCGAACGAGTGATTGGTTGGCTCTTGCGCAAGAAAGAGATTGCGATAAAAAGTAGCAGCGCTGCTATTGCCATACGAATTGCCACAAAATAGAAAGGTGGCGCATAAGGAATTCCGTATTTAACGCCTATAAATCCGGTGCTCCAGAGAAGTACAAAGAGACTGGGCGCGAATTTCTTAAGCACAACTGCGCTAATTAGTGATGAACTGAGTCGTTGCTTGGCTTTTCGTACTCGGTTACGAAACCGATAATGCTGATCACGAGTGCGCCGACGCCTAGAAGCGTTAACCACCAACCGATGATTAAACCAAGGCCGACTACAAACATGCTGGCAGCAAGTGGCAATGGCCACCAGGAATGAGGACTATAGAAACCTAGTTCACCAGCTGAGTCAGCAATCTCGCCTTCTAAGTTATCTTCAGGCAACGTTACGCCGATACGGCGATTGGTAAACCAGACGTAATAACCAATCATTGCCGCTAGCAATGAGCTAAGTAGTAAACAAGAAATACCTAAAGGTTCGCCGCCTACATAGTAATAAACGGAAGTCATGATCGCGTAGAAAACTGCTAAACCAACAAAGAGGCGATAATTAGCTTTCATTTAATTAGTGCCCCTCAGTCTTAATGTGTGGGTGATGCAGATCAAATGCGGGGCGTTCTGAACGAATGCGTGGCATCGTTAAGAAGTTGTGGCGAGGTGGTGGGCAAGATGTCGCCCACTCCAGTGAAGCACCATATCCCCAAGGATCATCGCAATTAACTAGTGGTGATTTACGAGTAATCCAAACGTTGATAGCAAAAGGAATCATTGAAAGTGCAAGCAGAATTGATCCCACAGTTGAAATCATATTCATCGTGGTAAATCCATCAGTTGCTAAGTAGTCGGCGTAACGGCGTGGGAAACCCTTGATGCCTAGCCAGTGCTGGATCAAAAATGTTGTATGGAAACCGAAGAAGAGAGTCCAGAAGTGGATCTTGCCCAGGCGTTCATTGAGCATGCGACCAGTCATCTTTGGCCACCAGAAATAGAAACCGCCGAACATTGCAAATACCACAGTTCCAAAGAGCACATAATGGAAGTGAGCAACAACGAAGTACGAAGCGGAAACCGCGAAATCAAGTGGCGGTGAAGCGAGAATAATTCCGGTCAATCCACCGAATAAGAAGGTGATCAAGAAACCCATTACAAAAAGCATTGGGGTTTCGAATGTCACGTGACCACGCCACATGGTGCCGATCCAGTTAAAGAATTTAACTCCAGTTGGAACGCCGATTAGGAAAGTCATGAATGAGAAGAATGGTAATAGAACTTGCCCGCTAGCAAACATATGGTGCGCCCAGACTGAAACTGAAAGTGCTGAGATCGCAATAGTTGCTGCAATCAAACCCTTATATCCAAAAATAGGTTTACGGCTAAAGACCGGCAAAATCTCGGTAGCGATACCGAAGAACGGTAAGGCCAGAATATAAACCTCGGGGTGCCCAAAGAACCAGAAGAGATGCTGCCAGAGCATCGCACCACCGTTGGCCGGATCAAAGATATGCGAACCAAATAATCGATCAGACTCCAGTGCGAGCAGAGCTGCCGCAAGTGGCGGGAAAGCAAGCAAAACTAAAATCGAAGTTAGCAATACGTTCCAACTAAAGATCGACATACGGAACATAGTCATACCTGGTGCGCGCATTGTGAAGATTGTTGTAATGAAGTTCACGCCACCGAGAATCGTTCCGATACCACCGATAGCTAAGCCAACGATCCAAAGATCGCCACCAATGCCCGGTGAGTATTGCGAATTAGATAGTGGCGCGTATGCGGTCCAACCAAATGAAGCTGCACCACCAGGAGATAAGAAACCAGCAAATGCCATAATGCCACCGAATAAATAAATCCAGAAGGACAGCATGTTCAGGCGCGGGAATGCTACATCTGCAGCACCGATTTGTAACGGCATAATCACATTGGCAAAGCCAACGAATAGGGGTGTTGCGAAAAGAAGCAACATAATGGTGCCGTGCATCGTGAATACTTGGTTGTACTGCTCATTACTTAGAAATTGCATCCCAGGTCGAGTTAATTCGGCTCTTAAAATAAGCGCTAGAACACCACCAATTAAGAACCAGGCGAAGGTCGTCATCAGATACATGTACCCGATCGTTTTATGATCAGTTGACGTTACGAAGCGAACGAAGTGCCGACCCTTAGAAGTTGGCGGAATATTCTTGGTTGCGCCGATGTCTACTGCTTCGCGTTGCGCATATGTGGTCATGCTTAGCTCACCTTCTCAGTTCCTAGTTTCAGATTCAAAATATAAGTTTCGTATTGAGCAGGCGTAACTACTCGCACCGTGAAAAGCATTTGAGAATGGTTTCGGCCACAGAGAATGTTGCAACGACCAGGGAAATCTCCCAATTTGTTTGCCGTGAACTCAAGATGGTTAGTCACACCTGGCAAGTTCTGAATCTGAATCATGAACTCAGGAATCCAGAAGCCATGTACTACGTCGTTAGAATTTATTATGTAACGAACTCGCTCGCCTTCTGGAACTACTAGTATTGGCGGCTTTGCTGGAGTGCCGGTCATTTTCACATCTTTACCTGCATCAAGATAAGTAAATTGCCAAGACCATTGAAATCCATTCACTTCTATCTCATGCTGAACACTTGCTTGTGGCTTGGTTATTTGTGATTCCTTGACGGCTGTGAAATAAAACATCACAGCAACAATTACGAATGGAATGATCGTGTACGCAACTTCAATTGGCACGTTATATTGAGTCTGCTTAGGGAATTCTGGTCCGTTTTTTGGAGCACGATGGAAAATCGCTGGCCAAACAATTAAAATAGCAGTGAATACTCCAACTACCGCCGCAGCTAACCAGGCATTTGTCCAGAGCGAATGCGAGATCTCGTTGATGCTCGAAACATCGCCACTAAAGCCTGAATCCGCGTCTTTCGCACAGCCAGTTAAGGTGAAGAAGGCTGGTACCAAAATTACGATGCCGCGACGCGTGGTATTCAATTTCATAGCGTAAGGATAGTGCCCCGCTTAGACGTCGGCTTCAGTCAGGAGT
>JAPLAW010000015.1 GCA_026393075.1 Actinomycetota bacterium | reverse complement strand
TCATTAAATTTATTTCGTTCAAGAACTAAAGTCATAAGCGTGAGTGCAGTTAGCCCACCGCGTTGAATTGCAATCGCAGCGATGCCACGTGCTGCATCAATGTGATCTTCTAAGAATTTAACTCCTTCTCGCATCTCCTTTAGCCCTTGTGTAAAAGATGCCTTCACAACTTCATGTGGAAGCGGACCAATTTCGTCACGGCGTAATAAGGATGCAAAGAGTGCTGCTGCTAAGTATCCGCAGACAGCGATAGAGATGATGACTGCATCTGCATAGTCTGCCGAAGTCATGGAATCTAAGACTTTACGAACACCTAATCCGATTCCGCCACCGAGTACAACCCAGACAGATCCACCTGTTACCGCAAGTGCGTTTGCAGAGATCAGATGGTGACGAGAAATTACAAGTGGTAATCCTGCGGATAACCCGGCAAGAATTAATCTATTTACACCAAAGGCAATAAGAACAAAGACCGTTATCTCAATACCTGTTTTCCCTTGGAAAATTAGGAGTGCGATGATTGCTAATGTAATTGCGCGAACCATATTTGCAAAAAAGAGTGCGCGTTGACGTGAGAAGCGATCAAGGACTGTTCCGACAAATGGTCCCACTATGGAATATGGAACCAATACAAGAGCAAAGGCGAGAGCAGCGCTCATCGCATCTGCTTGGCGCTCTGGCGAGAAAAGGACGAATGAGGCGAGAGCGCTTTGGAATATTCCATCAGTGAGCTGACCGGTCCAACGAATACGGAGTAGCCGTATAAGTTTTCGATCGAAGAGGATCTCTTTAACGCTCACTGGGTAAGCGTAGTAACCCAGAAGCGATTATTCTTCGCATGTGGCTACAACACTTACCTTGCGTTCACTGCGCGCCTATATCGATTACACACTTGATAAGCGCGCAACACTCATGGGCCTTTTCCGTGGCGTGGTCGATGCATGTGATGCAGATCCATATTTGATGCGCGCAGCTAAATATCACGGCGAGAAAGTGGATAGAAAGTGTCCAGTATGTAAAAAATTGGAACTAGTTGAACTTCGTTACACATTTGGCGATCAACTCGGACAATTCTCAGGTCGGATTAAATCCCCCGAAGAGTTAGCGGCGATGGAGCGCGAGTTTGGTGAATTCTCTGTCTATGTCGTTGAGGTCTGCCGGGGATGTTCATGGAATCACCTCTGCTCTACCTTTATTTTAGGAGATGGCATCACCCGTAAACCGCCGCGGAAAGTGCGGACGCTCGAAGATGAGTAGAAGACAGGTAACCTATAAGAATGGATAGAACAGTTCTGCGTCGCCGTTTATTTCGCACCACGATTTTTCTGGGCGGATTCGGCTTTATTGCAGGATCAACTCTCTTTGCCTTTGCCTGGTTCTCAGTTTCAATTCCTGATCCAAATGCTTACGTCAATAGCCAAGCCACCATCATTCAATATTCCAATGGTGAAGAGATCGGCCGTATCGGTACACAGAATCGTCAAATTCTGCCCATCGCTCAGATTCCAATAAATATGCGCAATGCAGTCTTAGCTGCAGAAGATAGAAAGTTCTACTCCAATCAGGCATTTAGCGTGACAGGTATTGCGCGCGCATTGATCAACAATTTAAAGTCTGGAAGCCTCAATGGCGAAGGTGGATCAACCATTACCCAGCAATATGCCAAGACGGCATTTCTTACTTCAAGCCGCACAATTGAACGTAAAATTAAAGAACTTATCATTGCAATGAAGCTAGAAAACGCACTTTCAAAAGATCAAATTTTTGAGAATTACCTCAACACTATTTATTTTGGTCGCGGCTCTTACGGAGTTCAGACAGCATCCCAACAATATTTCAATCGCAATGTTGATCAATTAACGTTGTCACAGACTGCAGTGATTGCGAGCATCTTGCGCTCACCAGGTTATTACGACCCATCACTTTCCGAAGAGAATGGTGTTCGCCTCAAGAACCGATTCCAATATGTTATAGATGGAATGTTAAATGAGGGTTGGATTACGCAAGAGCAGGCAGATAAAGCAGAGTTTCCTACAGTCGTACCTCGAGTGACATCAGGAACTCTGAGTGGACCAAAAGGTCATGTCATTTCACAAGTGCAGAGAGATTTAGGTCGACTTGGATTTACAGAAGAACAGTTGCTTGAGGGCGGACTTGTCATTCGCACAACACTGGTGCAGAAAGCACAACAATCAGCAGTTGATGCAGTCACTAAGTTCTACCCAAAGAATGCTCCCGAAAATCTACGTATTGGCCTTGTTGCTATTCGCCCAGGAACCGGTGAAATTGTCGCACTTTATGGCGGCCGGGATTACTTAGAGCGTCAACTCAATGATGCAACACAATCAATTGCTTTAGCAGGCTCAACATTTAAACCATTTGCACTTATCGCTGCCCTTGAGGCAGGTATCCCACTGACATCGATGTGGAATGGTGACTCTCCACAAACATTTGATGATCTTGGTAAACCATACATTGTCAGTAATTACGGCAATGAAGGGTGGGGCCAACTCGACCTACTCACTGCAACTCAACATTCAGTCAATACAATTTTTGTCCCACTAGGAATGAAAGCCGGGATGGATAAAGTTGTTGATGCAGCGCGTAGAGCGGGTATTCCTGAAAACGTTGCGATGATCCCAACACCATCTGTTGTATTAGGTGTGGCATCACCTCGCGTGATTGATGTTGCCAATGCATATGCAACATTTGCAGCCCAAGGCGTCTATGCCAAACCATTCTTGGTCGCATCCGTTACAGGTCCAAATAAAGGTGTGCTCTATGAAGCTACTCCACAAACACAAGAGGTTTTCTCTAAAGATGTAATGGCTGATCTCACCTACGCACTCAAAAGTGTAGTAAATGGCGGAACAGGTGCGGCAGCTCTCTCACTCGGTCGTCCCGCAGCTGGCAAGACAGGAACATCACAATCCAATGCCTCTGCCTGGTTTGCCGCATACACACCTCAACTATCTGCCTCCGTTGCTCTCTTTAGAGATTCTGCATCCGAATCCCTTAATGGAATCGGCGGATTAACTTCTGTTACTGGTGGAACATTCCCAGCGCGCATCTGGACAGCATTTATGAAGGGTGCGCTTAAGGGCGAACCTGTGATGACATTTCCCGCCCCATCAAATATCGGAGGGCTTGAGCCGATTGAGATGACAACAGGCGGCGTTCAGACAAGAAAAGATTAATCTGACTTTCTATGAGCACTCGCCTGGCTAAACCCGCAGTCATACTGATCTTTCTGAGCTTGATGGCAACCCTTGTGGGAGCAGTTAAATTCAGCTCTTGCGAAGAATCTTTTTGGGCAACTCCAGATCAATATGTTCATGCATGTTATTCAGATATTCCATCTTTATACGGTGAACGCGAATTAGATGACGATCGTTGGTCGTATTCATCAACAACAAACGCGGTGGAGTATCCAGTACTAACAGGAACCGTGATGTGGTTCTTCGCACGCGTAATACCTAGCAGTGAGAACGAAATGCTTAATTACTACAGAATTAATCAGATCTTCTTAGCCGGACTATTTTTATTTATCGCTTTTATTGTTTACCGGATAAAGCCTGAGTTCGCATATCTTTCCGCAATTGCTCCAGCGGCAATTGCATCGCTCTATATCAATTGGGATTTGTGGGCAATTGCTTCAATGATGCTCTCTATTTATTGGTTTGATCGAAAAAAGTACACACACTCAGCTCTTGCAATGGGAATCTCAATTTCAACAAAGTTCTTACCAATTTTCTTGCTCTTGCCGATTGCGCTGATTCTTTGGCGTCGTAATGAAATTCGAGAGCTTGCTCGTTATCTCGGGCTCACAGTTGCGACCTTCCTTCTCTTTAACGTTCCAGTAATGCTGACAACTCCAGAAGGTTGGTTGCGTTTCTACCAACTTAACTTTGATCGAGGAGAGGATTGGGGTTCACTCTGGTATGCCTTCTCTTCCCTTGGGGTAAATTTAGGAAATACAAACTTCTTTGCCATCCTTGCTCTTGCAGTTGCAGTTCTTGTGGTTTCTCTTCTTATCTTTTCAACTAAAGAGACTGTGCAACTTGCCGATGTGAGTTTTATTGTTTTAGCTCTGGTTATGATTGCGAGCAAGGTGTATTCACCACAGTACGTTTTGTGGTTAGTTCCACTCGCAGTCATTGCAATGACGCGTCGTAAAGATGTTCATGCGTTTTGGGTATGGCAAATTGCAGAAGTTATTTATCACATCGCTATTTGGCAACATCTTGCAACCGTCACTGGCGCAAAGTTTGGGCTGCCTCTCACCGGTTACGCCCTCATAAGTCTGCTCCGAATTGCCGCCTGCCTCTATTTCGTCGTTGTATTGATCAAAAAGGCCTCCAAAGACGGCCAATTCCCGCACGAATTTCTCTTTAAATCCGCCGACAGTTACCCTTAGCGCTCCACATCGTGGCCCCCGACTCGGGTCAGCTGCGATGAGGAGAAGCTATAACCCTCCTGTCACGGAAATGCCGTGGCCGTCTTAGTCCAGAGGAGGTCGGGTTAACGCATGCGTCACTACGAACTAATGGTCATTCTTGATCCAGAGTTAGAAGAAAGAACAGTTACACCATCACTTGAGACATATCTCAAGATCATCAAAGACAGCGGCGGCACAGTCGACAAGCTCGATGTTTGGGGCAAGCGCCGTATGTCATTCGAAATCCTTAAGAAGTCTGAAGGAATTTACGCAGTTGTAGATATGCACTGCGAACCAGCAGCGATTAAAGAACTTGATCGTCAGCTAAATCTAAATGAATCAGTTCTTCGTACGAAGTTAATTCGCCCAGAATAAAAGCACGGCACCCACGAGTAGATACGAGAGAAAGAGAAAAAATGGCAGCAGGAGATACAACAATCACAATGATCGGCAACTTAGTAGACGATCCAGAGCTACGTTTCACACCATCAGGTGCGGCGGTAGCAAAGTTTCGTGTTGCTTCGACTCCTCGTTATTTAGATAAAGCAACTAATGAATGGAAAGATGGCGAAAGCCTTTTCCTTCAATGTCAGATCTGGCGTCAAGCAGCAGAAAATGTTGCTGAGTCACTGACAAAAGGTATGCGAGTCATTCTTTCGGGTCGCCTAAAGCAACGTTCATATGAAACAAAAGAGGGCGAAAAGCGCACCGTCTTTGAAGTAGAAGTTGATGAAGTAGGTCCATCTCTTCGTAGTGCAACTGCGAAAGTTACCCGTGCACAACGTGCAGCAGGTGCTAACAGTGGATTCTCTGCTCCAGCAGCTGAAAGCTTTAATGATGATCCTTGGGCTGCATCAACCTCAACACCATCTGCTGGCGGCTGGGCGACCACCACTAGCGATGAACCTCCGTTTTAAACCAACCTATCCATCCATTCCTAGTCCCATTAAGGCTTAAAGCTTTTAAAAAGACTAGGGCACCCGAAAAGGAGCACCACAATGGGAGCAAGAAATAACCGGGCTTTAAAAGAGCCTAAGAATAAAGGCGCTAAAGCAGCTGCCCTTAATAAGAAGTTTAAGAAGAAGCCATGCAGCTTCTGCCAGAACAAAGTTACTTACATTGATTACAAGGACATCAACACCTTGCGTAAGTACATCTCTGATCGCGGCAAGATTCGCGCACGTCGCGTAACTGGTGCATGCACACAACATCAACGTTCAGTAGCAACTGCGGTTAAGAACAGCCGTGAAGTAGCGCTACTGCCTTACACATCTACAGCGCGATAAGGAGCGATGAACATATGAAACTCATCCTTACTCGCGAAGTTGCTGGGCTTGGTCAAGCTGGCGATGTTGTAACTGTTAAAGATGGCTATGGCCGCAACTTCTTGCTACCACGTGGCAATGCAATTGCCTGGAGCCAAGGCGGAGAGAAGCAGATCGAAGGAATCCGTCGTGCTCGTGCAGCGCGCGAGATCCGCGATATCGATCACGCTAACTCAATTAAGGCAACTCTTGAAGCAGCAACTCTCACCATCAAGGTAAAAGTTGGTACCGGAAATCGTCTATTCGGTTCAGTAACCGATAAAGATGTAGCAGCAGTAATCAAGAGCGCAGTTGCGATCGATATCGATCGTCACAGCATCAAGATGGCTGGCCACATCAAGAAGATTGGTACCCATTCAGCAAAGGTCTCACTAGAGCACCATGTAACTGCAGCAATTACTTTGACTGTTGTAGCTGAATAAATAAAGAATTAGGACGGGCTCGACGCTAATTGCGTCGGGCCCGTTTTATTTTGCGATTTTGCAGGCAATCTCAACTAATGAGAAAAAGTTATTTACTTTCATGCACAACGATGTAAGGCGATGTAACGCTGCTGACCTGCACCTTTAAAGATTAATCAATGAAAACTGAGAGATACCCACAATTTATCCACCGCTTTGTGCACAGGAAATCACGCTTATCCACCGACTTATCCCCAGCTTTACCCACACCCACAAGCGGGGATATTCGCTTAACGGGGCCAGCGCTCATACCTTTGCGTCCATAAGCGTAATTCACGCTTAATCTGACGAAAATGCCAGTACAAATGTCAGTGGCTAATGGGAGGTTTTACGCGTGAGCATCGCAGAACTTCCAAACCGCAGCAATCAACAGAACAATTCCTCATATAACTCTGCAACAGAATTTGAGCGCACTCCACCACAAGATTTAATTGCCGAACAATCAGTTCTCGGTGGAATGCTTCTCAGTAAAGATGCAATTTCAGATGTAGTAGAAATTTTACGCGAACGCGATTTCTATCGTCCAGCACACGAACTTATCTACGATGTAATTATTGATCTCTACGGTCGCGGCGAACCGGCCGACGCTGTAACAGTTTCAGCAGAACTTGCAAAGCGTGGCGACATCGCGCGTGCGGGTGGCGCACCTTATCTACATACTTTGATTTCATCTGTTCCAACTGCAGCTAATGCTGGTTACTACGCAAAGATTGTTCGCGAACGCGCAATCATGCGTCGCTTAGTTGAAGCCGGTACCAAGATTGTGCAACTTGGTTATACCGTCGAAGGCGATGTTGACGAAGCAGTTGATCAAGCACAAGTCGAAGTTTTCCAAGTTACTGAACGACGCACCTCTGAAGATTATGTTCAACTTAGTACTTTGTTGCCACAAGCACTCGATGAGATTGAAGCAATTTCAAAAGGTGTTGGTATTGAAGGCGTAATGACAGGTTTCCGCGATTTAGATAAATTAACAAATGGTTTACACCCAGGAAACATGATTGTTCTAGCTGCGCGTCCTGCAGTTGGTAAATCAACACTTGGGTTAGATATTGCCCGTCAAGCATCTATTCACGATGGAAAAACTTCAGTTATTTTCTCACTGGAAATGTCACGTTCTGAAATCACAATGCGTATGTTGTCATCAGAGGCAAAAGTTGGTTTAAATAATATTCGCTCTGGCGCACTCTCTGATGAAGAATGGTCACGCTTAGCTCGACGTATGGGCGAAATTTCAAATGCACCGTTATTTATTGATGACTCACCAAATCTTTCCATGATGGAAATTCGTGCGAAAGCGCGTCGCTTAAAACAGCGTCATGATTTAAAGCTAATTGTCATTGACTACCTGCAGTTGATGACCTCTGGCAAGCGTGTAGAGAACCGTCAACAAGAGGTTTCTGAGTTCTCTCGCCACTTAAAGTTGATGGCAAAAGAGCTCGATGTTCCGGTAATTGCAATCTCACAGCTCAACCGTTCGCCTGAACAACGCTCTGATAAAAAACCAATGCTTTCAGATCTTCGTGAATCAGGTTCGATCGAGCAGGATGCTGATGTAGTTATCTTGTTACATCGTGATGATTTATATGATCCACAAAGTCGATCAGGCGAAGCAGATTTAATTGTGGCTAAG
Source organism: Actinomycetota bacterium (assembly GCA_026393075.1). Lineage (GTDB taxonomy): Bacteria > Actinomycetota > Actinomycetes > Nanopelagicales > Nanopelagicaceae > Planktophila. The sequence continues at coordinate 134,055 of JAPLAW010000015.1, read as the reverse complement.
CACCGTAACGGACCAACTCGCACAATTACGGTTTCAGCACAACTTCACATTGCGCGCTTTGTTGATATGCCAGTTAACAGTGGAATGCAAGATTTCACTCAACAACGCGAGCCTGAAGAAAACTAATTCCCTAAAATATTATTGCGCTGCGCTACGTGCGCGATCTGCCATATAAATTCCGGCGATCACAATCACTCCGCCAATTAATTGAATGATGGTCCAAGATTCACTAAACCAGAACCAGGCAACTGCGCCAGCAAAAATAGGCTCCAGCATTCCGAAAGCGCTGGTAGTTGATGCGGAAAGATTGCGCAAACCATTTAATGTAAAAAGATATGGAACTACAGTGCCAATTAAAACTACATAAAGAATTAGCACCCAACCCGGAGCGCTATAACCATCAAGTGCGCCCTCTAATGGAATTGAAACCGTAAATACGTCAAACGGGAAAGTCCAGATTGGCATTAGCAAAGACCAAGTAAGGGCTGCGAACCCAAAGCCCCACATTGTGACTGATTGAATATCGCGATGCGCAGTTATTCCTTCGCCAGCTAAAAAGAAGAAAGCCAGTGCAAATGCTGCGCCAAGGGCGGCAAGCACGCCAGTTCCATCGAGAGTTAGACCTTGCCAAACCTGGGCAACAAATGCCAAACCAAGTAAGGCTAAAAAGAGGGCAACCCACATTTCATTAGGCACATGCTTCTTACGGACATAACGCAGATAAAGCACGATCCAGACTGGCGCGGTAAATTCGATAAGCAGCGCGATGCTCACATGCATGCGGGAAATAGCTAAGAAATAAGCGCCATTTACTGCCGCGATACCGATGGCGCCAAGTGCTGCCAAACGGGGAACTTCGCGCTTAGTGATGCGTAAAGTTTTTGGTGCGCGCCAAGCGATATAAGCCGCGAGAATAATAAAAGTTGAGATGGAACGAACTTGGGCTAATCGCCAGGCTGAAATGTAGTCATTGAGCAATAGTTTTGAGGCAATGCCATTTGAAGCAAACATGACGGCAGCAAGGGTTAAGAGGATCTCGCTACGACGCGTTTTGAACATCTCGCAAGGGTAACTGGTTAGTTACCGCTTTTGGTCAGTTTGAAGCTATTTATTGAACTTTAGAAAGCGGCGTCTGAGATATTCATGATCGAATTGTCGGTTGCTTCGACAATCTTGCGATCTGCGGTGATGTGTGGCAAGTAATTGGTTACAAAGAACTTCGCTGAAGCGATTTTTCCGTTGTAGAACTCAAGATCCTTACCAGCAGTTGGAATCTTTTCTAGCGCAATATCAGCCTGACGCAGCAGCAACCAAGCAGTAATGATGTCGCCGACGGCCATTAAACAGCGCGATGTATTTAAACCAACGGTGTAAATCTTCTCGGGATCTGTTTGTGATTCCATTGCGTGAGCAACCAAAGTTGCGATGATCCCATTTAAATCACCAAGTGCCTTTAAAAGCATTTCTTTCTCAGCAGTATTAGCACCACCTGTTTCAGCAAATGCTTTAATTTCTTTACCGAGTAAACCAATTGCACGACCACCATCTTTAACAATTTTGCGGAAGAAGAAGTCAAGACCCTGAATGGCGGTTGTACCTTCATACAAAGTATCAATCTTGGCATCACGCACATATTGCTCAATTGGCCAGTCACGAGTAAACCCGGCGCCACCAAATGTTTGTAGCGATTCTGTTCCAAGCAGGGTCCATGACTTTTCAGAACCATAACCTTTAACAATTGGAAGCAGTAAGTCATTAAGTGCTTCCATATCTTTGGTGCGATCAGTATCGCCAGCTTTAATAGCAAGTTCGATCTCATCTTGAATAGATGCGGTATAGAGCACAAGCGCACGCATGCCTTCGCTATAGGACTTCTGCACCATTAGCGAACGGCGTACATCTGGATGGCGAATAATTTCCACACGCGGGCTGGCCTTATCGTTCATAACTTTCATGTCGCCGCCCTGAATACGCTGCTTTGCATAGAGCAGAGCTTGTTGGTAACCAGCCGAAAGTGTTGCAATCGCCTTGGTTCCAACCATCATGCGCGCAAATTCAATAACTTTAAACATCTGTGCAATACCTTCATGCACTTCACCTAACAAGTAACCAACAGCTGGTTCTTTTTCGCCCAAGTTAACTTCACAAGTGGCTGAAACGTTTAGACCCATTTTATCTTCGAGCGCTGTTACATAAACTCCGTTGCGCTTTCCAAGTTCGCCAGTTTCCAAATCAAACATAAACTTAGGAATTAGGAATAGTGATAAACCCTTTGTGCCTGGGCCACCACCTTCACGACGAGCAAGTACAAAGTGCATTACGTTGTCATAAAAGTCAGCATCACCCGATGTGATGTAACGCTTTGTTCCAGTGATGTGCCATGTTCCATCAGGTTGTTGAACAGCTTTAGTGCGACCAGCACCAACATCAGAACCAGCATCTGGCTCAGTAAGTTGCATGGTTGCACCCCAATGCTTATCAACCATAAATTTTGCCATCTTCTTCTGAGGCTCGGTACCTAAAACATAGGCAACTTGAGCAAATGCATAACCTGATGCGTAGATGTGAATGGCTGGGTTTGATCCTAAAACCATTTCCGCCATCGCCCAACGAACTGATGGTGGAACTTTCATGCCACCTAGTTCAACTGGTGCATCAAGACGCCACCATTCACCATCAACATATGCTTTATATGATTTTCTAAAACTTTCCGGCAACGTTACATTTCCGGTCTCTTTGTTAAGAATTGCACCAACGCGATCGCCTTCAACGAAAGATGCAGCTAGATCGTTTTCACAAAGACGTTTCATTTCTTCCAGCATTCCGATGGCGGTGTCACGATCGACATCACCGTATGGGGCAGTCCCCATAACTTTTTCGCGGCCTAAGAGTTCAAAGAGGCAGAATTCAATATCGCGCAGGTTGGCTATGTAATGGCTCATGGGCAAATAATGCTACCCATCAGTAACTTAGGCAAGTGCTAGCGCAGATAGGCGTGTTTGCTGGGGTAGGCTCACACTCGTGCTACTTAGTGATCGCGATATTCGAGCTGAAATTACCGCTGGCCGGGTTGCTGTTGAACCCTTTGCCGAGTCGATGGTCCAGCCTTCCAGCGTTGATGTTCGACTAGATCGTTTTTTCCGGGTCTTCGAAAATCACAAGTATTCAGTAATCGATCCATCAATCGAGCAATCCGAACTAACTCGCGAAGTTGTCGTTGAACCGAACGAGCACTTTATTTTGCACCCAGGTGAATTTGTACTGGCTTCAACATATGAAATTATCACTTTGCCCGATGATATTGCCGGTCGCCTTGAAGGAAAATCATCCCTTGGCCGCCTTGGTTTACTAACTCACTCAACTGCTGGTTTTATTGATCCAGGTTTTTCAGGCCACATCACGCTCGAGCTTTCAAATGTGGCGAATTTGCCCGTAAAACTATTTCCTGGAATGAAGATCGGGCAACTTTGTCTAATCAAACTCTCATCTCCTGCTGAGCATCCTTACGGTTCTGCCGTTTATGCTTCTAGATACCAAGGCCAACGCGGACCAACTGCCAGCCGTTCTTGGATCAATTTTCACCAAACCATAATTCAGTAATTAGAAGGAGTCAGAATGAAGACAACTCTTATTGTCGGTGGAATTGCTGTTCTACTCATTGTTTTCTTTGTAGCGCAGTACAACCGACTAATTAGATTAAATGTTGCAGTCGATGAAGCATTTGCCCAGATTGAAGTGCAACTAAAGCGTCGCGCTGATTTGATTCCTAATTTAGTTGAAACTGTAAAAGGTTATGCCAAGCACGAGCAATCAACATTTGATGCAGTTATAACAGCGCGCGCAAAGGCAACTACTGCAACCACTGTTGCTGATGTCTCGGCTGCCGATGGAATGATGACCCAGGCACTTCGCGGATTGTTAGCAGTAGCTGAGGCTTATCCTGATCTAAAAGCATCAGCTAACTTCATGTCGCTACAAGAAGAACTTTCAACAACTGAAAATAAAGTTGCCTTCTCTCGTCAGTTCTATAATGACAATGTGCGCTTGTTAAATACTGCAGTTAAAACTATTCCAACAAATTTCTTTGCTGGTTTTGCCAAAGTAGATGAGCGTGAATTCTACGAAGTTGATGAAGCAACTAACCGAAACGCTCCAAACGTAAGCTTTTAAAGGCCTATGGCAACATTCTCTTTTCGTGCGGCGCAAAGCTCGAATAAGCGCAAGACCTTTCTGCTCCTTGGAGCAATGGGTGCACTTACCTGGTTAGTTTTATTATCAATCTTTACCTACCTTGGCACCAGCAGCGCTGCGATTGTGCCCTTTGCAGTTGGCCTGACCTTAATTTCAGTTTGGGGTTCTTACTACGGCTCCGACAAATTGGTTTTAACTATGACTGGTGCAAAACAAATTCAAGAAAGTGATAATCCGAAGTTATTTAGTTTGATTCAAGAAATAACAATTGCCAGCGGATTACCGATGCCTAAAGTCGCAATTGTCGAAGACAGTGCACCAAATGCATTTGCAACGGGGCGAAATCCCGAGCACGCGCTCATTGCATTTACCACCGGCATTCTCGATGCCATGGATCGTGATCAACTACAAGGCGTCATTGCGCATGAAATGGCACACGTTGGGAATCGCGATACTTTAGTTTCCGCAGTAGCTGCCACGACCGCAGGTGTTATTGCACTAATCAGTGACCTGCTAATGCGCATGATGTGGTTCGGGGGCGGCCGTCGCGACCGTGATAGCAATGGCAATCCAATTATGTTGGTTGTCTCTCTAGTAGTTTTAATTTTGGCACCAATTGCTGCCGTGATGCTGAAATCTGCGATCTCGCGCAAACGAGAATCTTTAGCTGATGCAACCGCCGTTGCTTTTACGCGTAACCCAGCCGGTTTGCGCAGTGCGCTAGAAGTATTAGCGGCTGATTCCACAGTGGTGCATCAAAAATCTACTGCTGTTGCACATATCTGGATTGAGTCGCCACTAGATGGCAAATCAGTGTCAAAAATGTTTGCTTCGCATCCGCCGATTCAAGAGCGCATTGCAACGTTGCGCGCGATGGAGTCGCTTAACTAGTTGCTAGTGGAAAGAAAACGGTAAAGGTTGCGCCTTCACCTAATTTTGAAGTAACGCTCACTTTGCCACCGTGTGCTTGCATAACAGCATCAACGATTGATAGACCTAGGCCACTTCCTTCTTCTTTAGCGCGATTTCGTGAGGGATCTGCGCGGTAAAAACGCTCAAAAATGCGTGCTTGATCCTCTTGCGACAGGCCGGGTCCAGAATCGGCAATCGAGATTGAAGTTCCTTCTTCATTACTTTCAATTGACACCGCAATTGGCGTGCCTACGGGAGTATGAATTCGAGCGTTCGCTAATAAATTTGCAACAACTTGGTGAATTTTACCCGCATCACCCAAGATGAAAGATTCTTCAGGCAAATTAAGAGTGATCGTATGATCTGGGCCCGCTGCTCTGGCTGACTCAACTGCTTCAGTTACTAAGTCGGTGAGATTTACTGGTGCATTTACTAATTTACGAGATTGATCTAAACGGGCGAGCATCAATAAATCTTCAACCAAAGCGCCCATACGAACTGATTCATTTTCAATTCGACCGACAAGTTCCGAAGTCGCAGCCTCACCTTTAACTGCGCCTTGCCGATGCAACTCAGCAAAACCACGAATTGCTGTAAGTGGAGTGCGCAGCTCATGACTAGCATCTGCTACAAAGCGGCGTAATTTGTTTTCACTTGCAGTGCGGGCTGCGAAAGATTCTTCAATTCGCGAAAGCATGGCATTAAGCGAACTTACTAATCTGCCTACTTCGGTATCAGGCTTAGCATCTGGTAAACGAGCGGATAAATCACCGGATGCAATTTTTTCGGCGGTTTCTTCAACTGCGACCAGCGGCCGCAAACCAACTCTAATAACCATTCGCGAAGCAAATCCAATTAATAGAAGTGCAAGCAGCCCGATAAATACGAAGATAATACGCAATCGCTTAGATGTCTCATCAACACCAGATAAAGATTGTGCGACGAAGACTGAACCCATGGCAGATGGCAACACTCGTGAGAGAACTCTAAAATCTGCACCCGGTACTTCTAAAGTAAATGGTCGATTACCGTACTCGGCGGCACTTGCGGGCAAAGTTCCTACAACATAGTCAGTAATCTTTTTAGCGTTTAAGTCGCCACCTACGCCGCCCACATAGTTACCGAATGGGTCAAGTAAAGTGATCGAAACCGAGCTCGGGACGCTGCGTAATGGAGTTTCGGTAGCAGCAGCCTTAGCTGATGAATTCCCACCATCTTTATCACCATCTGAGTCACTTTGAATTCCAGCGCGATCAACCCGCAACAGTGCGCCATCGGCAACGCTGATTAATTGTTGATCTACTTGTTGAAGTAAGAACTTTTGCATTGCATTTTGTGCGACAAAATCTGAAACTGTAAAACCGAGTGCGGATAACAGCAATACGCCGACTAGAAGTCGGTTGCGCAAGCTCGCACTTGATAATGGGTTTCGATTCTGCATTTAGAGCTTACTTCGGTGGAATTCGTAATCGATAACCAACACCACGCACGGTATGAATTAGAGCTGGTTCGTAAGTATCTATTTTTTTACGTAAATAAGAAACATATGTTTCGACAATGCCGGCATCGCCACGGAAATCGTATTGCCAAACATGGTCAAGAATTTGAGATTTAGAGACAACGCGATCGGCATTAATCATTAGATAGCGAAGTAGTAAGAATTCAGTCGGGGATAGATCGATTAGATTTCCGGCGCGATGAACTTCGTGTGTTGCCTCATCTAGTTCAAGATCAGCAAAGTGAATTTTTTCTTCGTCATGTACCGTTGTGGTTGCACCAGTGCGGCGAAGCAATGAACGAAGGCGCGCGACTAGTTCCTCGAGACTAAATGGTTTGGTCATGTAATCATCGCCACCGATTGTTAAGCCAGCAACTTTGTCTTCCATGCCATCTTTAGCAGTTAAAAAAAGTACTCCAACATTATGACCCTCGTTGCGAATTCGTTTACAAACTTCAAAGCCATCCATGCCGGGCATCATTACATCGAGCACCATTGCATGTGGCTTGAATTCTTCAGCAACTAGGAGAGCTTGTGAACCATTGCTTGCGGTTCGCACATCAAAACCAACAAAACGCAGACTGGTTGAAATTAAATCGCTAATACTCGATTCATCGTCAACAACGAGAATGCGTTGGTTATTGCTTTCGCCCTTACTCATAACTTCCTCTCTAAATTTCCAGGATCTATTTATGTCCTGGGGCCACCCAACGTGGCTTAAGAGAAGGATCCTTAAGAGATCTGAGAATTGCCTGAGAATACACTCGAATCAGACTGAGGCTTTACCGCTCGCAAAAGGGCCTGAGCGACATCTAGGACCTCGACATCTGATTCTCGTGCAGTCATGCCGTCGGTAACCATCACGCGACAGAATGGACAGGCAACTGCGACTTCATCGACACCGGTTGCGATAGCTTCATCGACGCGGCTTAAATTGATGCGCTCTCCAATTTTCTCTTCCATCCACATGCGACCACCGCCTGCGCCGCAACAGAATGAACGTTCTTGATTACGCGGCATTTCAGTAATTTTCACACCAGTTGCATTTAGTAGTTCGCGCGGTGGCTGATAAATCTCATTGTGACGACCTAGGTAACAAGGGTCGTGATAAGTAAGAGAGGTAGTTGCCTTATTAACCGGAATCAACTTCTTTTCCCGCACTAATTGATTTAACAATTGCGTATGGTGAATCATCGTTAACTCAAAACCACTTTGGGCGTAATCGCGACCAATTGTTGTAAAGCAGTGAGGACAAGTTACAACTATCTTTTTATCACCCTTTGAAACATCGCGGTTAGCAAATACTTCATTAAAGGTATCGATGTTTTCACGCGAAAGAATTTGATACAGGAATTCATTTCCACTTCGACGAGCAGGGTCGCCTGTACAGGTTTCGCGTTTTCCTAGAACGGCAAAACTAACGCCGGCCATATGAAGTAATTCAGCAACCGCTTTCGTTGTTTTCTTAGCGCGCTCTTCGTAAGCACCAGCACAACCAACCCAGAATAAATATTCCACATCATCAGGCAAGACACCTTCAACAACTTTAATTGGGAAATCACATTCAGCAATCCACGCTTCGCGATCATTGCGATTAGCACCCCATGGGTTACCAGCTTTTTCTAGATTACGGAAAGTTCCGCCAAGTTCAGTTGGAAATTCAGATTCAACTAAAACTTGGAAGCGACGCATATTTACAATGTGATCAACGTGTTCAATATCTACTGGACATTCATTTACACAAGCACCACAGGTAGTACAAGACCAAAGAACATCAAGAGAAATCGGCGCGTTTTCACCAACTAATACTTCATTTTCAACCACTTTAGACATGGCGTGATCGCGCATAGCCATAATCAAAAGCTTCGGCGATAGCGGTTTATCAGTGTGCCAAGCAGGGCATTGCGACTGGCAACGTCCGCACTCGGTACATGAAGTCATGTCGAGCAGACCTTTCCAAGAAATGTCGCCACGATTGCCGAGTCCAAAGACATCATCTTCAGCTGGATCTTCAAAGTTAACTGGCTTACCGTGTGACAACATTTCAGGCAACGGGCCAAGTGAATTCTTACCATCTGCGTTTCGCTTGTAGAAAATATTAAATGGAGCCAAGAATCGGTGCCATGCAATACCCATCGTAAAGTTTGTTGCGATAACTACAAACCACAGCATTGATACAAAAATCTTAATTGCGGCGATTACTTGAATCGAAGTTATAATTTGCCCAAGTGATAATTCCTTGAACATCGCTGCAATCCACCAAGTGGTGATGTAGTGCTTATTGCGAGCTGTTTCTTCAGAGAGTGCACCTTCAAGACCACGTAATGCAATCACACAGAAAACGATTGCCAGAATTGTTGCTTCGACGTAATAAGCCTTCCAATTCCCTGAACCTAAGAAACGAGAGGTGCGACTTTTATGAAAGAAGCGTGTGACTTGGCGGATACCAATTAGCGTCACGATGCTTATTCCGGTCAACCAAGTAATTAGCTCAACAAAATATTCATATGGCCACAGGTGACCAATTACCGGAAGTTCCCAACGTGGATTAATGATTAAGAAATAAGCCTGAACCAACGTTCCGAAAAGCGCTCCAAAACCAATCATGACAAACCAGTGCGCAATTCCAGTTGCGGTGAAATTAAGCATCTTGGTGTGGCCAAGAGTTTCTTTCAGTGTGTTCTTAAGTCGCGCACCACGATTACCGCTACGGGTTGGGTCAGCTGCACCTTTTTTATAAATACCTATTAGTTGGCGAACCCGAATTGTCAGCAGGGTTAAAGCAACAACCGTGATGCCATAGGCACCGATCATTAAGGCGAGCGTTAGGGTCATGTGGCTCAGGGTAAAGGGAAAATTGCGCGGGAATAAGTCTCTCGGGCTGTGGGTTACGCCCTATGAAAACCTGAGTCGCCTCGACTCAAGTATTTGTGTATAATCGACTCATGCCCCGCTGATAAGCGGAGCCCAATTAACAGACTTGGAGCCGCGAAAGGCTCCAAACAAGCGGGAATAGATAAGAAGAAATAGGAGCAATAAAAATGGCCAGAGCAGTAGGAATCGACCTTGGAACCACTAACAGCTGTGTTTCCGTTCTCGAGGGCGGCGAGCCAGCGGTTATCGCTAATGCCGAAGGTGCACGCACTACTCCATCGATTGTGGCTTTTGCTAAGAATGGCGAAGTACTAGTCGGTGAAGTTGCGAAGCGTCAATCAGTAACAAATGTTGATCGCACAATTCGTTCAGTAAAGCGTCATATGGGTACTAATTGGACAATTGATATTGATGGCAAGAAATACACCGCACAAGAAATTTCAGCACGTGTATTGCAGAAGCTAAAACGTGATGCCGAGGCATATCTTGGCGAAACTGTAACTGATGCGGTTATTACCGTGCCGGCTTACTTCAACGATGCACAACGTCAAGCAACTAAAGAAGCTGGCGAAATTGCTGGTTTAAATGTTCTTCGCATTATTAACGAGCCAACTTCTGCAGCACTTGCATACGGTCTTGATAAAGGTGATCAAGAACAAACAATTCTAGTTTTCGACTTAGGTGGCGGAACTTTCGACGTTTCACTACTTGAAATCGGTGATGGCGTTGTTGAAGTGAAAGCAACTAATGGCGATAACAATCTCGGTGGCGATGACTGGGATGACGCACTTGTGCAACACCTGGTTAAAACATTTGCGGCTCAATCAGGAATTGATTTAGCAAAAGATAAAATGGCGATGCAACGCGTTCGTGAAGCTGCTGAAAAAGCAAAGATCGAACTATCATCATCGCAGCAAGCGTCTATCAACTTGCCATACATAACAGTTGACGCCGAGAAGAATCCATTGTTCTTAGATGAAACTATTTCTCGCGCGCAATTCCAATCACTAACTGCAGATCTACTTGATCGTTGCAAGAAGCCATTCCAAGCCGTTCTAAAAGATGCTGGAATTCCAATTGCTAATATCGATCACGTAGTTCTAGTTGGTGGTTCAACTCGTATGCCAGCAGTTGTTGATTTAGTTCGCGAACTTACCGGCGGGAAAGAGCCAAATAAGGGCGTAAACCCTGATGAAGTTGTAGCTGTAGGAGCTGCGCTTCAAGCCGGTGTTTTAAAAGGTGAAGTTAAGGATGTTCTGCTTCTCGATGTGACACCACTATCTCTTGGTATCGAAACTAAGGGTGGCGTTATGACTAAGTTAATCGAGCGCAATACAACTATCCCAACTAAGCGCAGCGAAATCTTTACAACAGCTGATGACAATCAACCAGCGGTACAGATTCAGGTATTCCAAGGTGAGCGCGAGATGGCGGCTTACAACAAGAAGCTCGGCATGTTTGAACTAACTGGCCTACCACCTGCACCACGCGGAGTCCCACAGATTGAAGTTGCTTTCGACATTGATGCTAACGGCATCGTGCACGTTTCAGCTAAAGATCTTGGTACCGGTAAAGAGCAGAAGATGACGATCACTGGTGGCTCATCTCTTTCTAAAGAAGAGATTGATCGCATGATGAAGGATGCGGAATCACACGCCGAAGAAGATCGTAAGCGCAAAGAAGAAGCAGAGATCCGTAACAACGGAGATTCACTTCTTTACCAGACCGAGAAGTTCTTAAAAGATAACGAAGATAAGTTCACCGAAGGCGAAGCTGCCGAGAAGAAAGCTGAAACCGAAACTGAACTTGCCGCTCTTAAGACCGCTCTCGAAGGCAATGATCTCGCGGCAATTAAGGCGGCAACTGAAAAAGTTGCAACCGTCAGCCAATCACTAGGCGCCGCCCTTTATGCAGCAACAGCTGCAACACAAGGTGATTCAACACCGAATGAAGATGGCGTTGAAGATGCTGAGATTGTTGAGTGAGACACAAAAGTGTCGAGCATTGGAATTGGTGTAACTAAATGACAACAGAGAGCGAAATGCCTCCGTTACAAGAAGAAGTTGGTTTTGAACATCCAGAGGCGGGTCAAGAAATTGACCCGCTTACTGTGATGACTGCTGACTTACAACGCCTGCAAGCTGAATATGCCAATTACCGTAAGCGAGTCGAGCGAGATCGCGCAGTTGCTTCCGAAATCGCAATTGCTTCAGTGCTTAATGAGCTATTACCCCTATTAGACGGGCTTGATAAAGCAGCTGAGCATGAAGAGTTAACCGGTGGATTTAAGGCAATTGCTGATCAATTGGCTTCAATAACTTCACGAATTGGGCTAGAAAAGTTCGGTGAAGCTGGAACTGAATTTGACCCACAGATTCATGATGCACTTATGCATGAAACTTCAGCAGATGTCTTAGTGCCTACGGCTAGCAAAATTTTGCAGTCTGGGTATAAATTCAAAGATCGTATTTTGCGTCCAGCCAGCGTCGCAGTAACAGATCCAGCGGGAGAATAAATAATGGCAGCGCGTGATTTATACGAGAAGGATTTCTATAAAATCCTGGGCGTATCAAAGAACGCACCTGCAGATGAGATTAAAAAGAAGTATCGCTCGCTCGCTCGTGAGCTACACCCAGATAAAAACAAAGGCGATGTAAAACTCGAAGAACAGTTCAAGGCTGTTTCAGAGGCTTACGACATTCTGGGTGATGATAAAAAGCGTGCCGAATACGACGAAGCTCGGTCACTTTATGAAAAAGGTGGCATGCGCGCACCTATGGGTGGCGGTAATTACCAAGGTGGCGATTTCGGAGACATTTTTGGTGGCGGAAATCCACAAGACATTTTCGCAAATCTATTTAGTGGCGGCCGTCGTGGTCCGCGCAAGGGCCAGGATCTACAAACCGAAGCCACAATTACTTTTAAAGAATCTATTTTCGGAACTACGTTAGATCTGCGACTTTCTACCGATGGTGGACCAGCTCAAAACATAACGGCGCGAGTTCCGGTTGGCGTTAATGATGGAGCAAAAATTCGCGTTAAGGGCAAAGGTGCCCCAGGTGAAGCAGGCCCCGGAGATTTATTTATTTTGTTACACGTTAAGCCACATTCAGTTTTTGCGCGTAAAGGCGAGAACTTAACAATTACTTTGCCAGTTACTTTTCCAGAAGCTGCTCTTGGCGCAGATATCAAGGTGCCTACTCTTACTGGTGATGATGTAACTGTGCGCTTAGCACCAGGTACCTCAAATGGCCGTGTTTTGCGCGTAAAAGGCCGCGGAGTTACTAAAGCCGGCGCAACTGGAGATTTATTGGTTACGGTTGAAGTGCAGGTGCCAAAGCGTCTTGATCAAAAGGCTGAAGATGCTTTGAAGAATTTTGCAACTGCAACCGAAGGCGAAGATGTTCGAGCCGAATTTAATAGCAAGGCAAATTCATGAACATTGATAATGACAAAAATCTGCCAGATGATGATGCCGGCGTTTACGTAATTTCAGTCGCTGCCGAACTATCTGGCATGCATCCGCAAACACTGCGCCAATATGATCGCATGGGTTTGGTTTCACCAGATCGCACTAGCGGCCGAAACCGCAGATACTCACTACGAGACATCGCATCCCTCCGCATGGTGCAACGTCTAGTAGGCGAAGGAATTAATCATGCGGGTATTAAGCGAATTATTGAACTCGAATCTGCAATGGCTAACATGGCGCTCGAAGTTGCTAAGTTGCGAATTGAAGTTGATGCGCTTATCGAAGCTAATCCACCCAAGGGGATAGCAGTTCGCAAGAAACAACCAGTGATTCTCTATGAAGAAGAGAAGTAGTTAGAAGTACTGACCCTTGCTCTTCCAGCCGGCTAGAACTTTTTCAGCTGGGGTTTTCAAAAGATCTTCTAATACGGCGGCATAAATATCTCGGAAATCTGAAGTCACTGCCAAGTCACCACCTATTAGTTTTGATAGTGATGGTTGGTCTCCATAGAAACCGCCTTTTACGCGATCGCCAATTAAAAATACTGGGCCAGCTGTTCCGTGATCAGTACCTTGCGAAGCATTTCCTTTTACGCGACGACCGAACTCGGAATAAACCATGGTGACAATATCTTTACCACGCGTTGTATTTTTCATCTGACTTGCAAATCTGGTCAACGCGGCTGAAACAGTTCCAAGAAGGGCTGCTTGCGCATTAGCTTCATTTGCATGGGTATCAAAACCGCCAAGTGAAACCGACCAAACCCTCGTTGGAGAGCCTGCAGCAATGAGTTTGGCGACTACATCTAGCTGTTGCGATAGGTTCGAATCGCCACCAGCGTTTCCACCGTTTGCAGTAGGTAAATCATCGGCGACCGGTGCGGGCATCTTTAAAATTGGGGTCACAGTGCTGGAAACGGTAAATAAATCACGCATCGAGGTGGCAGCTGCCGCCATTAATTTATTATCTGTTGAAACAACCTGACTCAATTTTTGGCAATCTTTTCCAAAAGCCCCAGTCGGTATAACTAGACCGCCAAGTGGAAGTACTGAACCAGATCTTTTTTCGCCAACTAACAAAGGTGGCAATACTGAACCTAAACTAATAGCCAACATCGGATCTAATTCTTGTGATTCAACCCAACGTCCTAACCAACCACTGTTTAATCTGGAAACTGGCGCACCACTTTGCCAAATTGCCATGGACGTAAAGTGGGAATGATCAGGTCTTGGATAACCAACCCCACGAACAATTGCAACTTTCTTCTGATCCCACATGGATTTAATTCCAGTCATGGCCGGGTTTAAGCCCAACTGATCATCTAATTTCAAAACTTTTTCTGGTGCATAAGAAATATCTGGTCGAGATGAGTAATAAATTGGATCGGTATAAGGCACAATTGTATTAAGCCCATCATTACCGCCGTAAAGAGTGACCATAATTAAAATTGGTGTTCCCAGCGGAAGAGGTCGAGTAGCGGCTGCAGCTGCAATTTCGTCAAGCGTCAACATTGGCGCTACTGCACCAACGGTCGCAGCACCGGATAGTTGAAGAAATTTCCGACGAGTTAAAGTATCCATCAGGTCTCCTTAAGCGCTCACTACGTATTCCGGACTACAGATTGCTAACTGCAGTAATTGGACTGGATTATTCTTCTCGCCATCTAGTGCAATTCGAGTTCGATTACTGAAAGCTAAAACGCCAAGTTCATCTTGCAACCAAACAACTCGCTTATTAGGGGCAATTGCAGTTAAAGCACTTAAATCAGCCTGTTTTATGAGCCAGCCAGCAAATTGAAGTCGGTATTGGGCACTGGCTGAACTCAACCAAGATTCATCCGTCGGCCAGCCACCTACGTTTGGTGGGTTAAAGGGAACCTGAGCCAACTTATCCAAATAGCTAAGAAGTTGGGCTTGGGTTTTCAGCGCTGATGGAGTTAATTTCAAATAGCGGGCAACACTTGCAAACCATTCAACTGGTGCCTTAACAACAGAATTATTCACATCACCAAGAATCTTGCTATCGGTAGCGGCTAATAAAATTGATTTAATATCGCGACCAACAAATGCGCTTTCTAAAGCATTATCTGCAGGTAGCCCGTTCGTACTAGAAATAAATCTGAACCAAATGCGTTCGGAAATAAATTTTGCACAATCAGTCTGGGAAAGTAACAGCGCTGTGGCTTTGGGTCCATCAAAATTGGCACTCGAACCTAAGATTGTCTTTGAGTTGGCATCGAAACGTTTAGAGTTAAAAACTACTTTGCCCGACCATGGTTCGACTTGATATCCGGTTAAAGATCTAGCTAATTCACGAACATCATTTTCGGTATATCGGTTTACGCCGAGTAGAAATAATTCCATCAATTCGCGAGCTAAATTTTCATTTGGTGCTTTAACGGTATTGGCGCCACCGTCGAGCCAGTCTTGCAGAGCGCCATCATTTAACATTGCAAATGACATATCTTTAAAATTACCAAGAGCATGTTTGCGCAGGGTTTGATTTTGTAGATACATTGGATACGCAAAATTAATTTTGCTGATCGAAGTTGCCCAGTGGCCATGCCAGAACCAAGTCATGCGTTCAGTTAATGCATGATCAGAAAGAACCATGCGATCTAGCCACCAAGTTGGTAAATCTCTAGATTGCTGGCGAAGTGCAATGTTGAATTCAATTAGCGCACTTGTATTTTGACCAGGACGAGGTCCTAAATTTGTAATATTCGGTTCAGCAATTTGCGCCGCAGCTAAATCATCAGTGGGCACGCTCAAGAGTGAGGTTTTTGTAGCGCTTAAACCATTAGCTAACGCAGCTTTAAATTCACCAGGCCGAGGGCCAAAACCAAAGCGGTGGTAGAGCCGTGCTATCTCTAACCGGTCGGTTTCCATGACGGTAAATGTAGGTGATTTGAATCAGTTAGGTAAGGTACGGACATGAACTCACACGAAATTCTCCGAGAAGAGATCCTTAACAAAGCGGTAGTACACGGCAAAGTTATTTTGTCTTCGGGCAAGGAAGCCGATTACTACGTTGATCTGCGCCGTGTGACTCTCGACGCGGTTGCTGCCCCACTAGTGGGCGCAGTGATGCTTGAACTAACTAAAGATTTGGATTACGAAGCAGTTGGCGGCTTAACTCTTGGCGCTGACCCAGTAGCAACTGCGATGATGCATGTTGCGGCGCAACAAGGACGCAAACTTGATTCCTTTGTAGTTCGCAAGGCAGAAAAAGCGCACGGTCTGCAACGTCGTATTGAAGGACCAGATGTAAAAGGTCGTCGTGTGTTAGCAGTTGAAGATACTTCAACTACTGGTGGTTCAGTATTAACCGCAGTTGAAGCGCTTCAAGAAGCTGGCGCAATTGTGGTTGGCGTTGCCGTTATTGTTGAACGTGGCGCAAAACCAAAGATTGATGAAGCCGGTTTTGAATACCGCGCTGCTTACCAGTTAGCAGACCTTGGTTTGTAATTAACTTTGGTCTTTAAATTAACTCAAGTGGCGCTTGGTACGAATTTCGCGAATAATTTCAAGCGCGATAGGCGCCAAGCTAGCAAGAACAATTAAGCCGATTATTGGAAGTAGATATTTATCTACTGAACCTTCTAATTTATTTCCTAACACATAACCAAGTGCAATCACACCATCGGTCCAGATAATCGCACCAATAACATTCCAAAGAAAAAACTTTCGAGCCGGGATGCCGACCACACCGCACATTGGGTTAATTAAAGTGCGGATAAAAGGAATAAAGCGGGCCAAAATAATTGCTTTACCGACCCCGTATTTAGCTAACCATTTTTCAGTTGAAGCGACTCTCGCCTGCGTAAAGAAGCGGCCATCTTTGCGATCAAATAATTTTCGACCGTACTTTGCGCCAATAAAGTGCCCAAGTTGTGAGCCGATGATTGCGGCAAGCGGTGCGCCAATAAATAGAGCGAGCGGAGATAGTTGAACTCCGCCCAGAAGCGCGGCGGCTGAACCTGAAGCGGCCAACCCAGCAATGAAAAGAAGCGAGTCACCAGGGAAAGCGAGTCCAACTAATAGGCCAGTCTCGGCGAACAGGATGGCCAAGATTCCGATTAAGCCCAGATCGGCCACGATCGAATTTGGGTCAAAGAGAGTTCCAATATCCATAGGCAAAGACCCTAGTCGCTCATAGCCCTTGTTCCAATAGTTTCGCCTAGTTGAGTAAATCTCACGCTAATAGATAGGTGTATTTGCCAATCAATAGGGGGTTATGCGTAAACTCAGGCAACTTTGTGGGCAAACAGCGCCCCCTGACTCTCCAACGGAGGAGACAAGATGCGGGCAAATGCCTCACTCGTGCAAGTAACCGGAAATAACCTCACCTATGTTTATGTAGTTCTAGCCATCTCACTTGTTGCACTTGGAATCGCATATGCGCTTCGTGCTCAAGTTTTGGCGCAGGGTGAAGGCACCGAGAAGATGAAGGAAATCGCGGGTGCAGTTCAAGAAGGAGCCGCAGCTTATTTAGCTCGCCAGTTCCGCACCCTTTCCTACTTCGTAGCGATTGTGTTCGTTCTACTTTTTGTACTCCCAGGAGATGCTGATATTCGTATCGGTCGCTCAATCTTCTTCTTACTTGGCGCTGCATTTAGTGCGCTAGTTGGATACAACGGTATGTGGCTAGCAGTTCGTGCAAACGTGCGCGTTGCTGAAGCTGCCCGTCAGAAGGATGCCGAACGCGCAGTGCAGATTGCTTTCCGCACCGGTGGCGTTGTTGGTATGACAACAGTTGGTCTTGGTTTGGTCGGCGCATCACTTGTTGTGATTATCTACCGCGAACAAGCCCCAGCAGTTCTAGAAGGTTTTGGTTTTGGTGCTGCAATGCTCGCGATGTTTATGCGCGTTGGCGGCGGTATCTTCACAAAGGCAGCCGATGTTGGCGCTGACCTAGTAGGTAAAGTTGAAAAAGGTATTCCAGAAGATGACCCACGTAACCCTGCAACTATTGCAGATAACGTAGGCGACAATGTTGGTGACTGTGCTGGTATGGCAGCTGACTTATTCGAGTCATATGCCGTAACACTTGTTGCCGCACTAATTCTTGGAAAAGCTGGATTCGGTAACGCTGGTTTGGTTTATCCATTGATCGTTCCAGCAATTGGTATCGTAACTGCGGTAATCGGAATCTTCCTTACTCGTTTACGCTCAACAGATAAGAACGCAATGACTGCAATTAACCGCTCATTCTTCTTATCGGCAATCATCAGCGCAGTACTTACAGCGCTTGCAACATTTACTTATTTGCCAGATAGCTTCAGCAAGTTACTTGGTTTAACTCCTGAGAAAATTAGCGAGTTCGGCGATACCAACCCTCGTATTTTGGCAATTGGTGCAGTTCTAATCGGTATTGGTTTAGCTGCTGCAATTCAATTACTAACTGGCTACTTCACTGAAGTTGGAAAGCGTCCAGTTAATGACGTTGCTGCTTCATCACAAACAGGTGCTGCAACCGTTATTTTGGCTGGTATTTCGATTGGTTTTGAATCAGCTGTTTACAGTGCATTGCTAATCGCAGCTGCAGTATTCGGCGCCTTCATGTTAGGCGGCGGTTCAATTGTGCTTTCACTTCTTGCGATTTCACTTGCCGGAACTGGTTTGCTAACCACTGTTGGCGTAATTGTGGCAATGGATACCTTCGGCCCAATTTCAGATAACGCGCAAGGCATTGCTGAAATGTCTGGCGATGTTAAGGGCGAAGGCGCACAAATTCTTACTTCACTTGATGCAGTTGGAAATACGACTAAGGCAATCACTAAGGGAATCGCGATCGCAACAGCAGTACTTGCAGCAACTGCGCTATTCGGTGCCTTTACTGATGCAATTAAGTTGGCAGTAGTTGAGGCTGGTTCTACAACCGTAGATCTAGTTACAAATCTGCAATTCCAAGGCATTCTCGATGTGGCAGACCCTCGTAACTTGGTGGGTCTAATTATTGGTGCCGCAGTGGTATTCCTGTTCTCAGGTCTAGCAGTTAATGCAGTATCTCGCGCAGCTGGTGCAGTAGTTATGGAAGTTCGTAACCAATTCAAACTACATCCAGGAATTATGAAGGGTACTGAAAAGCCTGAATACGGTCGCGTAGTTGATATTTGTACTCGCGATTCGCTACGTGAACTTGCAACACCTGGACTACTAGCTGTTATGGCACCAATCGCAGTTGGTTTCGGTCTTGGCGTCGGAGCACTTGGTGCTTACTTAGCTGGCGCAATTGGCACCGGAACCTTGATGGCGGTTTTCTTATCTAACTCAGGTGGAGCTTGGGATAACGCTAAGAAGATGGTTGAAGATGGAAATTACGGCGGCAAGGGCTCAGATGCACACACCGCAACCATCGTTGGTGACACCGTTGGCGATCCATTCAAAGACACTGCTGGTCCTGCAATTAACCCACTGATCAAAGTTATGAACTTGGTTGGTCTATTAATTACACCAGCAATTGTTGGAATGGCACTTGGCGGTCGCGAAAGCACCAGCACTTTGATTGGTATTGTCGCAGCGCTTGTAATTGTTGCGGCTCTTGTTCGTAATCGTCGTCAATCGACTTCGATTACTTACTAATACCAATTCGGCTAACTTCAGCTTTTCCCCAGAGCTAACTTAGGAAATTAATGGCGCGTGTATTGAAGAAGCTAGTGATTGTTGAATCACCAGCTAAAGCACGCAAAATTGGCGGCTACCTTGGCGATGATTACATCGTCGAGGCTAGCGTCGGTCATATTCGCGATCTACCTCAGCGCGCAGCCGATATTCCTAAAGAGTATAAAAAGATTGCCTGGGCTAAAGAAGGCGTAAATATTGAAGAAGATTTCGCGCCACTTTATGTAATAAACCCAGATAAAAAAGCGAAAGTTGCTGAACTTAAGGCGTTGATGAAAGATGCTGAAGAGCTAATTCTGGCAACCGATGAAGACCGCGAAGGTGAAGCTATTGCCTGGCACTTAGTTGAAGTGCTTGAGCCAAAGATTCCGATTAAGCGCATGGTTTTCAATGAAATTACTAAAGAGGCTATTCAAAGTGCAGTCGAAAATACCCGCGACCTTGATTACGACTTAATCGATGCGCAGGAAACCCGTCGAGTTCTAGATCGACTATTTGGCTATCGCTTATCTCCAGTTCTCTGGAAAAAAGTTATGCCCCGTATTTCTGCCGGCCGAGTGCAATCTGTGGCTACTCGGTTAATCGTAGAAAAAGAACGCGAACGTATGGCCTTTATTTCTTCGGCTTGGTGGGATCTAACTGCCAAATGTGAATTAGGCTTTAACGCACGCCTGCTTAGCGTTGATGGCAAGCGCGTTGCAACAACTGCTGACTTTGGTGCCGATGGCGCAGTAAAGGAAAAGTCGCTAGCTAATATTTTGTTACTTGATGAAAGCGCTGCTAGATCTTTAGTTGCAGCTCTCAAAGCAGCGCCACTGGTAGTTAAATCGATGGAGGAATCTCCTCGTACTGAACGACCTAAGCCACCATTTACAACTTCAACTATGCAACAAGATGCCGGTAGTCGGTTAGGTTGGGGAGCGCAGATCACAATGCGTATCGCACAACGTTTGTATGAAAATGGCTACATCACTTATATGCGTACCGATTCGGTAAATCTTTCAGCACAAGCAATCAATGCAGCACGTGAATCAGCCAAAGCACTTTATGGTGCTGATCATGTTGCTGACGCGCCACGCGTATATGTTGGTAAAACTAAAAATGCCCAAGAAGCGCACGAAGCAATTCGCCCAGCTGGTGAAAGTTTCAAAACTCCGGGTGAATTAGCCCCAGAACTTTCGCGCGACGAATTTGCACTTTATGACTTAATTTGGAAACGCACAGTCGCATCACAGATGGCCGATGCCAAGAAGATGCAGATGCGCGTTGACTTCGATGCGAAAACTAGCGATAGTCGCGAAACCATATTCCGCGCCAATGGTTCGGTAATAACTTTTCCTGGTTTCTTAGCTGCTTACGATGATTTAGCTGATGAAAAAGAGGGCGAAGAATCTGAAGATAAGCGCTTGCCAGCCATGAACGTTGGGCAGAGCGTAAAAGTTGAGGAATACAGTTGCGAGGGGCACGAGACAAAGCCACCTGCTCGTTATACCGAACCAACGCTGGTTAAAAAGCTAGAAGAACTAGGTATTGGTCGTCCTTCAACATTTGCTTCAATTATTGCAACGATTCAAGACCGCGGTTATGTTTCAAAGCGCGGACGAGCTTTAGTGCCTACTTTCTTAGCTTTTTCAGTAACTGGCTTGCTCGAAACACACTTCACAAAATTAGTTGATTACGAATTCACCGCCAGCATGGAAGAAGATCTCGATAAAATCGCAAGCGGTCAAGCAAAGCGCGTTGATTGGTTACGTGATTTCTTCTACGGCCACGATGGCGAACCTGGTTTAAATGAACTATCAGCTGACTTAGGCGCTATTGATGCACGCGAAGTTAATACGATGCGTCTTTCACCTGAGATTGAAATTCGCGTTGGTCGTTATGGCGCTTACCTGCAAGAGGGCGAAGGCGAAACTCGCAAGTTAGCTAACGTTCCAGAATCATTAGCACCAGATGAATTAACTTTGGCAAAAGCCATCGAACTACTAGCAGCACCGTCAGGTGAACGTGATTTAGGAATTGATCCAGCAACTAATTTGCCGATAATTGCTAAGAGCGGTCGCTTTGGGCCATACGTAACGGAAGTTTTTCCAGTAGAACCCGTTGTAGAAGGCGCCAAGAAGAAGCGTAAGAAAGCTGATGATCCAAAACCAAAAACTGCTTCACTTCTTTCGACTATGACACTCGACACCATTACTTACGAAGATGCGCTACAACTTTTATCTTTGCCGCGCACACTAGGAACAAATGCAGCTGGCGATGACATTACTGTGCAAAATGGTCGCTACGGTGCTTACTTAAAGGCAGGTGCTGATTCGCGCACCCTTACTTCGGAAGATCAGTTATTTTCAATTACCTTAGATGAAGCGCTTGAGATTTATTCCAAACCAAAGGAACGTCGTCGTGGAGTTGCTAAACCACCTCTAAAGGAATTGGGTATTGATCCAACAACCGAGAAACCTTTAATTATTAAAGATGGTCGTTTTGGAATGTATGTAACCGATGGTGAAACTAATGCGACTTTGCGCCGTGGTGACACAGTCGAAGCGATGACTATCGAACGCGGACTTGAATTATTAGCCGGCCGCCGAGCCTGGGAAGCTGAGAATGGTGGAGCCGCACGACCTAAGAAGAGTCGTAAAAAAGCAGCCAAAACAGCCCCAACTCTGACGAAAAAAACCGTTAAGAAAGCTGCGACCAAGCGAGTTGCTAAAAAGGCAGCCACTGGGAAAGCGAAAACCAAGCCCACTACGATTGAGCCGTGAGCAACTCTCTTCCAAGACCGGCGGCGCCGGCACCTGATGAGACTCGAAGTGTTTTAGCAATCCCTGCCTTTCGCCGACTATGGCAAGCAATGGCTTTTGGTTCACTCGGAGATTGGCTCGGCTTACTAGCGACAACTGCGCTTGCTCAACAATTATCAGGCGGAAGTTATGCCAAAGCTAACTTTGCAATTGCTGGTGTCTTCATCGCTCGCCTATTACCCGCAGTTTTTCTAGGACCAATTGCTGGCGTGATCGCTGACCGAATTGATCGTCGAATGCTTATGGTCGTGGCGGATGTAATTCGCTTCGCACTCTACATTTCAATTCCCATTGTTAATAATTACTTCTGGCTTTATACCGCAACTATTTTGGTGGAGTGCGTTTCGCTTTTCTGGTCACCAGCTAAAGATGCCAGCGTTCCGAATTTAGTTCCGAAAGAGAAACTAGAAAGCGCAAACCAAGTGTCACTTTTTGCAGCCTACGGAACTGCGCCAATTGCAGCCGGGCTTTTTGCAATCTTGGCACTATTAAGTAGCGCTATTGCGTCAGCTTTCCCTAGTTTTAAAGGCACTTCAATTGATATTGCACTTTATATAAACGCTTTAAGTTTTGCATTTAGCGCATGGACAATTTTCCATCTGCACGAGATTCCAAAACGCCACGAAGCAGGCAAGAAAGCTGATTCCAGTGTTGGTAAATCTCTAATCGAAGGCTATAAAGCTGTCAGCAGCTCAAAGATTATTCGTGGCCTCATTGTTGGAATGGTCGGTGCTTTCATTGCAGCGGGTGCTGTCATTGGCTTAGCGCGCACCTTTGTAGGTGACTTAGGTGGCGGAGATGCTGGCTACGGCGTGCTCTTCGGTTCAGTATTTACTGGCTTAGCCATTGGAATCGCATTTGGTCCGAAAATATTTGCCCAATTCTCCCGCCGCCGACTATTTGGCGCCTCGTTAACTGTTGCTGGATCTTTCCTAGTTTTACTTGCCGCAATTCCTAACTTCACTTTAGCTGTATTCATAGTGATTATTTTGGGTGCCTTCTCTGGCGTTTGCTGGGTTACTGGATTTACGATGCTAGGACTTGAAGTTCACGATGATGTTCGTGGTCGCACATTCGCTTTCATGCAATCAATTATTCGGGTAACTCTGGTTGCGGTTCTAGCAATTTCACCAATCATTGCCGCATATATTGGTGAATACCGAATTAAAGTTCGCAATACCGAAGTTGCTTATAACGGTGCAGCAATAACTTTATTATTTGCTGGCTTATTTGCAATTTTAATTGGCGCAGTTTCGTATCATCAAATGAAAGATCGTCCCAATGTTTCCATCTGGAGCGATATTGCAAATGCAATTAAAGGTGAACTTGGCTCTATTACTGGAGCTCAAACCAAGGGTGTATTTATTGCCTTTGAAGGTGGCGAAGGCAGTGGCAAATCAACCCAAAGTAAATTACTAAAGAAGTGGCTGGAAGAAGAAGGCGAAGAAGTAGTTTTAAGTCGCGAACCTGGCGGCACCGAAATGGGTAAAGATTTACGCCGAATTCTGCTTGATCATTCAACTGGTGATATTTCCCCACGTGCCGAAGCGCTGTTATATGCCGCAGATCGCGCTCATCATGTGTTTTCAAAGATTCGTCCTGCGCTTGATCGTGGCGAGGTAGTAATTACCGATCGCTACTTTGATTCTTCAATTGCCTATCAAGGTGCTGGTCGAATCTTGGTTTCAGGTGAAGTTGCGCGTATCTCGCGTTGGGCAACTGAGTCGCTGTTTCCGACTTTAACAATTTTGATTGATCAGCCTGCTGAAATTGGACTTAGCCGGTTAAAGAGCAAAGATCGTTTGGAAATCGAGCCAATTGATTTCCATGAAAGAATTCGTCAAGAGTATTTGCAGTTAACACTTCTTGATCCTGAACGTTATTTAGTTGTCGATGGTCGCCAGACTATTGAAGAGATTCATAGTGAAATCATTGCTCGAGTTGGTGAAATTGCTGGACTACGTCGCAACATTCGCGATGCGCAAGGAAACCGTCTCATGAAACCGATCCGCCGCGCTGCCACAACGGCTCGAAATACTGCCCGTAAAACAGTAAAGAAGAAGTAGCGATGTCGGTTTACGATCATTTAGTTGGTCAAAATCATTTGGTAAGAATTCTCGAAGGTGCCGTGGCTGCTGCTCGAAGTGGTGAGGAATCCCAAGAGATGACCCATGCTTGGTTGTTTACTGGCCCGCCCGGAAGTGGCCGTTCATCTGCCGCAGTTGCTTTTGCTTCAGCGCTAATTTGTAGCAATGACGGTTGTGGCACCTGTGCTGATTGCCGCGCAGCTAAAGCTGGCACGCATGCAGATGTGGAAATTATTCGCACCGAAGGTTTATCAATCAAGATTGATGAGATTCGTGAACTACTAACTCGCGTGGCTTGGGCGCCAGCAATGGGCGGATGGCGAGTAGTTGTTATGGAAGATGCTGACCGCCTGACTGAATCAGCAGCAAACGCGCTACTTAAAGCTATTGAAGAGCCCGGAAATCGCACGGTTTGGTTGTTATGCGCACCAACTTTGCATGATGTTTTGCCGACTATTCGTTCGAGGTGCCGCCACCTGCAGTTAGTAACGCCTAGTGCTAAAGATGTAGCAGATGTTTTAGTTAGCCGCGAAGGCATTTCACCTGCGATGGCTGATTATGCCGCTCGCGCTTCGCAAGGACATATTGGTCGTGCCAGGTATTTGGCTAGCGATGAAAGCATTCGTAATCGCAGAAATACCATCATAAAGTTGCCAATGCAGATTAACGATGTAGCTTCGGCATTTAAAGCTGCCGAAACTCTTTTAAATCTAGCCACCGAAGAAGCCGAAGTAGCAGCTAGCGCCCGTGATGAAAAAGAGAGTGCTGAATTAGCAGAGGCCTGGGGTAAAGGAGCAACCGGACGAGGAATGGCTACCGGTGGTTCAAAAGCAATTAAAGATTTAGAGAAAGAGCAGAAATCAAGAACCACTCGAATGATTCGTGATTCAATTGATGGCGCTCTGGTAGATATTGCAACTTTGTATCGTGATGTGATGTTTGTTCAATCCGGTACTCAGGGTGCGTTAATTAACCAAGAATTTGCTTCAGACATTTCTAAGATGGCGGAAAGAATTCCGGCAGCTAAAACTGTTTCAAAAATAGATGCGATTATGTCGGCTCGTACCAATTTGAGTCATAACGCGGCGCCTCTGCTCACGCTAGAGGCGCTTATGTGCCAATTAGCTCAAGCATGATTCTAAAAAAGATTGCAGTAGCACTCGCTTCACTTTTGCTTTTAACAAGTTGCTCGGCAACTGAACCCGAGCCACTTTCCGCGCTTCCCCAATATGAAACCCAAGAACTTAAATGGCGAGATTGCTATGGAAATTACCAATGCTCAAATTTGCTAGTCCCAATTGACTACGCAGATTTATCAGTCGGCGCTTTTTCACTGGCTTTATTGCGCTACCAAGCGCTAGATCAAGATCATCGAATTGGCTCGTTGGTCGTAAACCCAGGCGGGCCAGGCTCATCAGGGGTCGATTACGCCTATAACGCTGAGTACATAGTTAGCCCAGAAATTCTGGAACGTTTCGATATCGTCGGTTTTGATCCACGTGGAGTCGGGGATAGCGCTGCCATTAAATGCCTAAATGATACTGAAACTGATGCCAGCTTTGCAGCTGATTCGAAACCTGATGATGAAACTGAGTTTGCGCTATTTATAAGTGATGCGCGAGATTATTTTGCCAAGTGTGCTGAAAAGACCAAACATTTAACTAATTACAGCACCCTAAATAGCGCTCGCGATCTAGATATTTTGCGCTCGGTTCTCGGTGATCAGAAGTTGAATTTCTTAGGAAAGTCTTATGGCACATACCTCGGGACTTTATATGCTGAACTATTTCCGGAAAATGTTGGCCGATTTGTTTTAGATGGTGCAGTTGATCCAAATGCCCGCAATCGCGAAGCAATGCTTGGCCAAGCAGTCGGTTTTGAATCAGCACTTAATGCATTTATTAGCAATTGTTTAAAACGAAGTTCTTGTGCCTTAACTGGTGATTTACCAACAGCTCGGAATCAAGTAATTGATTTACTCACCAAGGCTGCTATCACGCCACTAAAAAGTAAATCTGAGCGTGAAGTGACAGAAAGTTTAGTATTACTTGGAATTGCTTCAGCTTTATATGACAGCGCATCAGGCTGGCCGGTATTACGCGATGCTTTTAAGGAAGCAACACTAGGAAGTGGAGAGAGTTTCTTGACTTTGGCAGATCAATATTCTGGTCGCCAAAAAAATGGACGTTACTTAAGCAACGAAAATGATGCGCTACAAGTAATCGATTGTCTCGATCACAATGAATTAGAAACTGTATCAGTGTTTAAAAAAGGCGTGACTGAGTTTGCAGAACAAGCACCAATATTTGGTCCCTATCTGGCTTATTCCGGGTTAGCTTGTCGCTACTTGCCAAACTTAGGCAGTGTGGAACAAATCGAAATCAAGAAGTTAAATACCGAACCAATTCTGATTGTGGGAACCACCAGAGACCCAGCGACTCCTTATAAGTGGGCGCAATCGCTAACAAAAATCTTCACAGGTTCGATATTGATTACTCTCGATGGTGATGGCCATACCGGCCATGGTCGTGGCTCAACATGTGTCGATTCGGCAGTAGATCGCTACTTATTAACTGGCATCACGCCTAAGTTAGAGCTTTTCTGTGCGAAATAGTCAGGTCTAGCACTCACCTACTATCCAGATAATTCTCAGGAAAAGGCAGTTAAGTACACCTATGAGTCGAATATCAGAACGCAAGTTCAGCGCAGCCGGTACCGACTGGGCGGCCGTGCTCTCTGGATTGGGCCTTGGCTTAACAGTTGCGATAGAACTAACTGCGCTACGAAGTTCGGATATTTCTTCCCTTTATTCGATCATTCAAACAATCTCTCGCTTTGTTGCACTTATCGGAACTTACTTCGCGCTTCTTGGAATTTTGTTGGTATCTCGCATTCCTTGGGTTGAACGCGGAGTTGGACACGATCGTCTTATTACTTGGCATCGCAAACTTGGCCCTTGGTCTCTTTATCTAATTGGGTTCCATGTTCTTTTAATTACCATTGGCTACGCTGGACAATTTCAGGAAAAAATAATTGGTGAATTCATAAATATATTAACTACCTTTAACTGGATGTGGGCTGCACTGGCTGGATTTATTTTCATGATAACTGCTGGCATAACTTCGTATAAGAAAGCTCGTGCCAAGTTAAGTTACGAAGCTTGGTGGACTATTCACGTTTCCACCTACTTGGCAATTGCGCTTTCATTTATGCATCAGATATTGAATGGTCCGATGTTTATTTCGCATCCGCTAAATAAGGCATTTTGGATTTTTCTCTACAGTGCAATGGTGTTCTGCATTGTTTATTGGCGCATCGCGCTTCCAACTTACCGCTCATTTCGACATGGCTTAAAAGTTGAAAAAATTGTAGTCGAAGGCCCAAATATGGTTTCAGTGATTATGCACGGACGCGATCTTGATAAGTTAGGTGCACAAGGTGGGCAATTCTTTGGTTGGCGGTTCATCGCAAAAGGGCATGCTCTCGCCTCACATCCCTATTCACTTTCCGCTTCTCCAACTGCACATTACTTACGTATAACTGTTAAAGATTTAGGTGATCATTCACGATCAATGGCTGACCTGAAGCCCGGTACTAGAGTATTCATGGAAGGCCCATACGGAGCTTTTACAGCTGGCCGTGCTTCACGCAAGCATGTGGTTCTAGTTGGTGGTGGTGTAGGTATCACGCCAATCCGAGCTTTGATGGAAGAGTTCCGCGCTGGCGTTCAGCTAGATGTAATTTTCCGTGCCTCGCAAGCAGATGATTTGATTTTACGCGAAGAAATGGATTATTTGGCGTCGAAATCTGAAGGATCAATTCGAGTTCACTATCTGGTTGGCTCTCGCAAGATTCACCCGATGGATGCTAAATCTTTGAAAGAACTTGTTCCGAGGTTTGCCGATTCAGATATTTATATTTGTGGCCCTGCGCCACTCGTTGAAGCAGTTCGCGAGGCAGCTAAAGATTTAGGTGTGCCAAAGAATCGTTTCCATGATGAAGCATTTGCTTTCCACTCCGAATAAAAAGAGGTAATGATATGAAACGCTTTCTACTAATTACTGCCGGCACAGTCGGTGGTTTAGGAGCAGTGCTCTCAATAACACCACCTCAACTTGGTGCAACTTCAACTGGCCTTGGTTTAGATTTAGGCACGCTGCCAGCTCCAAGTAACACAACACAAGCCCCAGTCTCAACCCCAAGCGCTGCAACTACAACCACATCTGCTGCTCCGACTCAGAGTGCAACTAAAACTTCTAAGCCAACCAAATCAGCAACAGCAAAAGCTACAAATTCAACACCAGCAGCTCCAACTGTTACTGCTACACCCACACAAAGTTCTACGCCTACGCCAACTCAGACGCAAACGTCAGCACCTACGCCAGCTCCAACTCATACACAAACGCCTACGCCAACTCCAACTAAAACTGCGACGCCTACCCCGACGGTTAAAACCGCAAGCGGAACTTTTACGGGTCCGGTTGTAAATGTTAACTATGGAAATGTGCAAGTTGAAATAACAGTTTCAAATGGAAAAATCACAGATGTACGTGCGCTACAAGCGCCTTCTGGACGCAATGATCGTTATACCAATTACGCACTTCCGCTTTTAAAACAACAAACATTGGCCGCACAGTCAACAAGTATTCAAGGTGCATCAGGTGCTAGTTATACAACGTATGGCTGGCGTAAATCACTGCAAGGTGCAATGGCTAAAGCTGGCCTCTAATATCAAATGCGAACCCAACATGAGATCGAAGTTTGGGGGACAGTTCTATATCTTGACGTCACAAGTAGTGTTGATATTGAATCTGCTATAACTAAAGTAAATCAATATGTTCAGCACGTTGATGAAGTTTTCTCGACCTACCAAGAGAACTCGATAATCTCCCAGTTACGCCGTAACGAAATAGATATTGAGCAATGCTCACCAGAAGTTTTTGAAGTCTGGAACTTATGCACGTTCGTAAAAGAATTGACTCAAGGAGCATTTGATCCGTGGGCTGTCGCTGGTGGCTTTGATCCATCTGGACTCGTAAAAGGCTGGGCAGCTGATAACTGTGCTGAAATTTTATTAGCAGCTGGCGCAAATCATGTTCAAGTTAACGCCGCCGGTGATTTAGCACTTCGCGGTGGATTCACACCGGATCAGCCATGGTCAATCGGGGTGGTAAATCCAGATAATCGGTTAGAAATATTACAAACTTTTGAAATTAGCGATGGCGCAATTGCCACTAGCGGTACTTATGAGCGTGGAGCACATATCAATGATCCGCACACTGGCATGATCGCAATTGGTGCAAAATCAGCAACCGTAATTGGTCCCAATGGTGCAATTGCTGATGCGCTAGCAACTGCGCTAATGGTTGCTGGTCGAGATGGCGCAGTTTGGTTCACAACTCCAGAATTATCGGATTATTCAGCCTGGATCATTGATCGCCATGAGAAGGTCGCTTGGAGCATTGGACCAGCCACCGCATAATTAGGTCATGGTCGATACCACAGGTGGATTTACAAGCGCGGGTCTGCAATTAGAAGCCGACACGTTATTGCTGCCATCTCTATCGCAAAGTGAAGCAATTGAAATTGGCGAGATTGCTCATCAATTAGGACGTGATCGCGGTTTAGCTATCACGATCGAAGTGCAATTAGGAAAATGGCCGGTATTTCATGTGGCTCTTCCAGGTACGAAACCAGAAAATGATAATTGGATCGCTCGTAAAGCTCGAGTAGTTCAGGTAACTGGTAATTCAACAATGCGCGAGCGAGTATTTTCTGAAGAGAATGGTTTTGATTGGTATTTAAAGAACGATTTATCTGAAGAGTTGCATGCAATTCACGGCGGCGGATTGCCACTTAATGTGAACGGATTAGGATTAGCAGGAGTATTACTAATTAGTGGTTTGCCTCAAGTCCAAGATCATTTGCTTGGCGTTGAGATTATTGCCGAGTTTCTAGCGCGAATAGGTGAACAGCAGTGAGCATTTGGGTTTGTGGTGAGGTCTTAATTGACCTGTTGCCTGGCAGCCCTGAGCGAATTGCAATTGTTGGGGGCGGGCCAGCGAATACTGCCAAAGCGCTTTCTCGCTTGGGCCATGAAGTTCAATTCATTGATGGTATTTCAACCGATGCTTACGGAAAATCAGCACGGGCAGAATTAATCCGTGATGGTGTTAGTTTGGATTTAGCGCTAACAAGTGATTTACCAACTTGTACCGCAACTGTTTCCTTAAGTAACGATGGTTCTGCGAGCTATGAATTTTTAATTAACAACACTGCGACTTTTGCTTTTGATAACACTTGGTTACCTGATCCAGAAAAATATAAGCCAGAAGTTTTACAAATCGGTACGCTGGTTACGATTATCGAGCCAGGTGCCTCTGTTCTATATGACTGGGCGGTTCAAGTAAGTGAATTTGCGCCAATTGTCTTTGATCCAAATATCAGACCAAGTGTGATGCCTGACTTAATTAAATATCGTGATGAAGTTGAAAAATGGATCAAGATCAGCAGCGTTGTTAAATTTAGTGAAGACGATATTGCGGCACTTTATCCAAATGAAGATCCCATCGGAATCGCCAAAATCTGCATTGAAAAAGGTGTGCAGTTGGTCGTGATAACACGAGGCAAAGACGGCTTGGTTGGCGTCACGGCTGATGGCGTTGTTGAGGTTCCAGGCATAAAAGTTGTAGTTGTAGATACTGTTGGCGCTGGCGACACCGTGGGCGCAATAATTGTCGAAGCAGTTATGCAAATTGGCATTTTGAACTTAACTGGTTCGAAATTGCGTGAAGTTTTACATCGTGCTGCAGTCGCAGCCGCGATTACCTGTTCACGTGCTGGAGCTCAACCACCTCGCGCATTCGAACTAACCGAAGCACTTGAGCGGAACTAAAATGCAATTCATTGATGATGCAGAATTTCAGATAAACATTGATTTAGATCAAGGCGCACGTATTGCCTCGCTGATTTGGCGAGATATGCAGTTCACGCTTCCCTTTCGTGGCACCCCCGTAAATTACGGCTGGTATGGCATGGGGCCATGGGCTGGCCGCGTACGCGATGGCTTAATTACCGGTGCTAATGGTCAAGAGCACCAATTGCCGCAAATCTTTGATCCACCGAATGCGCTGCATGGTTATGGCTTTACTTCATCTTGGCAAGAAATCGGGCCAGGGCGTTCGTTATTACATTTACCCGCACCTTATGGCGGCGCAACTTTAGAACAAACAATTGAAGTATTAGATGATGCAATTCGTTGGTCACTTGAATATGAACCAGGCGATTGTGATCTACCAGCTTGGTTAGGTTTACATCCTTGGTTTGCTCGCGACTTAGATCGTGGCGGCAGTGCAGTAATTGATTTTTCGGCAAATCAAATGCTGCAACGTGGTTCAGATGGGTTACCAACTGGCGAATTAATTAAACCGTCACCAGAACCTTGGGACGATGCTTTCACCGGAATTATTGGAACCCCTGCAATTATTTGGGAAGATGTTGCACGTATCGATATCGAGTGCGATGCACCATGGTGGGTTGTTTATAGCGAAGATGCCGAAGGTGTTTGCATCGAACCACAGACTGCGCCACCGGATGCGGCTAATTTAGGAATTACTGGCGAACATTACATTGAAGCGTTATTTGTTTTCACCGAAGAATAAAAAAGAATAGGAATATAAATGATCAACCGTGAGCGTCTGGCAACATTAACTGCGCGCGAAAAAGAACGCTTTCTAAAGTTGCACCCAAAAAGTGGCGAGCTCTTTGAAAAGGCAAAAAAGTCAATGCCCGGTGGAGTTCCGATGTCTTGGATGGCTAAATGGCCCGGTGCTTACCCTGTCTTTATTGAGCAAGCAAAAGGTGCGCGTTTTACCGATGTCGACGGCAATTCATATATTGATTTTTGTTTAGGCGATACCGGTTCCATGACTGGCCATTCACCTGATGCGACAGTTGCCGCGATTCGCGAGCAAGCTGGTAAAGGAATTACTGCGATGTTGCCAACGGCTGATGCGGCAATAGTTTCAGCTGAGTTAGCTAACCGATTTGGCCTGCCGCTTTGGCAATTTACGGTTTCAGCCACCGACGCTAATCGCCATGTAATCCGCTACTCCCGCTTGCTTACTGGCCGTTCAAAGATTGTGGTTATCGATCGCTGCTATCACGGCTCTGTCGATGAAACTTTTGCCACCTTAGATGCGAGTGGAAACACCGTAGCCCGCGAAGGAAATATTGGCGCACCTGTGGCACTTGATCAAACCACTCGCGTTGTCGAGTTCAACGATATTGCCGGCATGGAAAAAGCATTAGCAAATGGCGATGTTGCAGCAATTTTGATGGAACCAGCGATGACAAATGTCGGAATAGTTTTGCCACAAGCTGGTTACTTAGAAGCAGTACAAGAACTCGCAAAAAAATACGGCACTATTTTAATTATCGACGAAACTCACACAATTTCAGTTGGTCCTGGCGGAATGACTGCCGACCGCGGATTAAAGCCAGACTTTCTAACCATTGGTAAAGCAATTGGTGGTGGTATTCCGACCGGAACTTTCGGAATGACTCAAGCGATTGCAGATTCAATCAAAAAAATGGTTGAGCTAGAAATTATTGATACTGGCGGAATCGGTGGAACATTGGCCGGAAATGCACTTTCACTGGCAGCAATGCGCGCAACTCTTACAAAAGTCCTAACCCAAGAATACTTTGATCGCATGATAGATCTCGGCACTCGTTGGTCTGATGGCGTAGATGCTGCAATTACCGAATTTGACTTGCCCTGGAGCTGTAATCGTTTAGGTGCGCGAGGTGAATATATATTTGGCAAAGTTGCGCCAGTAACTGGTGCTGATGCAAATAATTCTGGTGATTTCGAATTAGAGCAGTATCTACATTTGCGGATGTTAAATGATGGCTTCTTGATCACGCCATTTCATAACATGGCTTTAATGTGTCCTGATACTACGAGCGCCGATGTTGATTCGCATACCGCAGCATTTAGAGAGATGTGCGCTGAGTTAGTTGAAGCCTAATTTCTTATAAAGAATAAGCGCAGCATGGTTATCGGCATCTACGTAGAGCATTGATTCTTTGATGTCTTTGCTTTGGAAATATCGCAGCGCGGTAAGCATTAAAGCTTTGCCCAACCCAGAGCTGTGGGTGCTTGGGTTTACGCCAATTACATAAATTTCCCCAATCGCACCTTCATTTACCCGGTCATGATGGATTTTTGTCCAGCAAAAACCAATTATTTCGTCTTTCTCGCGGGCCAGAAAGAAGCCATCAGCATCAAACCAGCTTTCTTTCATGCGATTAGTTAAATCCTGCATTACCCAATCGCCTTGGTCTGGGTGCGTGATAAAGATCTGGTTATTTAACGCTAACCATTCATCGGAATCAGCCGGATCGAAGGTAGATATCTCAGCAGTAGTAATTGGTTCTGAAAAGTCAGCAATAAGTGATCGGTGCAATTTCAGAATAGTACGCACAACTAAATCCGTTCAGTGACTTGAGCATCTTTCATGGCACTCGTTACGGTAAAGCGATAGCCCACATTTCGCACGGTACCGATAATTGCTTCGTGCTCTGGGCCAAGTTTCGAACGTAAACGCCTAAT
Source organism: Actinomycetota bacterium (assembly GCA_026393075.1). GTDB lineage: Bacteria > Actinomycetota > Actinomycetes > Nanopelagicales > Nanopelagicaceae > Planktophila. The sequence goes on along the minus strand of JAPLAW010000015.1, from coordinate 99,978 downwards.
GTGCACATCAACTGTGCGAGTACCACCAAAATAATCGTAACCCCAGATTTCTTGTAACAGCTGGGCGCGAGTAAATACGCGGCCTGGATGTTGGGCTAAAAACTTCAGAAGCTCAAATTCTTTAAATGTTAAATCTAGCGCGCGACCTTTAATGCGAGCGGTATAACTATTTTCATCAATTGAAACCTCACCAGTTCTAATCTCACCAGAACCTGGATCACTTTCGGCAAGTTGTGCTGCGTATTCACCAATTGCAATTCTAATTCGTGCATCAACTTCAGCAGGACCAGCAGTATCGAGAATTACATCGTCAATGCCCCATTCGGCACTAAGAGCTGACAAGCCACCTTCAGTTGTTATAACAACAACTGGTGCGCCTGAACCAGTGGTATGAAGCAACTTCGCTAAATTTTTAGCAGCTGGAATATCGCGACGTGCATCTAGTAATAAAATGTCTGCTTCGGGAACATCAATCAAAACACTTGCTTCAGCCGGAACAATTTTTACCTGATGCTGCAACAAAGCTAGCGATGGCAGAACTTCGGCGCTCGCGCTTAGAGTGTTTGTAAGTAGCAACACTCTTGCCATTTGCGCTCACCCGCTCCCAGTTGCGTTCTAGGTGTTAAGTGGCACAGACTACTCTCGTGAAATCTTTCCTACCAATTCTTATCGTGCTAGGGGCTGCTACTGCTTACGGCCTCTGGTATCAAAAGTCGCGGGGCAAGATTCAAGCCAAAGCCATCTCTGGCAAAGCTTTAACAGCATCGATAATCGGTGGGGATCTCGGATCAAGGGCGACCTTGGTGCAATTTTCGTCAGCCTTTTGTACCCCTTGTCGCGCAACTCGCACCTTGCTCGAAAACGTAGTCGCCGACTTAAGCGATGTGCGTCATGTTGAAATAGATGCTGAAACAAATCTGGAATTAGTACGCAAGTTGGATATTCGCTCTACCCCAACCACGCTAATTCTGAACAGTTCAGGTGTTGAAGTAGGGCGAGCCGTTGGTGCACCTAAGCGTGACCAAGTTTTAGCCACGCTCGCAGCGATTAAGTGACACCTGCAAGTAACTCGCAATTAGGCTTTCTTGCCCACCCACTTTATTCTTACGACATGTCTTTCGCCTTAGATAGCTTCTTTACCAAGCGTCGCGTACTTGATTACGGACGTTTAGCTGTCTCGCTGTGTAGTAACTAAAACTTAAATTATTCCAGTTTTAGTAACCCACAATAAAAAGAAGTAGGAAACAAATGACAACTTTAGATAAAAAAGAGACCTCAGTAGTAATTGATGCACGTGGTCCCCGTTTTTCAGCAGCGATTACAGTTTTTGTTTTAGCTACTGCGCTAGCAACCCAATCACTGCCGCTGACCGCTTTTCAATTAGCAGTATTTCTAATTGGTGCGACTAAAGGCCCACAATTCACGCCTTATGCATTTTTATTCAAGAGCTTGATCAAGCCACGTTTAAAGGGTGAATTTGTACCTGAAGATGTGCGACCACCTAAATTTGCTCAAGCAGTTGGATTCTTATTCACAGCAACTGCAGTTGCTGGACTGTTATCAGGAGTCACAATCGTTTTCACTATCGCAACCGGCTTTGCGCTTGCAGCAGCTTTCTTAAATACAGCCTTTAATTACTGCTTAGGCTGCGAAGTTTATTTATTGCTGCTTCGCGCACGTCGCTAATTTCAAAACCTCACTTAAAACCCACCGTTAATCAAGTTAAAAGAATAGGAAATATATTTATGTCACGCGAAACCTCACTTGTAAGTGCTGATTGGGTAGCTCAAAACCTGAATAATCCAACAGTCGTTCTAGTCGAAGTAGATGAAGATACTGCGCTTTATGAGCAAGGCCATATTGAAGGAGCAATCACTTTTCACTGGCGTGATGATCTACAAGATGGCTTAATTCGCGACTTGATTTCGAAAGAAAAGTTCGAAGCTCTACTTTCTAAGAGTGGAATTGCACCGGACACCACTGTCGTTCTCTATGGTGGTAATAACAACTGGTTTGCCACCTATGCTTTCTGGTACTTTAAAATTTACGGCCACGCCGATGTCCGATTGTTAGACGGTGGTCGCAAGCGCTGGGAGCTAGATGCTCGTCCGTTTGTTACAACTGTGCCAACCCGCACAGCTACTAGTTATGTAGCCAAGGAGCGTGATAACTCAATTCGTGCGTATCGCGATGAAGTTATTTCAGCAATCGGTAAGTTAAATATCGTAGATGTTCGCTCGCCGGCAGAATTCAGTGGTGAGCTAGCAGCACCTGCACATTTGCTTCAAGAGAGCGGTCAGATTAAAGGACATATTCCAACTGCAAAGAATATTCCGTGGTCAAAAGCTGCCAATGAAGATGGCACTTTTAAATCAGATGCCGAACTAAAGGAACTTTACGTAGGCGCTGGTGTCGATTTAGCAAAAGACACCATCGCGTATTGCCGTATTGGTGAGCGTTCCGCATTTTCATGGTTCGTACTTCACGAATTATTGGGTCTTTCAAATGTAAAGAACTACGACGGTTCATGGACTGAATACGGTTCATTAGTTGGCGTTCCGGTTGCGATAGGCGCCTAATGAGAACTTGCGGCGCAACTCCAGGTGGTCCAGATATTTCTGGCATTGATTTATCAACGCAAACCTTAATTCAAGGTGTCATTCTCAGGGACGGGGAAGGTGATGGAGTTCCAAATGGAGCTCCCGTTGGTAACGCATATGTTCGATTATTGGATTCAACTGGTGAGTTCACCGCAGAAGTTCCAACTAACGCAGACGGGCAATTTCGATTCTTCGCCGCTCCTGGCGCCTGGACCTTAGTAATCCTGGCCTCAGGAGCGCGCGTAGAACGTAAAGTCATTGCTGCCAAAGGCACTCCAGTCGATTTAGTTGTAGAAATTTAAGTAGAATTCATTCATGGCTGAGCAACATGAATTACGCGATAAAGGTTTGCGCTTAACTCCGCAACGTGAATTAGTTTTAGCTGCCGTCCGCGAACTTGGTCATGCCACACCAGAAGAAGTAGCTGAAAAAGTACGCCAAACACATCCTGGAATTAATCTTTCAACGGTCTATCGCAACTTAGAAACCCTGGAAAATGTGGGCTTAGTTCAGCACACTCACTTGGGCCATGGCGGCGCTACCTATCACGCAGCCGAAGAGCTAACTCACCTACATTTAGTTTGCGGAGTTTGTGGTTCAGTTGGCGATGCACCAATTGATGTTGCGGCTAACTTTGTAAATGAGCTGGCCGATGATTATGGTTTTAAAACAGATGTCACGCACTTTGCCGTTTATGGCACATGTTCTGCATGTTTTGCCGCCGAAAGTAAGTAATGAGCGCCGTACTCGTTGAGGACGGTCCCGATAAAGGTGCTGTATGGCATTTCGGGGATCCAGTAAAAGAACAACGAGCACTCGAAGCTGGCACTGCTTGGGCAGATTTATCACACTATGAAGTTGTCGCACTATCTGGGCCAGAACGTTTAACTTGGCTACATCTTTTAACTACCCAGGATCATGAAAATTTATTAGCTGGTCAATGGCAGCACGCTTTGATTTTAGATCCGAAAGGCCACATCGAGCATCAATTCTTTTTAGTTGATGATGGTGACACCACTTGGCTGGTAGTTAATCCGGGTCGAAGTGCTGAATTGATTTCACATTTAGAAAAAATGAAATTTCGCGCCCAAGTAGAAATCCACGATGCGACGGCTGAATTTGCAGTATTGCGCGCCCCAGGCAAGATGGATGAAATAGCTGGGCCATATGCACTTGTGCCACGCGCCGAATTAGCGAATATGATCGAAACTTTTAATTCGGTTGCAACTCAAGTGGGTACTTGGGCACTTGATGCAATGCGAGTCGCTGCTGGATTGCCCCGAATCGGTTTTGAAACTGATCACAAATCTATTCCAAACGAACTTGGACTTTTAAACAGCGCGGTACACCTAAATAAGGGTTGTTACCGCGGCCAAGAAACTGTGGCAAAAATAAATAATCTAGGAAATCCACCACGTCGTTTAGTTATGTTGCACCTTGATGGTACCGAAGTTAACTTTCCTAAAGTTGGCACCCCAGTGGAAAATGATGGGGTAGTCGTTGGTTATTTAGGCACTGTTGCAAGACATCATGAGTTAGGTCCGATTGCACTCGCTGTCGTTAAGCGCAACACCCCACTAGACGCGACGCTCTCAGTTGGTGGGATTCCGGCTGCACAAGAAGCGATAGCTGCAGGTAATTAGTAAATGGAATTGCTAGGTCAGTTATTAATTACCTTGATAGCAGGGCTCGCGATCATGTGGGCCGTAAGAAAGATGTAAGTAACCGATAGACTTACAGGTATGGAGCTCTTAACCTCAATTCTCCTTGGCCTGATTTCATTAGTTATTGGCGCCGGATTATTGTTCTTTGCATTTACTAGTCGCAGAGATCCCGAAAGCGCTCGCTACCGAGATAGCAGAAAGCGAACTGGCAGATAATGGTATTTACGATTCCCGAAGGCCTTCACCCTGATTTAAATCCACTGGCTTGGCTAGTTGGAACTTGGCGTGGCAAAGGTCATGGCGAATATCCAACGATTAAACCTTTCCAATTCATATCTGAAACTGTTTTTAATCATGATGGTCGTCCATTTCTAAATTATTTTTCACGTTCTTGGATCGTCGATGATGATGGCGAAATTATTCGACCTGGCGCAAGCGAGGCAGGTTTCTGGCGGATTAAGCCAAATAATGTGCTCGAAGTTGTAATTTCACATAACACGGGAATAACTGAAGGTTGGCTTGGGCATTACGATGGTCCAAAGATTCAGTTAGCGATGGATCAAGGTTATTCCGCGCCATCTGCCAAAATAGTTACTGCCGGTGTGCGACTTTACGGATTAGTTGAAGGTGAACTTTTCTACGCATATGACATGGCTGCCGAAGGACAAACAATTCAAGCACATATTTGGTCAACTAGCCCGCGCTCTAACGATTAAGAATGAGCGTTGTTCTAGCGCAGTTAGTGCGTAGCGGATTAGTTGAATCAACTCATAGCGGATATTTAATAATACTTGGCCCCGATGGATCTGATTTATTAACCCTTGGTGACGTTGATGCCGAGATGTATCCACGCTCGGCAATTAAATCTTTACAAGCAGCGGCAATGGTGCGACATGGGTTAGAGCTAAATGATGAGCAACTAGCGCTAGTTTGCGCTAGCCATGGCGGAAGCGAGCGCCATCAAGAAGTCGCGCTGGAAATATTAAAAAGTGTTGGTTTGTCAGAATCCGATTTACAAAATACGCCAGATCGCCCGATTGATCGCAAAGCACGCATTTCCTGGGGCACTAAGCCAGCAACTGCATTAGCTGCAAATTGCAGCGGTAAACATGCCGGAATGTTGGCCACCTGTGTTGTTAACGGTTGGGACACTAAAACTTATCGCAACGCTAATCATCCATTACAAATTGCAATTGCAAATGAGATTCAAGAATTAACTGGTCAACTAATTAATCGCACAAGTGTCGATGGTTGTGGTGCCCCACTATTTTCAATGAGTACTCGATCTATTGCAGTAGGTGCGAGAAAAATGCGAATAGCTAGTGACCCCGTATTCACAAAAATTATTGGCGCTTGCTTAATGCACCCCGAAATGATTTTGGCCGAAGGTGCTTTCGATACTCGCATGATGCGGGCAGTTCCTGGACTCTTGGTAAAAGGTGGTGCCGAAAGCGTGATGTTGGCATCTTTGGCTGATGGCAGCGCAATCGCTTGGAAAATTTCTGATGGCAGCAATCGCGCAAATGGGCCAATGATGAAAGCCGTTCTCGTAAAATTGGGCATCACAATCGAGAATGAAGTTGTTGATGTGCTTGGCGGTGGAACCATAATCGGCTCACTTAGCGCTACGTTTTAATCAGCGTTACCCTTTAGCCATGAACGCACGTATTGCCACCTTGATGGTGCATACCTCGCCCCTGGATCAACCAGGAATTGGCGACGCTGGTGGCATGAATATTTATGTAGCCGAGAGCGCTGAACGTATGGCGGCAATGGGTGTTCAAATTGATATTTTCACTCGTCGGACAAATCCTGATGTGGCAGATATTGTCGAAGTGTCACCAGGAGTTCGAGTAATTCAATTAAATGTTGGCCCGGTAACTGGTGTAACCAAAGAAGTATTACCAAAGTTGATTCCAGATATTGCTGAAGAATTTAAGAAAAAGCTTTCAGGTGAAACCAAATACGATTTGATTCATTCACATTATTGGATCTCTGGCAAAGTCGCGATGCAGGCTAGCAAAGCGTTAAGTATTCCGTTTGTTCACACAATGCACACGATGGCGCGAGTTAAGAATTTAAATCTGGCTGAAGGCGAAACTCCAGAACCAATGATTCGGGTACAAGGTGAAACCCAAGTTGTTGCGGCTGCACAAGCACTGATTGCTAATACTGATGCTGAAGCTGCCAGCCTGGTTTCTCTTTATGAAGCCTGCCCAGATAATGTGCGAGTAGTTTCGCCAGGCGTTGATCTTTATAAATTTATTACAGGTGATGGCAAGAAAGCTGCTCGCGTGCGCTTAAGCGTTCCGGCGAACGCCAATGTAATTACATTCGTGGGTCGTATTCAGCCGCATAAAGGACCAGAACTTCTAATTAGAGCAATCTCAGAAATGCTAACTCACTCGCCACTTTTACGTAGCGGCTTAATTGTAAATATTGTTGGTGGCTCGTCAGGTTCAAATACTTCGGAAGTAGAACGCCTTAAAGAATTAGTGGGCTGGTTGGCTATTTCTGATGTCATAAAGTTCGCCGAACCTGTTCCGCGCACTAACTTGCCCGATTGGTATCGCAGTGCGGATTTAGTTTGTGTGCCAAGTTATAGCGAGTCCTTTGGTTTAGTAGCACTTGAAGCGCAAGCTTGCGGCACTCCTGTGGTTGCAACAGCTGTTGGCGGACTTCGAACAGCCGTTGCCGATGGTATTTCTGGCGTTTTAGTTGATGGCCATGATCCGCGCGCTTGGTCATCGATTCTGGCGCGCTTACTAAATGAACCACAGCGCCGAGTTTTGCTATCAATGGGCGCAGTTGAACACGCTTCACACTTCGGCTGGGATGCAACAGCGCGCGGCACTTTAGACATTTATGACCGGGTTTTATCGCAAATTGCACGCGAACAAATCGCCGGAGCATAAAACATGAGCTCGCTTAATCCAACTGAAGTTATTTTAGAATTTCTGGAATCACATGATTTAGCTTTTGAGCAGAATAATTTAAATACTTTTTTAATCACGCTACCTGGTGAAAAGAAGCAGCAAACGCATTGTGCATTAATCATTGGCGACCATTCATTGAGCATCAATGCGTTTGTCATTCGTAAGCCTGATGAAAATGAAGATCAAGTGCACGCTTGGTGTTTACAGAAGAATGCTGGACTCTATGGAATCGCTTTTGCGATAAATGAATTACGAGATATCTATTTAGTTGGCCGCTTGCCGTTAACTGCAGTCACAAATCAAGAGATAGATCGAATAATTGGCAGCGTATTACAAGTTGCAGATTCTTCATTTAATCCATTACTAGAGATTGGCTTTTCCAGCGCAATTCGTCGGGAATGGGCTTGGCGGGTCTCGCGCGGCGAATCGCTGGCAAATCTCGAAGCATTTTCACATTTGATTTAATTCATCTAGGATTGCGGTATGAGCAACTTTGAATTAATCCTATTGCGCCATGGCGAAAGTGAATGGAATGCTAAAAATCTCTTTACTGGCTGGGTAGATGTTCGTTTATCTGCAGCTGGTGAAGCAGAAGCTGCTCGCGGTGGAAAGTTGCTCGCTGAAAATGGCCTGTTGCCAGATGTAGTTCACACTTCGCTACTTCGCCGCGCAATCCATACTTCACAACTTGCACTCGATGCTTGCGATCGCCATTGGATTCCGGTTAATCGCTCTTGGCGCTTAAACGAGCGTCATTACGGTGCCCTGCAAGGTAAAGATAAGAAAGAAACGCTAGCTACTTATGGCGAAGAGCAATTCAAACTTTGGCGTCGTTCTTACGACGTGCCACCACCACCAATTGATGCAAATGATCCTTACAGCCAAACCGGCGATGCTCGCTACGCTGATTTGGGCGCAGATATGCCCGCAACTGAGTGTTTAAAAGATGTGGTCACCCGCATGATGCCTTACTGGACCGGCAATATCGTGCCAGATTTAAAAGCCGGCAAGCGAGTTCTAGTCACTGCGCACGGAAATTCACTACGCGCACTTGTTAAACACCTGGATGGAATTTCCGAATCAGATATCGCAGAATTAAATATTCCAACCGGAATTCCGCTACTTTATAAATTGGCTGCAGACCTAAAACCAATTAAACGCGGCGGCGAATATTTAGATCCAACTGCTGCAGCTGCGGCAATTGAAGCAGTTGCAAATCAGGGCAAGAAGTAATTAATTATTTGCAGAATTTGCGTACTCGCCGGTGACTAAGTAATAGACACGGCGGGCAATTGATACAGCATGGTCTGAGCAACGCTCGTAATAGCGGCCCAGCAAAGTCATATCGATTGCTGTTTCAATTCCATATGGCCAAGAATCATCTAGTAAGATTTCAAATAAACGACGGTGCAGAATATCCATCTCGTCATCATCTTTTTCAAGTTGTAGCGCAGCTTCAAGATTACGAGACTCAATGACGCCAATTGCTTTTTGAGTGATACGAGCTGTCACATTGCCCATTTCTTGCAGAGTTAGAACTAGTTCAGGTGGAACTGCCGCTGCTGGGTAGCGCATGCGAGTTAACTTAGCCACGTGATGCGCTAGGTCGCCCATACGTTCTAAGTCGGCGCTCATGCGAAGCGATGTAACCAATGTGCGCAGGTCGCCAGCAACTGGTTGTTGGCGAGCCATTAAATTTATTGCTCTTGCCTCGATGTCATGCTGCATCTCATCAATGGCATCGTCTTCGGAAATAATTTCTTCGGCCACCTTAAGGTCAGCCGTTAACAAAGCCGTTGTGGCGCGTTCCATTGCCTTGCTTACTAGATGGCCCATTTCGACAAGGGAAGTACCAATGCCGTCTAAGTCATCGTGGAAGGAATCGCGCATGGGCATAACTTAGACCTTCAGCACATCGGATACGGGTTATTAAGTGAACGGGTCGCAAATCTGAGGTAAATATCTGGGTGAAAGGGGTGTAAATGGCTGATTAGGTAGTACCGAAACTGAACTGTTCTCTACGATAGGGCTATGTTCTGGCGCCGAGATAAGGAAGTAGCAGTCGAAAGCGGCTGGGAAATTCCTGATTCGCTGCTTGAACTCTTAGAAATTCTCGATGCTGAGTATTTAATTCTCGCCCCAGGTGAGCAAGTTCTTTCTTCTTCAGCTGGCACAGGCGCGCTATCAATGATTCGCGATGGTCGCCTAGTTTCGACGCCACTTCTTAATTTAGTTCGCGCAGTACGCCGCTCAAATGTTTATCAAGAGGCAACCGTTGAATTACCACGCGGCCCTATCGGTCAAGGAACCCATGATCTATTGGTCCGCGTGTCACCAATCGGTACCGATGGACTAATAGTTGCGCTAATTTTTGATGATAGTGAATTCCGGCGGCTCGATGCAATCCGCCGTGATTTTGTAGCAAACATCTCGCATGAACTAAAAACACCAATCGGCGCGCTCTCTATCTTAAGTGAAGCCGTGCTTGAAGCTAGCGACGATAAAGAAGCCGTTGAAAAATTCGCCGGCCGAATGCAAATCGAAGCTAAGCGGCTAACTGATTTGGTCCAAGAAATCATTAACTTATCTCGCCTGCAAGATGGCGACCCGCTTAAAAATGCGCAGCCTTATTCAATGATTGATTTAATCAATCAAGCGATCGACGAATCTCGACTCGCGGCTGAAAAACGAAAGATATCTTTAGTGTTTATTCCGACCACAGATCATTTGGTTTTAGGCGATCGTAGTCAGCTCGAAATGGCGATTAGTAATTTAATTGAAAATGCCATCAACTACAGTCCAGACTCAACTCAAGTAGCTATCGTATTAACCGGCAAAGATAAGTTAGTTGAAATTTCGGTAACCGATCAAGGTATCGGAATACCGGAGAAAGAGATCGAACGAATCTTTGAACGTTTCTATCGAGTAGATCCTGCGCGTTCGCGAGCAACTGGCGGAACCGGATTAGGACTTTCAATCGTAAAGCATGTTGCGACCAACCACGGTGGAGATATTTCGGTCTGGAGTAGTGAAGGTGCCGGAAGTACTTTCACGATCAGATTGCCAGAATTTACTGAAGCTGAAAGTTACCTCTCAACCAACCAGGAGGAAAAATAATGACCCGAATATTAGTGGTCGAGGATGAAGAATCTTTTTCCGAGGCGTTGGCCTACTTATTAGGCAAAGAAGGCTTCGATGTTGTTGTTGCTGACACTGGCACAGCAGCTGTTGAACTATTTGATAAGCATGGCGCTGACTTAGTTTTGCTTGACTTGATGTTACCCGGCTTATCTGGAACTGAAGTTTGTAAGCAATTGCGCACGCGTTCTGCAGTACCAATCATTATGTTGACTGCCAAAGATGCCGAAATAGATAAAGTGGTTGGGCTTGAACTCGGCGCCGATGATTACGTGACTAAGCCGTACTCTTCACGAGAGCTAATTGCCCGCATAAGAGCGGTATTGCGTCGTCATAGCGATCTAGGTGAAATCACCGAAGATAACGGTTCACTCGTTGCCGGTCCAGTGCGAATGGATGTAGATCGACATCAAGTAAGCGTAAATAACATTTCTATCGCATTGCCGCTAAAAGAGTTCGAGCTGCTTGAGTTCTTGATGCGCAATTCGGGCCGAGTTTTAACACGCATGCAGTTAATTGACCGAGTCTGGGGAAGCGATTACGTGGGCGATACCAAAACGCTTGATGTTCATATAAAGCGCTTGCGTGCAAAAATTGAAGCAGATCCAGCAAATCCAGTCTTTATTCAGACCGTGCGCGGGCTTGGTTACAAACTAGAAGCTTAAGCAGTTACGCCGGCGTAAGTATCGCGCTGGTCGCGCACAATCGCTTTTACGGTAACTACGCCAGCAGTATTGAAAAAGAAAGAAAGTTCAACCGTATTGCCAGCTTTTACACCTAGGCCAGGTATTACTGCTTTGGCATTTGCTGAGTCACCTTCGAAAATCATTGGGATATTTTCAGAAATTACATTAGTTGCACTGGTGACCGTGGCTAGAACGTTATTGACGGAGATCCCAAGTAATGAATCAGGTGTTGAGTTTGAGTTAATAATGGTGCCAACTAAAACAGCGCTGCCATCTGGTTGAGCAACTAACAAGAAACCACGTAGCTTCAGCGCACTGGTATCGGTCATAACTGTAGTTTCGGCGCCATCAGTAACTTTAGTGATGTTGCGAGCTGCGGCATTTTCACCTGCACCACAGGCAGTTAAAGTAGAGAGAGATGCAATAACTATTAAACCGATCGCAACTTTACGTAATTGCATTTTTCTCCCAAGAAATAATTGCTTAACAAAGCGTGCTTATTCTCTCACGAGAAATAGCTGCTAAAGCCAGTTAAATACAGGCGAAATACCCAAGGTGACTACCCTCACTAGTTGCTGGTATGATTTCCCCCTAACGAAGGGCACCCCATGTCATTTAAAGTAGGCGAAACTGTTGTTTACCCTCATCACGGCGCAGCGCTAATCGAGGCAATTGAAACTCGAGTGATTAAGGGCGAAGAAAAAACCTACTTAGTTCTAAAAGTGGCCCAAGGCGATTTGACCGTAAGAGTCCCAGCAGAAAATGTTGATCTCGTGGGCGTTCGTGACGTTGTAGATAGTGCCGGTCTTGACCGTGTTTTCAGTGTTCTACGCCAGCCATATACCGAAGAGCCAACAAACTGGTCTCGTCGTTACAAGGCAAATCTTGAGAAGTTAGCTTCTGGCGATGTAATTAAGGTTGCCGAAGTTGTGCGCGATCTTTATCGTCGTGATCTAGATCGTGGTCTTTCTGCTGGTGAAAAGCGCATGCTTTCAAAGGCAAAGCAGATTCTTGTTTCTGAACTGGCTCTCGCTGAGCGCACCGATGAAGAAAAAGCATCAGTAATCCTCGATGAGGTCTTAGCTTCTTAATTTAAGCTCGCACTCGATCGGAGCCTTATGTCTGGCCATGTTGCAGCAATTATTGCTGCTGCCGGATCTGGAGTTCGCTTCGGTGCTGATATTCCTAAAGCTTTAATTCAATTGGGTAATCGCACGTTAATTGAACATGCTGTTGCGGCAATTTCGCCAGCGGTAGATCAAGTAATCGTTACAGCTCCGGCCTCTCACTTAAGCCAATTTCAAAGCCTGCTAGGTGATGCCGTAACTGTTGTGGTTGGCGGACAAACTCGCTCAGAATCGGTACGAGCTGGCTTAGCTGCAGTCTCTAGTGATACCCAATATGTATTGATTCATGATGCTGCACGCGCTTTAGCAACAACAGATTTAACTAGCCGTGTTTTGTCGGCGCTAAAAAATGGCGAAGTAGCGGTAATACCTGGCGTACCTCAAGTAGATACGGTCAAGAGTGTTGATGCAAATGGTTATGTAACCATAACTCCTAATCGCGCAGACTTAAGTAATATCCAAACCCCACAAGGGTTTGAACTTTCTGCGCTCAAAAAAGCACATGCTTCAAACGGTGAAGGTACCGACGATGCTGCTTTAGTTGAAAGTGCTGGATTTAAAGTTTTGGTAATTGCTGGCGAAGAATGCGCAATAAAAATCACCACTCCTGCAGATTTAGCAACTGCTTACAACTTCCTCGGTGCAAATAAAGAATTCTTAACTGGTGTCGGTGTTGATTCACATGCCTTCGAAGTAGGGCGCGAACTTTGGTTAGGTTGTATTAATTGGCCAGGCGAAATTGGTGTTGCTGGACATTCCGATGGTGATGTTGCCGCACATGCAATTTGTGATTCACTTTTTGCCGCAACTGGTCTAGGTGATTTAGGTTCAAACTTTGGTGTTGATCGCCCGGAATATGCTGGCGCAAGTGGTGCTAAGTTATTAGCAGAGACGCTTTCAATTATCACTAGCGCTGGTTTTGCAATTTCAAATGTTTCAGTACAAGTAATAGGTAATCGCCCGAAGTTGGCGGGACGCCGGAAAGAAGCAATTACTGCGCTTTCTGCTGCACTAAATGGTGCGCCTGTATCGCTATTGGCCACAACTACTGATGGTCTCGGCTTAACTGGTGAAGGCAAAGGCATTGCAGCCATTGCCTCAGCGCTCGTTTTTAAGGTTTCTACTAACGACCGATAGACTTCGCTAATGAGTTCGCTAAAGCTATATGACACATTGTCGCGAACCGTCTCAGAATTCATTCCACTGCAGCCGGGTAAAGCGAGTATTTACCTTTGTGGTGCCACTGTTCAGGCGCCTCCACACATCGGCCATATTCGTAGCGGCGTTAACTTTGATATTTTGCGACGTTGGTTAGTTAAGTCAGGTTTTGATACTACTTTTATCCGTAACGTTACAGATATTGATGACAAGATTTTGCACAAGGCAGTTCACGAACAATCACCTTGGTGGGCAGTTGCCCTCAAGTATGAGCGCGCTTTCACTGATGCATATACAGCGCTAAATGTTCTGCCCCCAACTTATGAGCCGCGCGCGACTGGTCACATAACCCAAATGATTGATCTAATTGCTTCTTTAATCGAGCGCGGCCATGCATATGCGCCAGGCAATGGCGATGTCTACTTAGAAGTTCGTAAATTAGATTCTTATTTAACTCTTTCTAATCAAAACATCGATGACTTATTACCAGCGCAAGATGCTGACGAAACTTACAAGCGCGATGTTCGTGACTTCGCACTTTGGAAAGCCGCCAAAGCTGGCGATCCATTTTGGCCTACGCCATGGGGGAATGGTCGCCCAGGTTGGCATATTGAATGTTCAGCAATGGCACACACTTATTTGGGTGCCGAGTTTGATATTCACGGCGGCGGTTTAGATTTAATTTTTCCACATCACGAAAATGAAATAGCGCAATCTGAAGCAGCCGGTTATGGCTTTGCTAAACGTTGGTTACATAATGCCTGGGTAACTGCCTCTGGTGAAAAAATGTCTAAGTCACTGGGTAATTCATTGCAAGTTACTGAATTACTAAAGAGCGTTCGTGGCATAGAGTTACGTTGGTATTTAGGCAGCGCTCATTACCGCTCAATGCTCGAGTTCTCACCAGCTGCGTTAGAAGAGTCAGCAGTTGGTTTCCGCCGAATTGAAAACTTTCTTCTGCGCGCATCCGAGATCTTAGGTAGCCAGCCAGAACCAGCGCTATCTGCCGACTTTGTAGCTGCGATGAATGAAGACTTGGCTGTTCCGCAGGCGCTGGCTGGAATTTCGGAACAATTACGCTTAGGAAATAGCGCAATAACCGAAAATAACAATGCAGGTATTGCAAGTGCAGCTAGCTTTATTCGAGGCGCTCTTGAAGTACTTGGTTGCGATCCCTTTGATCCAACATTTGCCAACGGCGCTCAAAGTGATTCTTTAACTTGCGCGCTTGATGGCGTTGTTAATTTAGTTCTAGCCCAACGCACTGCAGCAAGAGACCGTAAAGATTTCGCTGCATCCGATCAAATCCGAGATGGCTTAATCGCACTTGGTATCTCAATTGAAGACACAGCTCAAGGACCACGTTGGTCGATCTCACGTTCAGAAGGTAGTAATTAAATGGCCGGTAATTCAGAGCGCAAAGGCGCAATACGTGGATCTAAAAAAGGTCCAACAACCGGAACCGGTGGCAAGAATAAAAAGCGCTTATCAGGTAAAGGTCCAACTCCAAAAGCTGAAGACCGTCCTTATCACGCAGCTGCGAAGCGCAAGAAAGCAGCTGAGAAAGCAAAAGCCAATCCACGCGCAGGTACAACTCCACGTACTGGCACAACACCGCGTAGTTCAGCTGGGCGCAATTCTCGAATTGATAAACCAAAAGGCGAAATTGTTGCAGGTCGTAACGCAGTGCTCGAGGCACTTCGCGCATCTGTTCCAGCAACTGAAGTACTAGTAGCTCGCGGAATTGATATCGATGATCGAGTCGCAGAGTCTCTGCAATTAGCGCTGCACTTGCAACTTCCGATTCGCGAAGTTCACCGCGCTGAAGTTGAAGGCATCTCACCAAATAGCCAAGGAATTATTCTCGCAATTAAGCCTTATCAGTACTCAAGTTTCGAAGAAATAACTCAACGCGCAAAGAATCCAATGTTGATTGTGGCACTCGATGGTGTTACTGATCCGCGCAACTTAGGTGCAATCATTCGTAGCGCAGGTGCTTTCGGCGTAAATGGTGTTGTCATGACTGAGCGTCGTGCAGCTGCAATGACTGCTTCAGCCTGGAAAGCATCAGCTGGTGCTGCTGCTCGTATGCCAGTTGCCCAAGTAACTAACTTGGCTCGCACCATCGAAGAAGCTAAGAAATTAGGCTGTTTTGTCATTGGCTTAGATGGCGAAAGCGATGAATCACTAAGCGGTATGAAAGTTGCAACTGAGTCGTTAATGATCGTTGTTGGTAGCGAAGGCAAAGGCCTTTCTAGACTAGTTCGCGAAAAATGTGATTTAGTTGTTTCTATTCCAATGAATTCAGCAACTGAATCCCTAAATGCAAGTGTGGCAACCTCGATCGCGCTCTTCTGGATAGACGAGCAACGTCGAAAGAATTAAAAATGACTTATCAAAGATTTATCGCACTTGGTGATTCTTTCACCGAAGGTATGACTGATGAGATTATTGACGGAAATTTTCGAGGCTGGGCTGATCGCGTAGCTGATGTCTTAGCAACTCAGTCACCTAATTTTACTTATGTAAATTTAGCAATTCGCGGCAAACTAGTAACCCAGGTAGCTGCTGATCAAGTTCCGCAAGCAATTCCGCTAATCACGGGCAAAGAAACTTTGGTTTCTTTCCATGCCGGCGCAAACGATGTTCTAAGACCTGGCTATCGCCCGGAAAATGTTTTCCCAATTTATAATGATGCGGTTAGAAAGTTATCGGCAACTGGGGCAACGTTAATGTTATTTACAGTTCTAGAGCGAACTGGAAATACTGGCAAGACTGCCGATATGTGGGCGGATCGGTTTAGTACCTTCAATAAAAATATTCGTACCATTGCAACTGAAGTTGGCGCAATAATTGTTGATGCAAACGAGAAACAGTTTTTATCCGATCGACGCCTACTCGCATTTGATCGACTGCACTTAAATTCACTTGGTCATGATCGTGTTGCGCAGGGTGTACTTGAAGTACTTGGTATGCCGTTTGATCCGAATTGGCGATTGCCATTGCCAACTACCAAACCAACTCCTTGGTTAATCAAAAAAGCAACCAGCGTTGCTTGGTTTTTTAGCTTTGCCTTACCGTGGATTTGGCGACGTATTCGCGGCAAATCATCAGGCGATGGGCGCAGCGCTAAGTACCCAACTCCGACTACTTGGCCGCTTAGTTAAGCGCCAGTCCATCTAATCGACGCTTCCCGTTCACCCAAATGAGAGAAAATCCTCGCGTGCCTAAACCAGATGAGTTAATTGATCGTGAGATCAGTTGGCTTTCTTTTAATGAGCGAGTTCTTGAACTTGCCGAAGATAAAGATGTTCCGCTACTTGAGCGACTTCGTTATTTGGCGATTTTTTCAAATAACTTAGATGAGTTTTTTATGGTGCGCGTTGCTTCAGTATTAGGAAAGATTGAAAACCAGATCACCTCTACTAATACGGCTGGTTATACCCCACAGCAGCTTTTAACTGCCGTCACAGATAAAGCAAGAATTTTAGCTAGCCGGCAGGCAAATCTATTTAAAAACGAAGTTCTGCCAGAGTTGCAGTCACACAAAATTGATTTAATCCACTGGAATGAGTTACTTGAAGATGAACGCAACTATGTCTCAAAACTTTTCCGCGAACGCATCTATCCAGTCTTAACTCCACTGGCAGTTGATCCCTCGCACCCCTTTCCGTATATCTCTGGCCTCTCGCTTAACTTGGCAGTAATTTTAAAAAACCCCGCTACTAACGAACAGTCATTTGCCAGAGTTAAAGTGCCACCGATTCTCTCTAGATTTATCGCAACTTCTTCAACTGGCTCAAAACGTTTTATTCCGCTTGAAGATGTCATCGCAATTCATCTACAAGAGCTTTTCCCAGGAATGCTCATTGAGGATCATTACACATTCCGAGTCACTCGAAACGAAGATTTAGAACTCGAAGAAGAAGAATCTGAAGATCTCTTAACCTCGCTCGAACAAGAATTGGCTCGCCGCAGATTTGGTCCACCGGTTAGGCTAGAAATCGAAGAAGGTATTGATCAAGCTCTACTTGATCGACTATGTGAAGAGCTTTCGATAAACCGAGAATGTGTTTTTTCACTGGCTACACCATTAGATTTAACTGATCTAAACCGCATAGCCGACCTAGATATTCCAGAGTTAAAATTTGATCGGTTTAAGTCTCGTACCGCAGCATCACTGAGCGAAGTTGATTTTGGTGATCCAGAGTTGTTTTTTGCGGCTATTCGCCAAGGCGAGATTTTGCTGCACCACCCGTATGAATCTTTCACTAGTTCAGTAGTTCAATTCTTACAAAATGCGGCAGAAGACCCACAAGTACTAGCTATTAAGCAGACTCTTTATCGAACATCAGGTGATTCGCCAATTATCGAAGCGCTAATTGAGGCCGCCGAAGCAGGTAAGCAAGTTTTAGCAGTAATTGAAATTCGAGCCCGCTTTGACGAGCAAGCAAATGTGCGTTGGGCACGAAAATTAGAAGCAGCTGGCGTGCATGTGGTTTACGGTTTAATGAATTTGAAAACCCACGCCAAATTATCTTTAGTTATTCGCGATGAACCTAATGGCTTGCGTCGTTACTGCCATGTTGGTACCGGAAATTACAATCCTAAAACTGCGCGCTTTTATGAGGATTTAGGAATCATCAGCGCCGATCAAACGCTAACTGAAGATTTAAGTAAATTGTTTAACCAGCTATCTGGCATGGCGCCAGCTTCAACTTACACGCGTCTACTTGTTGCGCCTCGCAGTTTACGTACTGGGCTACTTAAAAAAATAGAAAACGAGATCACGAACTTCAAAGCTGGCTTGCCTGCCGGAATCCAGTTTAAATTGAATTCGCTGCTGGATGAAGAATTCGTTGAAGCGCTTTATCGGGCATCAAACGCTGGCGTTAAGGTTGATTTGATTATTCGTGGTATTTCCTCAATTAGACCAGGCATCAAGGGTCTCTCTGAAAACATAACGGTCCGATCAATTTTAGGTCGATTCCTTGAGCATTCTCGGATTTATCACTTTGTTAATAACAATGATGATGAATACTGGATCGGTAGCTCTGACTTGATGCACCGAAATCTAGATCGTCGCGTCGAAAGTTTGCTCCGAATTGAAAAAGTCCAACACAAAGAGGTTTTGCGTGAGATTTTTGAAATTTCATTATCACCAGATACCAGTAGTTGGCACCAGTCAGGCACGGAATGGAAGCGTCACAAGAGCGCCCAAGATATCCAGGAGCTCCTAATGCAAAAGTATTTGAACGGGTAGCCGTGGCCGAAACCGAAGTTATTCAAGGTGCTGGCGTCGTTCTTTGGCGAGTAACTAAGAAAACTACTGAAATAGCTTTAGTCCACCGCCCAAAATATGACGATTGGTCTCTGCCTAAAGGAAAAGTAGAACCAGGTGAAATCCACCTGGCTTGTGCTGCTCGTGAAGCCATGGAAGAAACTGGATTCGAACCGGTTTTAGGTCCTGAGATTGGTACCGCTAAATATTTAGCTGAGGGAACTCCAAAAGAAGTTCGCTATTGGTCTGCTCGAGCAACTGGTAAATCAACTGGCCCGAGTGATACTCACGAAGTTGATCAAGTTATCTGGCTTTCAGTCTCTGATGCTAAGAAAAAAGTTAGCGTTGATGATGATCGCGAAATAATTAAGTTTTTTGAAAGTTTCGGCATAAATACCACCCCGATTGTTTTGCTTCGACATGCTAAAGCGTTGAGACGAGAAGAGTGGGAAGGCGATGATGGCGATCGCCCACTAGATAATAAGGGTCAACGTCAAGCAAAACGTATGCTCTCGATCTACCAAAATTACGGCATCACCGAAATTCATACCTCCGATGCGCAACGTTGTATCGAAACCATTGAACCAATGGCCAGATCTTTGAAGATGAACCCGATTTATTCAGAGGATTTATCAGAATACCGTTATGAAAAAGATAAAGATGCACCACTTGATTACGTTTGGAGCTTGCTAAAGCCTGATTTGAATGTAGTGGTTTGCAGCCATAATCCAATTCTGCCTAAATTAGTCAAGAAGTTGATTGGCAAAAAGAATTTTAAGAAAATCGAAGTAGATTTATTACCGGGTGAAGCATTTATTTTGCATCATCGCGATGACGAAGTTGTTGCGGTTGACTGGATTGAAGCACCAGCGGTTTAATTGTTTATCGTTCCATCCAGTCTAACCAGCGTAAAACAATGCCTTCGCGTAGTGCCCAAGGGCAAATTTGAATCTGAGTAATATGTAATCTTTCCATTACGGTTCGCGCAACAATTGCACCGGCAGTAATTTGTTTGGCGCGACTTGCCGATACGCCTGGAAGATCTGCGCGAGACTTATCTGTCATCTCACTTAATTTAGGAATCATCATCATTAAGGCGCTTAGCTCTAGAACATTTGGATCACCTTTAAACCAATGAGCACCTAACCGGGCAAGGGTACGAAACGTTTTACTTGTTGCCACAAATTGATCAGCGGCATGCTCAACAATTTCTTCGGGAAGTTCTGAAACTACTAACTCACGTACTCTAGATTCTAAATTCTTAATCTCTTTATTTGTGTAAGGATCATTATCTAAAAATTCTCGAGTAAGCCGAGCAGCGCCCAGTGGTAACGAAATAGTCGCTTCAGGATTTTCGTCATCACCTAAACCGATTTCTAGTGAGCCGCCGCCGATATCAATTACTAGTAGTCGACCACTTGACCAGCCATACCAACGACGAGCAGCCAGGAAAGTCATATTTGCTTCTTCATCGCCAGAAAGAATATTTATCTCAATGCCAAATTCCTCATTTAAGCTAGCCAATATTTGCGCACCATTACGCGCATCTCGAATAGCTGATGTTGCAAAAGCTAATATCTCATCAGTTTTAAATTCGCGGGCATGATCTACTGCATCGGAAATCGCTTGGCGTAGTAGCGCAATTCCATCCTCAGTGATCTCATTAGATTTATTAAGGTAATCAGTTAAGCGCAGCTCGACCTTTTGATTTGTAGTCGGGCTTGGCCGTGCGCCCGGATGGGCATCTACTACCTGCAGGTGAATAGTGTTCGATCCAAGATCTAGAACACCGAGTCGCATAGGCGCAATCTACAGGGGTATTGCTGGGCGTAACGTTAACGATTTCTGAATTTCTCAATCTCCTGCCATAATTACGTCCCTTGCAGCAATGTAAGTAAAGGCCTCCCTAGCTCAGTGGTAGAGCAACGCACTTGTAATGCGTAGGTCGTCAGTTCAATCCTGACGGGGGGCTCCATTTTTTTAAGTCCGGCTCAGGTGTCTATTTGTTAGACTCTAAATCATGAGCGAACCAATTAACCCAGAGTTTCAACCTGGCTTTGATGACCTTTGGCGTGCCAATGAAGATTATGCAAAAAGTTTTAAATATAGCGAACTAACTGGCCGAGCAGCGCGTGGTTTAGCGATCGTTACCTGCATGGATTCACGGATTAATCCGCTCTCAGTAGTTGGTATGAAATCTGGCGATGCCAAAATTTTGCGTAATGCTGGGGCTCGCGTTACCCAAGACGTACTTCGTACTTTAGTTTTAGCGACCTATTTACTTGGCGTTGATCGTATTTTGGTTATGCCCCACACTGATTGTCGAATGGCCCAAGAGGATGAAGAAGTTATTCATGCCATGATCGAAGAAAAACATGGCGTAGATACTCGCTCACTCGAATTCAATACCGTGGTTGATCAACGTGCTGCGCTAAGTCAGGATCTCGCGCGTATCCGCGCATTCCCGCTAATTCCTAAGAATGTGATTGTTAGTGGTGGAATTTACAATGTAACAACCGGCAAGATTGAACCAATCGAGAGTTAAGCCGGATTAGTGCGGCGAATTGGTTGTCGAGTCATCGGGTAAGACTGGTCACTTAAGAAACTTTTAATAAGTGCAGTAACAAATTCGGGTTTTTCTTTCACTAAACCATGTGAAGTTCCGGGAACAATGGCTAATTGACCAAGCGGAAGGGCCTCATAAAGTTCAATCGAATGTGAATGTTTTACGACATCATCATCGCCAGCCATTACTAGCGTTGGCACACTGATCTGCGCGATCTCTGCTATATCTATATTTGGTTCGACTTTCCAAATCTCGTGCATTTTGGCATTCTTTATTGCAAGCGTTTCTGGCGCATCAGGTGACATCAAAGCATATTCAGTGCGCTCTTCATCGCTGATTCCAGCGGGATCAAATACCGGCAGCTCAACAATCCCATCAGCGCTGAAGTTAGCCGCAATTGAAACAATCGACTTAACTAGATCGGGCCGCGTGATAGCAACCATAAGCGCAATATTTGCACCATCGCTATAACCAACTAAATGAACTGGTTCCTTAATTACCTCTGCAATAAATGCAATTGCTTCATCACGTTGAAAATCGAAGTGGAAACTGCCTGGTTGGTCTGCGCTGCGGCCATGGCCAGCACGGTCGTATGCATATAAATAAAATGAATCCTGTAGAGGCGCAACCATTACATCAGCGAATGAATCGGTATTGCTTAGTCCGCCATGTAATAGAAGTACGGCTTGGCCATTATTGGTCCACTCAAAACTCCATAGTGGGTAGCCAGAGACGTTTAAATATTTCATCTGCAGTTATCGATTACGCGATATCCATGATGTGGCGATTTCCGCGATCAAAAGTTAAATAGTTCCAGGTCCAGTCTGCAATTGTGCCAACTTTATTGCGACCACCTAAGAGATAGAAGAGATGGAGGAAAATCCAGATAAACCAAGCAGGAACTCCGGTTAGTTTAAGATTTTTAACTTCAACAACCGCCTTATGACGGCCGATAGTGGCCATAGAACCTTTATCGCGGTATTTAAAATCTTGCGCAGGGCGCCCATTGCTCAGATTTAAAATCTGTTTTGCAGCCCAAGCACCTTGTTGAAGTGCAACCGGTGCCACCATAGGAAGCAAATTGCCTTTTGCATCGGTCAATCCTGCAATGTCACCAATGGCCCAAATATTTGGATAATGGTTAACCTGCAGCGTAGGCGTGGTATCAATTCTTGATTTAACAATTGGAAGTTTCAGCGCTTCTGCAGTCGGCTCACCGCGCACGCCGGCAGCCCAAATAGTTACTTCAGATGGGATATCAGCGCCATCTTTGATTGAGATTTGGCGTGGTGCGACTTTTGCTACGGCAGTGTTTAAGAAAACCTGAACGCCCATCTTTTCTAAATCTCTTTTAGTGCGATCAGATAACATGGCTGAAAATGTAGGCAACAAACGTGGACCAGCTTCAATCAAATTAATCTTCATGTGTGTTGCCGCATGTTTGTGGTCATTCTTAAGCGGCCCAGAAATAAGTTCGGCTAACGCACCAGCCATCTCAATACCAGTTGGTCCGCCACCGACCACTGTTAGAGAAAGAACAGTGTCATCTTCAAAGCGACAGAGATCTTCAAATCGGCGCATAATTTCGGCTCGAATGTTGATCGCATCGGCAACGCTCTTCATGCCCAGTGCGTGCTCAGTTACGCCTGGAATATTGAAATCTGCAGTTGCTGAACCTAAGGCAAAAATTAAGTGATCAAAATGAAGAATTTCGCTGCTATCTAACTTAACCGCTTGGTTCTTGTGATCGATTTCTATAGGTGAGCCCATGCGAAATTTAATGTCACTTTTGCGAAGTGCGCTTCGGACTGGATAAGCCACATGGTCAGCCGCTAACCCAGCAGTTGCTACCTGGTAGAGCAAAGGCAGAAAAGTTTGGAAATTATGGCGATCGACCAGGGTCACATCTGCTTTGCCAGCTAATTCGCGGGCAGCTGTTAAACCACCGAAGCCCGCACCCAAAATAACTACTCGAGGCTTAGCCATGTGATCTCCTTCCCAAATTCAAAACTGCAAAAGTTATGGGTTAAGTCTATGGTTTATCACATGGAGCTGCTGACCAAAGACCGCAAGTACCTAGTAACAGGGGCTTCTGGCTATGTGGGCGGTCGTTTGGTGCGAAGTTTATTGAACGAAGATTTAGAGGTACGGGTCTTTGTCCGCGATAAAGAGAAAATTAAAGGTCAACCTTGGTTTAACCATGTGGAGATTGTGGAAGGAAATGCCAATTCTGAGTCTGATTTAATTGCTGCGCTAACTGGAGTTCATACTGCGTTCTATTTATTGCACTCGATTAACTTGGGTAAGAATTTTGATGATATCGAAGCAGTTATGGCTCGTGGTTTCGCTAGAGCGGCGGAAGCTGCGGGAATTTCACAGATTGTTTATCTGGGTGGAATAGCAAATGATAAGAAATCTAGCCAGCATTTAGCTTCTCGGGTTCAAACTGGTGCGGAACTTGCTTCTGGCACTGTCCCAGTATTAGAACTACGCGCCGGAATCATCATTGGTTCTGGTTCGGCATCCTTTGAAATGTTACGTCACTTAACTCACCGACTGCCAGTCATGACTACGCCGAAGTGGGTTTCAAATCTAACTCACCCAATTGCAATTAGAGATGTGCTTTATTACTTACGTGGGGCGGCAGCTCTAGAAGTTCCAGTAAACCAAGTTTTTGATATCGGTGGGCCCGAAATACTTTCATACGCTGACATGATGCAAAAGTTTGCCAAACTTTCTGGCTTGCCGCGCCGCTGGATTATTAAAGTCCCAGTGTTAACGCCAGAGCTATCAAGTTTGTGGATTGGGCTAGTAACACCAGTTCCGACTGCGCTAGCTCGACCACTCGTTGGTTCCTTGATCAACGAAGTTGTGGCAGATCCAAAGAAAAGCATTAATGATTTGATTCCGCCACCACCTGAAGGATTACTCAATGTTGAGAGCGCAGTTACTTACGCGCTTTCAAAAACCAGTGATGGCCAAGTGGAGAGCAGATGGTCTGATGCCTCTTATCCAACTGCGCCATGGCAGAAAGCCCAAGGAGATCCCGACTGGGCGGGTGAAATGACTTTGAAAGATTTCCGCGAAACTACAACCGATATTCCATTGGCGCAGATTTGGAAAACTATTGAAGGCATTGGCGGCCAGCATGGTTGGTATGGCTCGGATTTTCTCTGGTTTGCTCGCGGTTTACTCGATCGTATGTTTGGCGGTGTTGGGCTACGTCGAGGTAGGCGAGACCCAGATCATTTACGAGTTGGAGACAGTTTAGATTTCTGGCGGGTTGAGAAAATTGAACGCGAATCTGTTTTGCGCCTCTATGCCGAAATGGTCTTACCTGGCAAAGCGTGGCTCGAATTTCGAGTGAGTGAAGTAGACGGCAAAACTCACATCGAACAAGAGGCGACCTTTACGCCAAATGGTTTAGGTGGCCAGTTGTATTGGTATTCAGTACTTCCATTTCACACCTTTGTATTTCCAACCATGTTGCGCAACATAGTTAAAAAGACTCAGCGCAAAATTCGTTAACTAAATTTCCTAATTAGTGGCAGACTCTCGGCATGCATGAGTTCACTCCTGAAGTCGAAGCGCTAGCCAATGAAGTGTTGGCCTATAGCCTCGAGCGGCTAAAGAGTGATCCACCTCTAGATGGTCCGTTATCTGAAGCAGAACTATTTGCTCAAGTTGGAAACACAATCACAGCAAAAGGTCTAGGTGGCAAAGAAGCACTCGATGTTTTTACTTCAGTATTAGCAAAAGCATGTATTTCAACGGATCACCCACGCAATTTAGCTTTCATCCCATCGGCGCCAAGTGAATATGCAAACCTCTTTGATCTAGTAGTCGGAGCAAGTGCCCTATATGGCGGCTCATGGCAAGAAGGTGCTGGTGCGGTTTTTGCAGAGAATCAAGCACTGCGTTGGATCGCTGATTTAGCCGGCTTGCCGCAAAGTTCTGGCGGTGTTTTTGTGCAGGGCGGCACGATGGGCAATCTGTCTGCGCTAGTGGTTGCTCGCGCACAAGCTCGTAAAAATTTCTCAGATACCACGCGCTGGGTAATCGCTTGTAGCGATCAAGCGCATTCATCTATTGCCTCTGCAGCTCAAGTTATGGATGTAGATGTTTTAAAGATTGCCGTTGATAACAATGGCAAGTTACAAGGTGAAACGGTTGCTAAAGAAATTGATGCGCTGCACCGACAAAGTGGCCGTCGAGTATTTGCCGTTGTTGCCACAGCAGGAACCACAAATCTAGGAATAATTGATGATTTAGCTGGAATCGGTGCTGCTGCAAAAGCTCGCGAGATTTGGTTCCATGTTGATGGTGCTTATGGATTAGCTGCTTTATGTGCTCTATCAGTTCGCTCAAAGTTTAATGGCGTTGAAAATGCTGACTCACTAATTGTTGATCCACATAAATGGTTATTTGCACCCTTTGATGCATGCGCATTAATTTATCGGTCACCTGATTTAGCACGTGAAGTACATACTCAACATGCTTCCTACCTAGACACTTTGCATGATGGAAATTGGAATCCATCGGATTATGCGATTCATTTAACCCGTCGCACCCGAGGATTACCTTTTTGGTTTTCACTTGCAGCACACGGAACTGATGCGTATTCCGAAGCTATGGAACAATCACTTGAAGTTGCAAAATATGCGGCACAAAAAGTTAGCGAACATCCAAATTTGAAATTACTTAGCGAACCAGAACTTTCAATTGTGGCATTCACTCGCACTGGTTGGGCTGCATCGGATTATCAAAAGTGGAGTGATGAGTTATTAACTGATCAAGTTGGTTTTATTCCACCGTCATCTCATGATGGTCAGCCGATATTGCGATTTGCCATAGTCAACCCGTGGACAAAATTCAGCGATATTGATCTGATTTTGCAGCGGTTATAAATCACTTGAAGTTCCCACACTTTTACACATGTGTTAAGTAAGATTGCTTTCATGTCCGCACAAGAACAGCTCTCGGTCTCGGTAAATCTGACCGATCTTGAAATGGCGATCCTTGAATTCGAACGCAATTGGTGGCGTTATGCCGGTGCCAAAGAGTCCTCAATTAAGGAACTCTTCGATATGGATGCGCCTAAGTATTACCGCCTGCTCAACGATTTGATCGACCGTGAAGATGCCCTAGCTGCCTCACCGATGCTGGTTAAACGCCTGCGCCGCCTTCGTGAGGCCCGCACACAGGCTCGTTCGGCCCGCTAAACCCGCTCAAAGCCTTCTAAAGCGCTCAATCCAACCCAATTCTGTGCCTGGCCTCGTTTTGCGCGGGCGAAATAATCTGCGTAGATTTGGCGTTAGCACTCGAGGGGCGTGAGTGATAAAACGCCCCGATTAAAAGAAATGAACCGCTACTAAAAGGAGCAAGACCATGGCCAAGCAGATTGCCTTTAACGAAGAAGCCCGTCGTGGGCTTGAGCGAGGAATGAACGTACTCGCAGACGCGGTAAAAGTAACGCTCGGACCTCGCGGACGTAACGTCGTTCTTGAGAAGAAGTGGGGCGCCCCAACAATTACTAATGACGGCGTATCAATTGCCAAAGAGATCGAACTAGATGACCCATGGGAAAAGATTGGCGCTGAATTAGTTAAGGAAGTTGCTAAGAAGACTGACGATGTTGCCGGCGACGGAACCACAACTGCGACCGTACTTGCTCAAGCACTTGTTCGCGAAGGCCTACGTAACGTTGCAGCTGGTTCAAATCCAATGGCGCTAAAGCGCGGAATTGAAAAGGCAGTCGATGCAATCGTTGCTGAACTTCTTTCAATGGCTAAGAGTGTTGATTCAAAAGAACAGATTGCAGCCACTGCATCTATCTCAGCCGCTGATTCAACTATCGGTGAAATGATCGCCGAAGCGATGGACAAGGTCGGCAAAGAAGGCGTAATCACAGTTGAAGAATCAAATACTTTTGGTCTTGAACTCGAACTAACTGAAGGTATGCGCTTTGATAAAGGTTACATCTCACCATATTTCGTAACTGATCAAGATCGCATGGAAGTAGTTCTAGAAGATGCCTACGTGCTCCTTGTTAACTCTAAGATTTCAAACATTAAAGACTTGCTACCAGTTTTAGAAAAGGTAATGCAATCAGGTAAGCCACTTGCCATCATTGCTGAAGATGTTGAAGGCGAAGCACTTGCCACACTCGTTGTAAATAAGATTCGCGGAATTTTCCGTGCTGCTGCAGTAAAGGCGCCAGGTTTTGGTGATCGTCGCAAGGCGATGTTGCAAGATATTGCGATCCTTACTGGAGCAACAGTTATCTCTGAAGAAGTCGGCCTAAAGATTGATCAAGCTGGCCTAGAACTTCTTGGAAAAGCTCGCAAGGTAGTTATCAGCAAGGAAGAAACCACCATTGTTGAAGGTGGCGGAGATGCTGATCAGATCAAGGGCCGCGTAAATCAAATTCGCGCCGAGATCGAGAAGAGCGACTCAGATTACGATCGTGAAAAGCTACAAGAGCGTTTAGCTAAGTTAGCTGGCGGCGTTGCTGTTATTAAGGCAGGCGCAGCTACTGAAGTTGAACTTAAAGAGCGCAAGCACCGTATTGAAGATGCGGTTCGTAACGCAAAAGCTGCAGTTGAAGAAGGCATCGTTGCCGGTGGTGGCGTTGCGCTACTTCAGGCCGGACACGCAGTCTTCGCAAAGTTAAAGCTAGAAGGCGACGAAGCAACCGGTGCCAAGATTGTTGAACTATCAATCGAAGCGCCACTAAAGCAGATCGCAGTTAATGCCGGTCTTGAAGGTGGCGTTGTCGTTGAGAAAGTTCGTCACTTAACGCCCGGTCATGGCTTAAATGCAGCAACTGGTGAATATGTAGACATGATCAAAGCTGGCATCATCGATCCAGCTAAGGTAACTCGTTCTGCACTTCAAAATGCCGCATCAATTGCAGCACTCTTCATTACAACTGAAGCAGTGATCACAGATAAGCCAGAGAAGAATCCAGCGCCGGCTCAGCAAGGCGGCGGAGATATGGACTTCTAAAGTAATTAATTAAGCCTGAATAAGCAGTCGCGCCACCCTCGATTACCTTGCGGGTGGCGTTCTGCTTTACTCTTAGCCCATGAGTAAATGGGATGCCCGCGATTTAGCACACGCCGCCGCGATTGAAGATGCCGGCGATGCCAAGTTAGTTGGCGACTTTGTCACTGTTGATTTTGATGATGAAGATCGCATCGCAACTTATTTATTCGAAGCAAATTTAACAGGCTATCGTGGATGGCGTTGGGCCGTCACAGTTTCTAAAGTTGATATTAAATCAACTGCAACTCTTTGCGATGTAGTTGTTCTACCTGGCCCCGATGCACTTGTGCCACCAAAATGGATTCCATATCGTGATCGTTTGCAGCCAGGTGATGTTGGCGTTGGTGACATTGTTCCCTCTTCCTTAGATGACACTCGTTTAACAACTGGTGAGGCAGCATTGCCGGGCGACTATGAATTAGACGCAGGTTTAGCATTTGAATTAGGTTTAGGTCGCACTCGTGTTCTATCAATTGAAGGCCGCGATCAAGCAGCTAAGCGTTGGCATGATGGTGAACGTGGCCCAAACTCACCGATGGCGCAGATGGCGCCTAAGCCTTGTAATTCATGTGGTTTCTTTATCCCAATCGCCGGATCAATGCGTAGTGCATTCGGCGCATGCGCCAATGCGATTTCACCTGAAGATGGTCGCGTAGTTTCGGCTGCGCACGGCTGTGGCGCTCACTCCGAAGCGACTTTCTAAGCGCATAATCACACTTCACGCCCCAACTTAAGTGCGATAAACTAGACCCCTGTCCGCAACCGCGGCTAAACGATTACTAGAGTTAAAAAACTCAAATTTATAAATGTTGAAGGAGACCCCAAATGCCATCAGGCCGCGTTAAATGGTTCAGCCTGGAAAAAGGTTTCGGTTTTATCGCATCTGATGAAGGTGAAGATGTTTATCTTGCTGCCTCATCACTTCCAGCTGGAGTAACAACTGTTAAGCCAGGAACCAAACTTGAGTTTGGCGTTGCCGATAGTCGTCGTGGCCCACAAGCGCTCTCTGTGGTAATAATTGATGCGCCACCTTCATTAGCTGAAAACAGTCGCATTAATCCTGATGATTTAGCAGCGATCATTGAAGATTCGATCAAGATGTTAGACAAAGTTGGAAATGGTTTGCGTCATGGCCGCCGCCCAACTGCTGCTGAAGCAGAACGTCTAGGTCGCGTTCTACGCGGAATTGCTGCGCAACTAGAAGCTTAAATTCCGCTGCGCTTTGCGCGAAGAATTGAATAACGCACACCAGTTGCGCCAAGTGCTGCACCAAAAACACATGTCCAAATAATTTTGGTCTCTGTTCCGATTACGAGCGCAACTATGCCCGCAATAAGCCACGCAATAGTTCCAATAGTCACTAGAATTACCACTGTTCGAACTTTTCGATCTAAATTTTGATCTGACATGAGAGCAGAGTAATGCGTTTTTCGGTCAAGAGCGATGGCAACTGGCGCGCTTTCCGACACCGCAATTTTCGAATTCTCTACCCAGCAAACTTAGCTTCAAATATTGGTGGCTGGGTGCAGCGCATTGCGCAAGATTGGTTAGTTCTTGAGTTAACGCATAGTGGTTTCTATTTAGGCTTAGTTACTGCTCTGCAGTTTGCACCGGTCTGGTTTGTTAGTTTGCCTGGTGGAGCTTTAGCTGATCGCTTTAATAAGCGAGGATGCAACTGATAAACCAGTTCGGCAAAGTTTTGTATCTGAGATGGTGGGCATGACCGATATGCCAAATGCGGTTAGCTTGAACTCGGCAAATTTCAATTTTGGAAGATTGGTTGGCCCAGCGCTATCAGGCTTGCTAATTGCTGCTTTTGGAACTGGTCCATCGTTCCTCATTAATGCCTCTGCCTACATAGTCGTAATTATTGTGATGGCTAATATCCGCGAAGCCGAACTTTTCCGCGAACCGCGTACGCCTGGTCCGACCACAATTCGTGAAGGCCTTAAGTATGTGATGGCTCGTCCTGACCTATTTGTAGTTATGTCAGTAATCTTTTTTGTTACAACTTTTGGGCTAAATTTTCAATTATTTAATGCTTTGATGGCAACAAAAGTTTTTGATAAAGGTGTAACTACATTTGGTCTGATGGGTACATTTATTGCAATTGGCTCACTCAGTGCCGCGCTTTTTTCACCACGGATTGAGAAGTATCGATCTACCAAATTTGTAACTTTTAGCGCGATTACTTTTGGTTGTGCAATTTTTATAATTGCATTCATGCCAACCTTCCATGCATACATGCTTATGTTGCCTGTTGCTGGTGCAGCAGCTCTAACAACCATGATCGCGGCAAACTCAACTGTACAAACTAATTCTGATAGTGCAGTACGTGGCCGGGTGATGGGAATTTATCAATTTGTTTTCCTTGGGGGAGCACCACTCGTAACACCGATGCTTGGACTTTTCTCTGAATCATTTGGAATTCGTCACACAATTACCTTATGTGCCGTAATTACAATCACAGCGCCAACTGTAATTTGGTTAAAGTTTAAGGATCGTTTGGAAGTGCCGGCTGATATTTCAATTGCTGCGGTATTAAAGACCGCTTAGAAGTACCATTCCCAATATTCCAAAGAGAATTACTAAAGTAACTATTCGACGGGTCTTGTAGCTCATTACTTAATCACATTCGTATCATTGTGTGAAGGAACTTTGACGATGATTGCCATGGCAATTGCGATTAGCACTGGCACCATGATGTAAGCACGACTAATTCCTAGGCTATCGCCCAGCACGCCAAGTGCAAATGGTGCGCCACCTATAGCTAAGCCAGCAGCTAACGAACTTTTGCCAATCGCTAAATCTGGGCGATTATCACTAAGCCCAATTAGTCGAATCGAGGCCAAAGCGAATTGCATCGAGATACCAAGGCCCATAATCAGTAGTGAGAATAAAGAAAGTATCAAGATGTGTGAGAACCAGAAGATTGCAAAACCGATGAATTGGGCACCGATAATTATTTGAAGTTGATGATCAAGTTTGAAGCGCTTTAGAACCGGGCCACCGAACCAGCGACCAATACCCATTCCGGTTCCAAGGGCCACAATGCAGACTGTGCTGATCGCTGCCGTTGAGCCAACTCGTTCACGTAACAGAGCTGCCGCCCAGAAGGTAGTTGCGAATTCACTAGAGATACAGGCAACGAAACCGATCCAGGCCCACCAAAATTGTGGCGATAGTTTGCCGCGTTGTGGGCCATCAAGATCTGGCACATGTTCTTCAGCGCCTTTTTCGCGGCCGAAAATATAGAGAATTAAAGAAAGTGGGGCCGCTAGCAATAAGCCATAACGCCAACTTATTGAAGTGCCAGCCAAAGTTCCAACAAATAGAGTTCCGGTTACATAGCCAACCGAACCAATTGAATTTGATTGTGGAAGTGCAATTGCGGCGTCTTCTTTGTAGTGATGTGAAATTCCGGTAACCATATTGTTAATTACAAATGAGGTACCAATGCCACCTAACAGTGTTGCCAATAAAGTCAATTGAACAGGTGGGCAATAAACAAACATCACGATGCCGAGTGCGAATAAACCAAGTCCTAACCATGCAGCACGACTACGACCAAATCTATGTACAACGCGTGAATTAAGCGCACCAGCAATAATTGAGGCAACTCCCATTGCAGTGCCATGTAACCCAGCAACTGTTAAGGATGTGCCTTGATCTTCACGAAGAAGTGGTTGAGCCGGGCCGAAACCACCAAGATAGAAATTAACTAGTGCGATTTGTGCCGAGATTGTCCAAAAAACCCGATCACGGTGAAAAGCCATATTAAAGAGCTGCTACAACGTAATCGATACAAGCAGTCAAAGCTTTAACATCACTTGGATCAATGGCCGGGAACATTCCCACGCGTAATTGGTTCTTACCCAACTTGCGATAAGGCTCGGTATCAACAATGCCATTTGCGCGAAGTGCTGCAGCAACTGCCATCGCATCGATTGATTCATCGAAGTTAATGGTCGCAACAACATTTGAACGCATTGCTGGGTCTGTAACAAATGGAGTTGTGTAAGAAGTCTTTTCAGCCCAGCCATAGATATGAGCTGCTGATTCAGCGCTACGGCCAGCTGCAAAACTTAAGCCACCGTTCTCGTTCATCCAATTAATTTGATCTGCCAGCATCATCAAAGTAACTAGCGCTGGAGTGTTGTAAGTCTGATCTAAACGTGAATTCTCAATTGCGATTCCGAGGTCAAAGAAAGCAGGTACCCAACGGCCACTTGCTTTAATTTTCTCAGCGCGAGCAATGGCAGCAGGACTCATAAGAGCAATCCAGAGACCGCCATCGGATGCAAACGATTTCTGGGGTGCGAAGTAATAAGTATCAAACTCTTTAGCATCAACAGTTAGGCCACCGGCAGCACTTGTTGCATCTACTAGAACTAGTGCGCCATCGGTGCCGGCTGGGCGAATAATTGGCATCGAAACACCAGTGCTAGTTTCATTATGTGTTTGCGCATAAACATCGATGCCGGTCTCAGCAACGTTTGCTGGGTGTGTGCCCGGCTCAGATTTAATAACTGTTGGCTCACCAAGGAATGGCGCCTCTTTAGCAGCAGCTGCAAACTTAGATGAGAACTCACCGAAAACTAAGTGTTGTGAACGTTCTTCAATTAATCCGAATGTGGCAATATCCCAGAACGCAGTTGAACCACCGTTACCAAGAACAACTTCGTATCCTTCAGGCAGCGCGAATAGTGAAGAGAGACCTTCGCGCACATTCTTTACAACGTTCTTGACTGGTTTTTGTCGATGCGAAGTTCCCAAAATTTTCGTGCCACTTGTAACGAGTGCATCAAGTGCGGCTGGACGAATTTTTGAAGGACCGCAACCAAAACGACCATCAACGGGCTTAATATCTGCAGGTATTTTAATTTCGCTCACCGGCATAGCCTAAGGGTAGTAGCGGTTTAACACCCAATTATTAGTTGTGGCATCGAACTCATAACGCAATCGATCGTGCAATCTTGAATATCGGCCTTGCCAAAATTCAATGTTCTTGGGCATGACGCGATAGCCACCCCAATATGGTGGCAGCGGAACCTCTGTTCCTTCGGGCCATTTTTCCGCAGCACCTTTCCAACGTTGTTCCAATTCTTCGCGTGAAGCTAGCGGTGCTGATTGATGGCTAGCCCATGCTCCAATCTGGCTATTCCAAGGTCGGCTTGCAAAATATTCGGCTGATTCAGATTGCGAAATCTTTTCGGCAGTTCCACTAATTGAGATTTGCCGTTCCATTGCATACCAAGGAAAGAGCAACGTAACTTGCGGATTAATTTCCATGGCATGGCTTTTACGTGATGAATAATTGGTAAAGAAAGTAAAGCCACCTTCGGAAATATCTTTTAATAAAACGGTGCGCGTAGAAATATCGCCATCACCGCCGAGAGTTGAAAGGACCATCGCATTCGCTTCGACAATTACTGGATTGGCACGAGCTTCAGTCAGCCAGGTCATGAATGCTGCGAATGGGTCGGCCGGTAAAGTCTCTAATCCAGCCTCTCCATATGAGCGGCGCATGGCTGAGATTTCGGCTCGGGTTAATGAATTGTCCATGGCTGTATCTAACGTCACTTTCGGCTAGTAAGCATCTTTAGCCCACTTGGTAGAAAGCACCCCCGCCTAAGGGGCAGAATTACCCCATAAGAGTGGTTCGCAAAGCGAGTCAAACCTAGAAGGAGTTCAACATGTCTGATGATTTCAAGCCAGGTCTTGAAGGTGTAATCGCATTCGAATCAGAGATTGCTGAACCCGATAAAGAAGGTAGCGCGCTTCGCTACCGCGGCGTTGATATTGATGACCTTGTTGGTCGCGTAACTTTCGGAAATGTTTGGGGCCTCTTAGTTGATGATTTATTCAACCCTGGTCTACCAAATGCCGAGACATTCCCACTTCCAGTTCACTCAGGTGATGTGCGCGTAGATGTGCAATCTGCAATTGCAATGTTGGCACCAGCTTGGGGATTTAAGCCACTTCTAGATATTTCTGATGAAGAAGCTCGCAGCAACTTAGCGCGCACATCAGTGATGGTGCTTTCTTACTTAGCACAGGCAGCACGTGGAATTGTTGCTCCAGCAGTTCCTGAATCTGAAATTGATAAGGCACATACCGTTGTTGAGCGAATGATGATTCGTTGGCGCGGAGAGCCTGACCCGCTTCATGTTCGTGCAATCGATGCTTATTTTGTATCAGCTGCAGAACACGGAATGAATGCTTCAACATTTACTTCTCGCGTTATTGCATCAACCGGCGCCGATGTTGCAGCAGCAATTTCTGGTGCGATCGGTGCGATGTCAGGCCCACTTCATGGTGGTGCCCCAGCACGCGTACTTACAATGATTGAAGATGTGGAAAAAGCAGGTAATGCTGAAACTTACGTAAAAGGATTGCTTGATCGCAAAGAGCGCTTAATGGGATTCGGCCACCGCGTTTATCGCGCCGAAGATCCACGCGCTCGCACATTGCGTCGTACTGCAAAAGAACTTAACGCACCTCGTTACGCAGTTGCTGAAGCACTTGAGCAAGCAGCTCTTAAGGAACTACGTGAGCGTCAACCAGATCGCGTTCTAGAAACTAACGTTGAGTTCTGGGCAGCAATCATTCTCGACTTCGCCGAAGTTCCAGCACCGCTATTTACTTCAATGTTTACCGCTGCTCGCACTGCAGGTTGGTCTGCTCATATTCTCGAGCAGAAGCGCACTGGTCGCTTGATTCGTCCATCAGCTCGCTACGTTGGCAAAGCACCACGTCGTCCAGAAGATGTCGCGGGCTGGGATCCCACCGTCGGCATGCTGCACAACTAAGTAATCAGTTGAAGATCGCATTTGCTGGCGACAGCATTACCGCTTCTGGCAACTGGGCTGCAGAAATTGACTTTGCTGAAGTTGAAAACTTCGCAGTTTCAGGTGACTCAACCGATGCCCAACTTGCAATGATTCCAAAAATTACTGAATTTAAGCCCGATGTAGTTTCAGTTTTAATTGGCACTAATGATTTTGGAAATACGTTGTTAAATCGTGAGGGCGTCGATGTTGGTGCACGCGTGTTAGCAATTGTTGATGAGTTCAAGAAGCAGTTGCCAGAAGCCAAAATCCTGCTTCATACAATCTTGCCTCGAGGCATCGAAGATTCAGGTGTTGATCTACGCAATCGGGTAATCGAGGCAAATAATTACATCAAATTAAATAAACCTAGCAATATCGAGTTTATTGATTTATGGTCACATTTCGTAGCATCAGATGGGGCATCCCTCGCTGACCAATTTGTAATGGCCGATGAGCCAATCTTGAAATTACATATAAATGAAAGTGGTTACAGAGAATGGATAACTGTTTTGTTACCAAAACTGCAACGCATGGTAAACGCCAAATAATTTCACTCATTCTGTTAGCCTTTGCAGATTATGTCTGATTACAAATTCATCGCTGGCGATAAAAAATGGTGGCGCCAAGCCGTCGTCTATCAGATCTACCCACGCAGCTTCGCTGACTTAAATGGCGATGGCATTGGTGATCTAGCCGGCATGATTGATCGGGTTACATACCTAAAATCATTAAGTATTGATGCAGTTTGGTTGAGTCCGTTTTATCCCTCTGAATTAGCCGACGGCGGTTATGACGTAGCTGATTACCGCAATGTTGATCCACGAATTGGCACTTTGGAAGAATTCGATAAGTTAATTGAAGAGCTACATAAAGTTGAAATTCGCGTCTTCGTAGATATTGTGCCTAACCATTCATCTGATCAGCACGAGTGGTTCCAGGCGGCGCTAAAAGCTGGCCGTGGTTCGGCGGAACGTGAGCGCTACATATTTCATGATGGCATCGGCGAAAATGGCGATATCCGCCCGTCAGAACTCGTTAGCCACTTCGGTCCAACTGGTTGGACTCGCGTTACTGAACCAGATGGCACACCAGGTCAGTGGTATCTGCACTTATTTGCACCTGAACAACCAGATTTCAATTGGGATAACCAAGAAGTTCGCGACGACTTTATTAAAACGTTGCGCTTCTGGTCAGATCGTGGTGTTGATGGTTTCCGCATTGACGTGGCTCATGCGCTAACAAAAGATTTCTCTGATGGCTTACCTGCTCGCAACACGATGGATATTGATCCAACTAAACCCGATGGAAGCGATCCGCTCTTTGACCGCGATGAAGTGCACGAGATCTACCGCGAATGGCGCAAAGTCTTTAACGAATACGACCCACCCCGTGTTGCAGTGGCAGAAGCAAGCGCACCAGCCCACCGGCTTGGCGCATATGCAAGTGAAGAAACACTTGGCCAAGCATTTAACTTTGATTTATTGCATGCCGATTGGAATACCAAGCGCTTTAAGCACTTAATCAGCAACAGCATGAAACGTGCCGAGAAATCTGGTTCATCAAATACTTGGGTACTTTCTAATCATGACGTCGTGCGTCACCCAACTCGTTATGGATTACCGGACAAAACAGATTTAGTTAAGTGGTACATCTCAGAAGGAAAATCAGCCCCGCTTGATGCCAAGCAAGGCATTGATCGTGCTCGTGCTTCAACCATGTTGATACTGGCTCTTCCTGGCTCTACCTATCTTTATCAAGGCGAAGAAATCGGTCTATTCGAAGTAGCCGATACTCCTCGCGAGGCGATGCAAGATCCACAATGGTTTAGAAACCCAGGCAAAGCTCGTAGTCGCGATGGCTGCCGTATTCCGTTGCCTTGGACTACTACAGGATCCTCATTTGGTTTTGGCCCTGGTGGTTCACATTTGCCAATGCCAGCTGACTTTGGAAAATATTCAGTTGAAGCTAATGAGGCAGACACTAATTCAGTACTAAATCTTTACCGCACAGCAATTGCTATGCGTAGAGGCTTGCAATGTCATGAAGAAATTAATTTTATCTTCAATAGGAATCGTAGCGTGCTGCACTTTGCTCGGCCAAATGGTTGGCAATCATTTACTAACTTTGGAAAATCACCAGTTAAACTTCCGAAAGGAAAAGTTTTACTAAGCAGTCAGCCACTAGTTGGTAGCCAAGTACCGGGTGAAACAACAGTCTGGTTACAGGCTTAACCCTTTACTGCGCCACCAGTTAGACCGTTGGTGATGTACTTCTGTAGTGACACGAAGATGATTACGATCGGTAGTGATGACATCACAGCACCCGCTGCAAACATCGCCCATTGCTTTGTCCATGGATCAGCAAGCAATGATTGAAGTCCAACTGCGACCGTGTATTGATCATTGGTATTGAAAACAATTGACGCTAGAACGTAATCGCCAAATGTTCCAATGAAAGAAAGCAGGGCCATAACCGCAAGCACTGGTGCAACTAAACGCAGAATAATTTGGAAGTAGATCTGGGTATGTGTAGCACCATCGATCTTGGCAGCTTCATCAAGTTCCTTAGGAATGGTATTAAAGAAGCCATACATTAAGTAAGTTCCACCGCCGAGTGAGCCACCTAGGTAAACCAGAATCAAACCAGCTTTGGTGCCCAAACCAATTGCTGGAACATAATCAGTCAACTTGCTTAAGATTCCGAAGACTGCAGTCAAACCCAGAATAGATGGGAACATCTGAATCAGAATCAGCGCAAGTAAACCTGGGCGACGTCCCTTAAAACGTAGGCGAGAGAAAGCAAACGCCGCAAGCGCACTAATAAATACGCTGATAACGGCAGTAGAGCCAGCAAGAATTAGCGTGTTTTTCATCCACTTTACAAACGGATAGTCCGTTGAAGTCAGCAAGTCTTTGTAATTACCCAAATAGAACTGACGGAAAAGTGTGAAGTTCTCAATGTTTCCCATTTTGGTGAGGGAAGTTGAAAGGATGTAGACCAACGGAAATGTCGCAAACACGATGACAACTAGTCCTACTAAGTGCTTCCAGCCAACTTGTGTGAACCAACGGACAAAACCGCCCCGCTTTGCTTTCGGATGACGAGCTTGCAAAGTAGTCATTACGCTAACTCCTCTAATCCTCGGGTTCGTTTAAAGCTAAAGAATGAGATTGAGCCGATCAGCATGAAGATTAGAACCGAGAACGCGCTCGCTAATCCATAATCTGCACCGATTGATCCGCTGAATGCAATTCGATAAACGAAAGTAATCAGAATATCGGTTGCGCCAACTGAAACCTTTAAGGTCTGATCTAAGAACGGACCACCACCAGTTAGCAGGTAAATCGCGCCGAAGTTATTAAAGTTATAGGCAAATGATGCGATTAAGAGCGGTGCTAGCGAAATTAGCAGCAGCGGTAGCTTAATCAATCTAATAATCTTCCAAGCAGATGCGCCATCAATGCTAGCTGCTTCAGTTAAATCATTGGGAATCGCTTGTAGCGCTCCAGTACAGATTAAGAACATATACGGGAATCCGAGCCATAGGTTTACTAGCAATACTGCTGCGCGAGCAGCACCTTGTTGCTCAAACCATTGAATCTTGTTATCACCCATAAAGCTCAATATGGTGTTATTAATAAAACCATTCTGGGTATTTAACATACCTTTCCAAACATAAGCCGATAAGAAGGCTGGAAATGCGTACGGCAAGATGAAGATTGCTCGATAAACTCGTAGACCTTTAATCCGCTGATCATTAAAGACCAACGCAAGGGCTAGCCCCAGAATAAATGTTGAAAGAACGGATCCAAATGCGAACAAGATGGTCCAGAGAATGATGCCGCTGAGTGGGCCACGCAGTTCTTTATCGCCAAAAATTTTCGCGTAATTCTTCCAGCCAATTCTTACCTGCCAGCCAACCTCACTTAGCAACTCGCCATCATCAACATTCTTGAAGAAACCAACTTTGTCGTCAGCAATGAACTTCTTGTCATCACTAAGACGAGTCATTACTCGAGTTTTCTCATCATAAATGTACGAGAATCGATTTTGCTGAGCGAAGAAAGCATCAGCTGTAGCGATAAAGCCATCCGTACTCAGATTAGGACCCAGGGGAATTTTTATTTTAGTAATTGTCGAAGCAAGGTCATTTACCTGGTTATCGTTCAAAAATGTTTGGCCTGTAATAGCTTCAGGGTAACCATCTGCGTTTACTACTAAGCCTTCAGCTGCCGTGACCTCATGCCAAGGATGCTTTGCATAGTTTTCACCACCCATGTAAACCTTTTTTGTATTTACATCGAATGCGACAAATTGAATTGAGCCGTCTTTAGATTTAGTAACTTTAATTTCATATTCAGCTGCGCCTTCAATAGGTTCAACAGCTGCTTGCTGGATCGCATCTAAGGTTTCGGTGTAACTTCCATTATGGAAAGAGCCGTAGTTGGTAAACGAGATATAACCGCTGTAAACGACAACATAAACTTGAAATGCTAACAAGAGAAGAACCCCGGGAGCTAAATACTTTGCGGGCAATCCACCACGACGAAGGTAAATCCAGTTAATTACTAAAGCAACAATTCCGAAGAAAATTGCAAAACCATATTTTTGCTTTCCAAAAAGAATCATTAATACAAAACCAACACCGGCATCGACTATGCCTAAGATAAATATCTTGGCTAAGGTGCCACGTAAACTTGGAGTTCCACCCGAATAAAGTTCGAAATTCTTATTTCGTGTTCTCATGGGCGTTCTGCTCCTTCGAATTTTTTCAGTGATTTTTAAGTATTGCTAATCTTAAAACTTTTTATTTAGAAAAGTTAGGGGTCCGAAACCATTTCTGGCCTCGGACCCCTAACTCAGTACTGATATCTAATCGATGCTAATTAAGCAGCGTCGATTGTTGACTGTAGGGCCTTCATTGCGCTTGCAAAGAAAGTACCTGGGTCACCCTTGGCTGTGCCTTCAACAAGTGCCTTTTCAGCAGCACCGATCTTGGCCCAGGTAGTGTCTTGGAATACATATGAAGCCATTGGCCATGCATTCTGACCAGCAGCACCAAATGCAGCAAGACGCTTATCTGTTAGCTGTGCAAGTGCATCAGAGTTCGCAGGAATGCGCTCGGCACCCTTGATGTTTGCGAACTGTCCTTGGAAGTCTGCTGAACCGATATAACGTAGAACCTTTCCTACGTTAACTGAGTTCTTAGCTCCAGCAACCTTTACTGACTGCCAGTATCCATATTGGCCTGAGAACTGGTGAGGAGTCTTTCCACCAGCTGATGGGAAGCTAGCAACGCCAACATCTTCCGGCTTCATTGCTGCTCCAACGCAATCCTTCTTTGATCCATCAGGCATGATCAACTTAGTTGAAGTCTTCTCAGCTAGGCCACCAAGAATCCATGGACCGGTAATTGCATAACCACCATTTTGGATGTTACAACGCATTTGATCCCAGCCACCGTCGATGAACTTAGGACCATTAGTTGCTAACCATGCAGCATAAGCATCTGCTCCTGCGCCGGTGTAACCAATTGTCTTTGTCCATCCGCTGTTGTTACGTGTGTACTGTGAAATTCCGAATGATGTTGCGATTGGTGACAAGTGGTATGGATCGTTATTTGTTCCACCACGTGCCCAAGGAAGAGTTACGCCACGAGATGATGCAAGTAATTGCTCCCATGTCATTCCCTTAGGATCTTTTGCAACAGCCTTGTTGTAAACAAGTGCGATGTTTTCAGTGTAGATAGGCATTCCGTAAAGCTTGCCACCAACAGTGAAACCTGA
Source organism: Actinomycetota bacterium (assembly GCA_026393075.1). Lineage (GTDB taxonomy): Bacteria > Actinomycetota > Actinomycetes > Nanopelagicales > Nanopelagicaceae > Planktophila. The sequence continues at coordinate 59,156 of JAPLAW010000015.1, read as the reverse complement.
ACGCATGTCTGCTGAGAACTTAGTTGCTAATGAACCAACAACAATTGGAGCGACAACGCCGGCACCAACTAGTTGACCTGTCCAGTCATGAGCACCAACCATTAGGTCTGGGCCTTTTCCTTCTGGAACAGCTTTAATGAATTCGTTACGGATATCTTTCTTGTAAACCACATTGATATTGATGCCTTGAGTCTTAGCCCATGCTGCAATAATTGGTGTTTGTGCGTCCTTAGCTGCAGTTTCAGCGCCATTCCAGATTGTTACTGTGTTGGCGGCATTTGCTGCTGCAAATGAAGGAGCAACAATTGCACCTGAAGCTGCTACGGCAAGAACCAGAGCAGTTGCAAGGCTACGCTTACGTAGAATCATTGTTTGCCTTTCTAACTTTTTAGAGGGATGATCAAACCCGTTAGGGATTGGCAGGAGTTTATTAGCCGTTATTCGGCGGTTCTAGCCATAACGGGTTTTGTATCGAAATCGTTGTAAATGGGAGGCTGTTACATAGCCTGCGTACAGCCACAATTAGAGCCTGACCTGCTCACCTTATTCATGAGGAAAAAAGCGCCGGCAAACAGGTACTTTTAGGGCGATATTGAGCCCGAGTGCCGAGATTAAAAGGGGAAGAAATGACCTTCAACGATGCCCATCTAAAGCCTCACCATGACGGTTCTGAACTTTATGTAAGTTCCGATGCGCCAAAAATAGGTTCCGAAGTAACGCTTCGAGTGCGCGTACCGAATACCTACACCTTTGATATTGGGCTAGTTCGTTACTACATGGATAGCGAATCAACTGTTGCCAAGCTAACGAAGGAAAGCGATGGCGAAGTTGAGTCTTGGTGGTCAGCCAAGATTCCAGTTAAGAACTATGACGTTCAATATCGTTTTCTATTTACTCGAGCCGGCAAGTATGAGTGGCTAAATGCTTCAGGTTTATTTAACCACGATGTTCACACCAATGAAGATTTTCGAATCATTGCTCGGCCGCGCACCACAACTTGGCTAAAGAGTTCTGTCTTCTATCAAATTTTCCCAGATCGTTTTGCTAAAGGCGTCGAACGTCCGGCACCTGAATGGGCGCTACCAATGCAATGGGATGCTATGCCACATGGTCATGGCCCAACAACTGGAATTGAACTCTATGGCGGCGACTTTGAAGGCATCACTGCACACCTTGATCACGTAATTGATTTAGGTGCTAATGGAATTTACTTCACCCCATTTTTCCCATCAAAATCTAATCACCGTTATGACGCAACATCATTCGACAAAATTGATCCGCTACTAGGTGGCGATAAAGCATTCTTTGAATTTATGAAAGCTGCTAAAAAAGCAAAGATCAAAGTGCTAGGTGACATAACTACCAACCACTGCAGCAATGAACACCCTTGGTTCTTAACTGGCCAGAAGAGTAAGAGCTCGAAAGAAAACAAGTTCTTCTACTGGGATAAGAAGTCAATGTTTGGTTATGCGACTTTCTACGCCGTAAAGCAAATGCCCAAATTAAATTTTGCATCAGCCGAATTGCGTAAGCGTTTCTATGAAGTAAAAAATTCAGTTATTCAGAAGTGGCTATCACCCAAATATGGCCTAGATGGCTGGCGTATCGATGTAGGCAACCAAACTGGACGCTATCGCGAAGCCGATATTCATGATGAAGTTATGCGTGATATTCGCATCGCTATGGACAAAATGAAACCAAATACTTGGTTAGTGGCTGAGAACGCCGATATGTGGCCAACCGATCTCAACGGAACTGGCTGGGATGGCACCATGAATTACAACGGATTCATGCGACCACTTTGGGCTTGGTTTAATCACAACCCAAAACTCGAAGCCGGCGGTTTCCATGGTTTGCCAATTGCAATTCCAAAAACAACAGGCGAACAATTCGTTAAAGCGATGACGGTATTTAACTCTTCAATTCCATGGCGCAACTTAATTGACAGCATGACACTTCTTGATTCACATGACACAGCGCGTATGCGCAATGTTGTTGGTGGCGATAAAGAGAAGCACATGGCAGCTATGGGTCTACTGCTTACGTACCCGGGCGTGCCTTCAATATTTGCTGGTGATGAAATTGGAATCGAAGGTGCATGGGGCGAAGACGCTCGTCGAACCATGACTTGGGATGATGCCCACAATTGGGATCACAACTTCCTAAATTCAGTTAAAGAGTTAGTGAAACTTCGCCGCACCGCACCAGCGCTAATTGAAGGTGGATTGCGTTGGATCGATGTGCAAGACGATCACTTACTCTTTTTGCGCGAAGCAACTGATCAAAATTTATTGATTCTGATTGCACGAGATAAAACTAAAGTCGATGTCGATCTAAGCAAATTTGGTTACTCAATAATTGGAACTCATTTCGGCCCTGCTGCTAGTGGTTCTCGTTTGAAGTTAAAATCGAAGAATGGCTTAGCTGGTATTTGGGAAGTTGCTTAATGAAAAAAGTCGTCGCGCTACTGTCGGTTACTATTCTGGGTTTGTCATTCACAGGGAGTTCAGCTGCTGAAAATATTGCAGCACTTGCCACAAATATCGCACGTGGTGCACAAAGTGATGAGTCGGCCTACTTTGTTATGACTGATCGCTATGCAAATGGCGATGTAACTAATGACAATGGTGGCGCTAAAGCAGGAGCGTATGACAGCGGTTTTGAACCTGCTGATTACGGCATGTTTCATGGTGGCGATTTCAAGGGGCTCACCAATAGTTTAGATCGCCTAAAAAAGCTTGGATTTACCTCTATCTGGGTGACTCCGCCAGTTAAACAGCAGACGATGCAAGGAAATTCAGCGGCTTATCACGGCTACTGGGGCTTGGACTTCACAACTGTTGATCCACACCTAGGCAGCGAGTATGACTTTAAAGAGTTAGTAGTTAAAGCTCACGCAATCGGCATGAAAGTAATTATTGATATCGTCGTAAACCATACAGCTGACGTAATCCAATACTCCGATAACAATGCCTACGTTAGCCATAAGAGTGCACCTTATTTAGATGCTGCTGGAAAAGCATTTGATCCAGCTTTATTTGCTGGAAAAGATACTTTTCCAAAGCTAGATGCCAATGTTTCATTCGCCAAGAAACCATCAGTTGATGCGGTAAATGCCAACATTAAGAAGCCAGCATTTCTAAATGACATTACCAACTATCACAATCGTGGTGATTCAAATTGGTCTGGTACTTCAGTTTTAGATGGTGACTTCTACGGCCTTGATGATGTCTTTACTCAAAAGCCAGAAGTGGTGAAAGGTTGGATAGATGTATGGAGTAGCTGGATAACTAAATTTGGCATCGACGGATATCGCATCGATACCGCAAAACACGTTAACCCAGAATTCTGGCAAGCATTTATTCCAGCGATTTTAAAAACCGCTAAAGCTGCAGGCAAAACTGATTTTCCTATTTATGGTGAAGTTTATGATTCAAACCCACTGGCAACAGCACAGTTTGTCCGAAACCAAGCTTTTCCTGGAATTCTAGATTTTGCTTTCCAAAGTAATGTGACTTCTTTTATAACTGAAGGTCGCGGGGCAGAAAAATTAGTTGAACTCTTTAATGCAGACGATCTTTATACAACTGCAACTACTTCGGCCTATGGTTTAACCACATTCCTTGGTAACCACGACATGGGTCGAATCGGAATGTTCATCGATAGTGCAGCGAGTAATGACGCTGATGCGTTAGCTAAATCTAAGCTCGCAAATTCTTTGCTATTCCTGCTTCGCGGCGGGCCAGCAATTTATTATGGAGATGAGAAGGGCATGATTGGCAGCGGAGGAGATAAAGCTGCTCGCCAAGACATGTTCCCTACGCTGGTTTCATACTGGCAAGACGAAAAACGTATTGGCTCTGATGCAATCGGCACTCGTAGCGCTTTTGATGTGCCGAATCCACTAGAAGATCAGATCACTGCAATGCAAGCTGTTATTAAAGCAAACCCTGCGCTACGTTCTGGCACCCAACAGATCCGGTATGGCAACGGCGTTGTCTTTGCGACAACTCGTTATCTAAACGGCCAGGAATACGCAGTTATATTTAACTCCGGTGATACTGCTCAAGAAATCAAATTTAATGTTAGTACGTCAGGTTCGAAGTGGACACCAATTCTTGGTACTGCACTTTCTTCATCAGCCGCTGGTGCAACTTTGACAGTGAAAGTTGGCCCAACTAATTATGTAGTTCTCAAAGCTGCCACCAAGTTCAAAGCAAAGCTTGCTCCAGCAGTAACTCTAAATGCACCACGATCTGATTTTGCGATGGATTATTTACTGGAGTTAAGTTCAACTGTTAAAGGCGATGAATACAACCAAGTAACTTATCTAGTGCGCGAAGCTGGTAAGAGTTGGGTGAATATCGGAACTTCAGATCACCGCACTGTCAAGGGCGATACTGCAGTAGCTGGTTTGTATCGAGTCTTTTTAGAACCTCGAAATTACCCAAGTGGTACTAGCCTTGAATTTGTGTCAGTTGTAAAGAATGCGGCAAACAAAACCGCAGTCTCAAAGATCATTAAATACAAAGTTAGCTATTAAGCCAGAACTTCATTACTTGGTCTAAATAGCTAGCCCACGATTTTTCGTTGTGGCTGGTCTTTTCATAAACCTTAGTTACAAAGTCATGTCCGATTCGGTAACCCTTTTCCTGCATCAATCGATCGGCATACTCTTGGAATGGTTTGTAATCTGCATCGAGGCTTTTAGTTCCACGGCTCATCCAGATCTTGTGGCGACCTGGCTTCGGTAGCTCTTCAATTGTGCGCTCGACCAAACGATTGCCACCAATAGTCCAATGCGGTGAGAGTGCAAGAAGTGCACTCATCTGCTCAGGGCGCTGAATTCCAGCGTAAAGAGTTGATAATCCACCCATGCTAGAACCGATCATTGCCCGGTTCGCAACCGGTATTTCAAGTTCATAGGCGCTGAGGATTTCCGGCACGATTTGATCAAAAATCAGATTTAAATATTGATCACCGCGTAGATGAGCCAAGTCAGCTTTTACTACGTTAACAGAATTAACTACGACATCTTCTTGAAAGAATCTTTGCGGTGATAAGTCCTTTGCCCGACCATGTTCATCTTGCTTGCTTCCCCCATGCCAGATCGCAATAATTGCTGGTGGGTTAATTCCTAGGTGTTCAGAAACTCGGATTGCGCTTTGCGCCATCTCCCAAGTTCTGCGGCGATGAGTTGAGGTCTTTCCGTCAAACACATTCTGCCCATCATGGGCAATCAATAGATGCTGAGGCACACCCTTTGGAATCCAATAATCAACAGTTCGTCCTTCAATCTGCACGCGGCTTACCTCGCCGGAGACTCCGCGAACTTGATATCTCTTTATTAACTCCATAGTGGTTGAATAATGCCATGGCATCAGAGAATGTAAAGAAGCGGGCGATTATTTGGTTTCGCCGTGACTTACGCATCTCTGATCACCCAGCGCTTTTAGCCGCGATTGAAGCAGGCGATGAGATAGTTCCGCTCTTTATTATGGACAGCCGAATCGCTAGCAAATCCGGTTCTTTCCGATTGGCTTACCTAGCGCAAAGCTTGCAGTCTCTTGATAAATCATTGGGTAAAAAGCTATTGGTAATTGCTGGCGAACCAAGTGACGTACTAAAAGATGTTATGAGTCGATATAACGGGACTTCAGTTCACGTGAGTGCTGATTACACGCCTTATGGAGTTGCACGCGATGCCAAAGTTATCGACAATGGAATTGAGTTAACGCAAACAGGTAGTCCATATGCCGTTGCACCAGGACGAGTACGCAAAAGCGATGACACCCCTTATCGCGTTTACACTCCGTTCTATCGCGGATGGTGCACTCATGGTTGGCGCGCACCAGCTGCAAAACCATTGAATATTAAGGCTGCTGAGCCACTTGCTGGTGATCGTAATTTTCCGGAGTGGAATTCTGAAATCAATATTTCAGCCGGTGAAAACGCAGCGTTTGATCGATGGCAAGAATTTCAAAGTAACGGCCTTGATTCATACGATGAGAACCGTAACTTTGCGGGCATTGATGGAACCAGTCGGTTAAGTGCCCATTTACGATGGGGCGAAATTCATCCGCGCACATTGCTGGCCAAACTAGGAGATAGTAAAGCGCACGATGTATTTCGGAAAGAAATTGCCTGGCGCGAATTTTATGCCGACGTATTGCACCATAACCCACATACAACATGGGACTACTACGCACCTCGTTTTAAAGAGATGCGATATGACGAACCTGATTCAAAATTTAACGCTTGGTGCGAAGGTAAGACCGGCTACCCATTTGTTGATGCTGCAATGCGACAACTTGTACAAACAGGCTGGATGCATAATCGCACTCGCATGGTTGTGGCTTCCTTCTTGGTAAAAGATTTGCATTTAGAATGGCAACATGGCGCTCGATTCTTTGGCCAACATTTAATTGATTTTGATGTGGCATCTAATTCGCACGGCTGGCAGTGGACAGCTGGTTGCGGTACCGATGCCTCGCCTTACTACCGAGTCTTCAATCCGATTGAGCAAGGAAAGCGTTTTGATGCCGAAGGTGATTACATCCGTAAGTATGTGCCCGAACTTGCACACTTATCGGCTGCAGAAATTCACGAACCTTGGTTGTATCTAGATGGCTACAGCAATGGGTATCAAGAGCGAATAGTTGACCATGCGGCCGAACGAATTGAATCACTCGAACGTTTATCAGAAATCAAAGCTGACAAACCCCGAGATCCTCGCGTTTAGCTTTATACATTGCTTGATCAGCGCGATGCATCATGTCGCGAGTTCCATCATTGGTTACAAAACCAACACTGACGCCAATCATTATCGTTTCACCAGCTATCGAAAATGGATAACTAGCGCTGGCATGAAGAGCCAAAGCTGCTTCCATGGTGCTTTCAAAATCGCCTGAAATCAGGGCACCAAACTCATCGCCGCCTAAGCGTGCCAGCGTGGAATGACTTGGAAGCGAGCGTCTAAACCTCTGTGAAACTGCGCGCAAAAGTTGGTCACCAACTTCGTGGCCGTACTGATCATTAATTGGCTTGAATCCATCTAGATCTAATAGCAATAACGCTCCTTGGGTATTAGAAAATTCAATTAGTTCAGCCATGAACTTTCTACGGTTTGGCAGCCCAGTTAACTCATCAGTGCGAGCCAAGGTGCGCTCTGCACCAATTTCTTGAGCCTGCCTAAGCGCAACAACCATTCGAATAAAAGCCAGAAATAAAGTAGCAATTGCTGGACCAACTATAAATCCTGGTAAGTATCCTGGCTTTAAGGCGAGTAAAGATAAAAGAATCGCGCTAAATAACACTGCTACAGCGATTAGAACTGGATGCGTTGGAACTCGCGAATCACTTTCATCTCGCTTGTGCCATAAAGATTCACAAATCAGAAATAGCGCAACCAGCCAAAGTGAATCTGTCCAGCTGCCAAATCTATATTTGCCATGACTGCTTAACCACAGATTTATAAAGTCAGCTGCTGCGAATGCAAAAATACCAATGGCGAGAATAAAACTTCGCCAATTTAGTCGATGAAAAGGGCTAAGCGAGATGATGAGAGCTATGAGCACAATGTCGGCAACTGGGAAAATTATGGCAAAAAAAGTTTCTAACTGGTTGCCACTGTAATTAGGTAGAACAGGTTTCATAAGTAAAGCCGAGGCAAGAGCACTAACTCCAAGTGCAACTATTGCAGCATCAATGTTTTCCAAAATAGTGCTAGATACATTTGCTCTAATGAGCCGGGGGATAGCTATGAAGATAAAAGGATAAAAGAGCAGATAGAGGATGTCAGAAATGACTTGAAAAGTATTTGTAAGCAAATAGACGGCAGTCAAGGAAGAGATCACCGACCCGGCAAACCATAGAAAGAGGGCTAATTCGAGTGAAAGACGAGTGCGTAAATCTTCACCCCGTAACGCGTAAATGCTTAAGAGCAATAAGACGAGCGGAACAACGTTATATAGGAGTAAATCAGCGAGTAGGTCAGGCTTTTCTATAGATATGCCCGCAGCAAAAGAGGCGAGAATCAAGATGAAACTACCGATTCGAAATAATTTCAAGGTAGCCATTTCAAAACTGTAAATACTTTAGAAAGGGGAAAAGAATAGGGCTAGCCAGAGTTAACTGACCAGCCCTATTCTTTTAAGAGATTTACTTATAAACCTGCACTGCAAAGCAGATTGCGTGAGTTCATAGTTTGGGTAAGCGCATCTTTTGCTTGCTTTAATTGACTAGAGGTTAATTCTTTAGTCTTATTAAGGGTGACAATTGTCGAACCAATCTTCTTGGAATTCTCGATCGAAGCTAAGTTCTTGGTCACGGTGCTCTTTAGCTGCATGATTGATGAGTTGTACTTACTAATCGAGCCATTAAGTGATTGCATCTGAATTTTAGAACTCGAATTATAAGTTTTCAATGAAGTGATTGAGATAGTCAGTTGGCTAACTGCAGTGGCTAATTTGGTAATAGTTACTGCATTTTTCGCAGCGTTAACTTTGTCAGCTCTTAGCGTTGTCAACTTAGTCTTTGAATCATTCAAAATCACGGTGAAATCATCGATCTGCTTAGTAACTCCGGCAATCTTGACAGTTAAATCTGTAACTTCCTTTTGGGCAATAGGAATCAAATCGGTTTGCTCTTTAATCTTGATCGCAATATCAGCGTTCTCTTTAGTTAGCGCATCAATCTGAGTCTGCACGCTTGCACTCGCAGTAACTTGAGCCGCAATCTGAGCATCGATTTCTACAAGTGCAGCTGCAGTACTGGTCTCAAGACCGGCAATTTCTTTCGCTGACTTTGTGTATGAAGTTGATTCGTTAATGCAATCAACGGCTAAGTAGTACTTCTTGGCGTTCTTAGTCGTTGCAGTTGCAGGTATATAAATTGTGGTCTTAGCTCCATCAAGGGTGACAGTGGACTTAACCGCAGTCACGCATCTGTAGGTAAACCCGCTAACTTTGGTGGTCTTATTTACAGTGGTGCAGGTTGAGCCATTGCTGGTAGCAGCTGATGCTGGGGCAGCCATTAGAACGCCCGCAACGAGAGCCGCTGCAATAGAGAGAGTAGAAACCTTGCGCAACATATTGACCTCCATAGATTATGCGGCAATCTTACCGAAGCCGATTAAAAGGACCTGCTTGTAACGCGGGAAATACCTGCGAAATTGATGTGAGATCTTATTTATTGCGCTGGCGAACGCGAACGTTCATGCCCAGTTTACGAATTAGCGGTCTTGGCCCAAATCGCAAGAAAGAACTCAAAATAATGTACTGCCAGCCCGGCACTGAAACTGCAGCGCCTTTCTGTGCATCTGACCAAGCTTTTGCAACCAGGTCATCGGCATTTAGCCACATAAAGTTAGGTAAGGCACTCATCTTCATACGACCACGTTGGTGGAATTCGGTACGCGTGAACCCAGGTGCCAGTGCTGAGACTTTTACATTTGTACCAGTTAATTCAGTGTGGAGTGATTCGGTAAGCACGGTTAAGTAAGACTTGCTAGCACTATAAGTTCCGCCAGCAATCCAGGCTGCAACGGATGAAACATTAATTATTGTTCCCGAATTTCGTTCTTTCATCCCAGGCAAGATCGCGTGCATCAAGCGCATTGGTGTACGAACTAAAACATCAAACATTTGTTGCTCGGCAGCCATGTCGCTTACCAAGAAGGATTTATTAATTCCAAAACCAGCATTATTAATCAACACTTCAACTTCATTATCAGCAATGAAATCTTCAATTAATTTACAACCAGAGTCAGTCGCTAAATCAGCTGCAATGACTTTTGTTTGAATCTTAAAATTAGCTTCTAACGCAGAGGCGCGTTCATTTAACCGCGGTAGATCACGAGCAACCAAAACTAAATTAAAACCTTGAGCAGCAAGTAAGCGCGAGAAACTCTCGCCGATTCCTGCAGTAGCGCCAGTAACTAGCGCCCACTTGTCTTTATTTCCTTGATTGCTCATGATCTCCGTCAATTTAATTAAGCGATTGAAGCCGCATCATCAGGGACGATGCCATCGGTAGATTCCTCGCGGATATGCCAACTACTGTCATATTTCTCGAGTAGATCTAAGAATGGTTTTGCATCAAACCACTCTGGGCCGTTAACGCCATCTGGCTGCCAGGTGCCGTTATGGATTAATTCCATAGCGATAACTGGGTTAATTGCGGTCTGCCAAACAACTGCCTGATCACCGTAATTAGCCATAGACCATGAGTTATCAACCACGTTGTACATATATACAGCGCGCGGCTTACCTTCTTTATCTAAACCTTTAACCAAAGTTCCGGCACAAGTTTTACCTTTCATGCGCGAACCAAGTGTTGCTGGGTCGGGCAACGCAGCTGCCAATAGATCACGAGGTGACACTGCAACTCCTTGCACATCAACGGTGTCTTTGCGATCCATTCCAAGCATATGAATTGTTTTTAACGTTGTTATGAATTGCGCGCCTAGGCCGTACTTAAAGGCAACTTTCTTGGCATCAACTTTCTGGGGGATTAGCACAACTTCTTCGTGTTCAACGTTTACGCATTCAACTGGCCCAATACCTTCTGGGAAATCGAATACTTCTAAATCACTAAATGGTTCAGTCGTAAACCATCCACGACCGTCTTCCCACATCAGTGGCGGATTTAAACATTCTTCAATGGTTGTCCAAATTGAGAACGAAGGTGCAAAATCAAAACCTTCAACAGTTAAATTCGAACCATCAAAAACAGTTACTGAATCTAGGCGACTAAATAAATAATCAGATGCGTACTTAGCAAAAACATCACTCATGCCAGGTTCGATTCCCATACCAACGAGTGCATAAATACCGCGCTCGCCCCAGTTCCAGTCACGTGCGAATTGCTCGTCACCTAACTTCACACCAGTTTCAGTGTTTGGATAATGCGGATGTGGGCGCGATAAAGACATCGCCATGTCAATGTAATTTGTATTTTCAATTTCACAAGCCAAGAAAATCGGCATGACGAAACGTGGATCAACTGCATTGATCACGACATCGGGCTTTGCTTTGCGAATTAACGCACGGATATCTTCTAGTTCAGCGGCATTAACTTCAGCGGCTGAAAAACGGGCATCTTTAACGCGGGCGACTGCTTCTTCGGCTCGAGCAAAATTGCGATCGGCAATGACCATAGAAGAGATAAAGCTTCTGCGGGATGCGATATTGGCAATTGCTCTACCGACGCCACCAGCGCCTATTACTAGCGCTTTCATTGTTGGCCTCTCATGAGGAAAAAACTCCATCTCGGTAGAAGGCCGAGGCTACTCCGCATGAGCGTGATCTGCCAACCTAATGGGCGGGTAGATTTCACCTATTAATTAAGTCCCCGTAGCTCAGTGGATAGAGCAACCGCCTCCTAAGCGGTAGGTCGCAGGTTCAACTCCCGCCGGGGACACAACTAGTAACTATTTGTTGAAACCAATTTTAAAATACTAGCTCTTAGTTAATGTAAACACAGCACTAGTTTCTCCAGTGCTCTTAACAGTTAACTTATAGGGAGCACCTGGCAGCTTAAATACTTCACCCGCCTGAAATCCGGTCAGAGTTGTTTTGTACAAAGGCGGAAGAATAGGTTCACCATCTTCATCTAGAACTGGCTCACCTGCTGGGAGATCAGAACCAAGTCTTACAATCAATATTGGGCCGACAGCATTACCTTGAGCAGTTGTCCATGCTGGACCAATCATTCTCACCTGAATTTGGGGTTCGTACAGATAATTTGTGACCCACGAACATGGATCCTTTGAGTGGATGTAGTACTCAAAGAAATACCAATTACCTTTATAACCAAATTCATAAACTATTTTATCTGTTACCAAACTTGATTCATCAACGGTTGTGTCAGCACCAATCTTGATAGTTTTTGCAAGCGGTGTGTGAAAGATGGTTGCTCTTTGAGTGGCACTTAAGGTCGTATTGGGGCACCAATCTTCATTGCCCATCAAATCTCTAAAGTCTCCATACTCTTCGACGGAACAATTTGTCGCATTAAACTTTGTGAAATCAGATCCTTTGCAATACATGGATGAGGAATGGTAAAAGCCAAAATTGTGCCCGAGCTCGTGAGCCAATGTCGTTGATCCAAAAGATCGAAGGTTTATAGCATTTCCTTCTTGCGAACCAAGTCCTGCATAACCACACGAGTCATAAATGTTTGCAACAACTATGTGGGTCCCGATTGGGATCGTCTTTAAGCCCGCAATCTTCGTTGCCGCCTTTATGTCGGCAGAGCTCGCGCAATGCTTGATAGCGGTTCCAGCTTTGCCAATAATGAACTTAGATGTTGCGAACTTCATTTTGCCGCGGGAATTTTGCTTCCAAAAGGTGATGGCATTTTTCACCGATTCCTTGGCAAAACTCAGCATCTCGCCGTCACTTGTGGCAGTGGCTGTATCCACTAGATTTTCCGTCCAGAAATTTGGCTGATCCTTGGGCGTCAAACCAACAAAAATAATCTTGTGCGTCGTGCCCCATTCATTCTGAGCCTTGGGCGCAGCGGTGGCGTGCACAACAGGAGCAAGGAGAACTAGCGCAATTACGAATATAGGCAACCTTTTCATATTGGCTACACCGTTGATAGCGTCCGGATTTATGCGAATTTGAAAAGAAAATTAAATACTTGGGCCCAGATGGGCTCGTACCGTGAATCTACGGATTAAGTGACGCTTGCTTCACTATCGAATCGAGAGAATCGAGGCGATTAGGAACATCAGTTCTTACGAAAACACCACAGTGCGCTTACCAACCACAAAAATTTTATCTTCGGAGTAAAGCTTTACTGCTTTTGCTAGAACGCGACGTTCAATATCGCGACCAATTGCGATTAACTCTTCAGGGGTTGCAATGTGAGTTACGTGCGCAACATCTTGTTCAATGATTGGGCCTTCATCTAAATCACTAGTAACAAAGTGAGCGCTTGCGCCGATTATTTTTACGCCTCGCTCATGTGCCTGGTGATAAGGCTTGGCGCCCTTAAAGCCTGGCAAGAATGAGTGATGAATGTTGATAATTTTTCCAGGCAACTTGTTACAGAAATCGGCGGAAAGAATTTGCATGTAACGAGCAAGAACCACAAAATCGATCTTAAGTAATTCAATCTGCTTAGCAATCTCTGCTTCTTGGGTAGCTTTGTCCCCAGGTAAGTACATGAATTTAACGCCATGAGATTCAACTAGTTGGCGCAGTTCTTCGTGGTTAGAAATAACGAGTGGAATCTCAACTTTAAGTTCGCCTAGTTCATTTAAATAAAGCAAGTCACGCAAGCAATGGCTCTCTTTGGTGACCATAACGAGTGCGCGCGGGCGCTCGGAAGTTGGGCGAATTTTAAGAGTTGGGCTGTACTTAGCTAAACCTTCATTTAATGATTTTTCAGCAGCAGCTTGGCCTTGTGAAGTTTCAAAGCGAGTGCGCATTACAAAGGTATTCGTAGTCGGATCAGTAAATTGCTGATTTTCGATGATGTTTCCGCCGCAGGCTAAAACCGCCGAAGTCATCGCATGAACGATGCCTGGTTGGTCAGCGCATTGCAGGGAAGCAATTAAATCCATGGCTAAAGGGTAAGGGTTGTTAGTGCTTAAGCGTAAATCGCTGCATTGCTTTAGGCGCCCACCAGTTACGTTCGCCCAATAAACGCATCAAAGCTGGCACTAGTAAGGCACGAATCAAAGTGGCATCGAGAACCACTGCAAATGCAACACCAAAGCCCATCATTTTTATTGAGGTCACGCCGCTAGTAACGAAGGCTGCGAATACAACTGCCAGCAGCACAGCAGCTGCAGTAATAATTCGGGCTGATCGTTGCAAGCCTGTAGCAACGGATTCAATATTTGATTTACCAAGCAGATGTTCTTCGCGAATCCGTGAAAGCAAGAAGAGTTCATAGTCCATTGATAATCCAAAGACCACTACAAAAATCAGAATGACAATTGAGGTATCTAGAGAACCAGTCACCGTAAATGAACCAACTAGCCATTGCAGGTTGCCGTCTACGAAGATCCAAGTCATTACGCCCATGGTTGCTGCTAAAGACATGACGTTGAGAAGTATGGCCTTAATTGGCAAAATTATTGAACCAGTAAATACAAAGAGCAGAATCAAAACGCTAATTGCAATCCAACCGAGAGCGAGTGGCAATGTTTCTGCAATTCCATCTTGAGTGTCTGTGTAATCAGCTGCTACTCCACCGATTAGCGTTCCGGCAGGTGCGGGCAAATCGCGCAGATTATGAATCAACTGCTGAGCTTCAGGTGATCGTGGCAACATTGATTCATATGCCGTGATTTGAATATCGTTGCCGATAGCTTGAGGCGCAGCCACGGTAACAATTCCGGAGATTTTCTTAACTTCTTCAATATAACTTGAAATTTCAATCTCTTTACCAGCACCATCCAAAACAAGTATGTCAATGGTGGCAATATTGCTTTCAAAACGAGATTCTTGAATTGCGGTAGCAACTGCAGCTGGGTTGCTTGCTGGCAAAATTCTGGAGTCGCCTTGCGAGAAGGCAATATTTTTAATTGGCGCAGCGAGTATTCCCAGAATTATTAGTGAAAGTAGAACAACTGCAACCGGGCGCTTCATAACTAAACGAGCAGTTTGAGCCCATCGCCCCTCATCCTTATGCTCGATTGCTGATTTACGAACGACGCCTTTATTAACTTTCGTTCCGAGCATGGCCAGAATTGGTGGCAGACCGAACAACGCACCAGCAACTGCAATAGCTACGACCGATACACCGGCGTAGCCAAATGATTTAAGGAAAGGTAGCGGGAAAAAGGTGAGCGAAAAGAGAGTAACTAGAACTGTTAATCCAGAATAAAAGACCGTCTTTCCGGCGCTTACCATAGTGTCAACAATTGAATCTTCAACGTTCTTGCCTCGATGTAGCTCTTCGCGGAACCGATTAACAATTAGTAACGCGTAATCAATACCTAGGCCAAGCCCCATGCCAGTCGTTAAGTTGAGGGCGTAAACACTCACGCTTGTGACTAGTGAGATTAAGTAAAGGAGAAAGAAGGCGCCAAGAATGGCAGATATGCCAACGATTAATGGCATTGCCGACGCCGCCATGGCCCCAAAGACCATAACCAACAAAATAAAAGTTAATGGAATTGATATTGCCTCAGCTATTTTCAAGTCATCTGCAATCTTTTTATTAATCGCATTTCCGACGACTCCGACGCCGCCTGAGTAAATCGTTAAGCCATCGCGCTTTCCATCAAAATTCTTTTGGAAGTAAGCGCCCATTTCTTGGCTCTCAGGTGTAAATGCTTCGCCACCACCGTAGATCAAAATATAAGCAGCCTTGCCATCAGAAGCAGCAAGTGTTTTTTCACCGCCGGTATTCCAATAAGAAACAACTTTTGTTACACCTGGCGCTTTTGCCATTTCAGTTTCGAGCATTTGTGCTTTCGTGGCAACTGTTGGATCAGTGATTGGCAAATTGCCAGAGTCAACAACTACAACAATATTAGGGTCGGCGACATTTAAGTTTTTGTTTAAGTAGTTATAGACCTGATATGAGTCACTATTGGGGTTTGAGTAACCGCCTGAATCAAGGCGGCTAAAAATCATGGTGCCGACTGTGCCAGCTGTAAGCACGCTGACGATAAACAAAATAACCATTGCTTTACGGCGGCGAACAATGACGTGACCAAGTTTCTCAAACATATGCTAACTGTACCGAAAGGACTAGACTGCCTAATTATGAGTGAGCTATTTCCTAAGGTGACTTCAGATGAGATTGATCACGAGCAATCAATTGAAGATGCTAAACGCGACGCCGAAATCGCTGGCGATAAGCCGCCGCATCACGACGACTAGTTACTTTTAAACTATTCAGACTTTGCAGCTGGTGGCGCTGGCGCCGGAGTTGGTGCGGCTGCCGGAACCGAAGCAGTAGAACTTTTCGCTGAATCAGTCTTATAAAATCCGGAGCCTTTAAAAACTACGCCGACAGCCGAATAAACCTTCTTAACTTCGCCTTTGCATTCTGGGCACTCGGTTAATGAGTCTTCGGTAAATGATTGAAAGGCTTCGAACTCATGGTCACATGCGGTGCAGGCATATTGATACGTTGGCATTCGATTCCCTTCCGACTCTAGTTAGCAAAAATTTAAGCCTGATGAACGGGCGCAGTAGAGGGAAGTCTAAAGAAGTGGGACGATTGAGGCTAATCGGCGCGGGCCAGGAAGGCTAAATCATGAAGTTGAAGCAATTTGGTGCAGTTCTCGCAGCAGTAGTTCTGATGGCATTTCCAATGGCAAATGCAAATGAACTAGTCACAGCCGATCCAGCTAGCGGTTCGACCGTATTGGTATCACCTAGCGCCGTAACAATCATTACTTCGTTGCCGCTTATGGCCGATGGCAATAGCGTCGAAGTTACTGACCCATCAGGCAATCGAGTTGATGATGGCACTTTAGCTATTGCTGATACCGAAGCACTCGTTGGGTTAATTCCGTTAACTGTTGGTGGTTACTACACCGTTAGTTACACGTTACTTGCTGAAAATGATGTACCGCTAACTGGAAATTATCGTTTTAACTTCATTTCGCCAGATTCAGTTTCATCTCAGTCACCATCTCCGATTGCAATAGATGCAACTGCGAGTGCGCAGCCAAGTGCTGGCAGTAGCAAAGGAACAGATTTCTTAGTGATCATGATGTTAGTGCTATCTATTTTCGTATTAATCGGACTAGGAATGTACGCGCGGAAAATCTTTAGCGAAAGATGAGTCAATCGCTAATAAGTAGCTTATTGACGGTTTTTAAATTCACTTCAATAACTTCCAGTTTTTTGCTAGTAGGCGCACTTTTAGCAATAACTTTTTTGACGCTTGATATCAACGGAAAAGTTGTGCAAACTAATTTTGAGTTAAGAAAACTTGCGGCGATCGCAAGTTTGATTTGGATGATATCTAACGCCTTTTTTATAGTTTTTACTCTTGCGAATATTCTTAACACCAGTGTTTCTGAAGTTTTACAGCCAAATATTTTGCGTTCATTTCTATTGCAAATTCCACTCGGCCAATATCTTTTTGTGCAACTCTTACTTTCTATCTTTATTTCCTTAGTCGTGCCTCGATTTAACTCAATCGGCACCGGCACATTTCTATTGCTTGCAACCTTGATCGCAATCGTAATCCCGGTTTTTCAGAGCCATTCCGCATCTAGTGGCTCACACTCAATGGCTATTGGTTCGCTAGCCATACATGTAATAGCGCTAGCCCTTTGGGTCGGTGGCGTATTTGCAATTGCTTTTCTGGCGCCGGAAAGCAGAGCCCATGCGGTGCCACGTTTTAGCGTTCTGGCGCTTTGGGCAGCTATTGCCGTGGTAATTAGCGGTAGCGTCAATGCGTTTATCCGGCTAGATTTTAAAGAGGCATGGGCAAGTAGTTATGCGTATTTAGTACTTGCCAAAGTCTTTCTCACTGCAGGCTTAATTGTGATTGGTTACTTGCACCGCAAGAATCTAAAGAAATTATCTGAAATCAAAGGTTCTAAATTCCTACAATTGATTTTGGCCGAAGCAGTGATCATGACCGGCACTTTGGCAATTGGTTCGTTATTGGCATCTAGTCAGCCACCAGAGCGTGAAACTGGTTTAACTGTTGACAGAGGCCTCTCAATAGTGGGCGTGAAGACACCTCAACCACCAAGTCTGTCGCGAATTCTTCTTGGTTACGAACCAGATGCATTAATGATTGGGTTGCTAGTCATTGCAGTAGCGCTTTATATAAAAGGTGTGATGGTATTGACCAAGCGTGGTGATAAGTGGCCAGTTGGTCGCACCATTTCATTTGCAATTGGAATCAGCGCAGTCGATTTTGCAACCAGCGGTGGCTTAGGTTTGTATGCACACTTCAGTTTCTCTTGGCACATGGTTGCTCACATGACACTTGGCATGATTGCACCGATCGCTATCGTGTTAGGTGCACCGATCACTTTGGCGCTTCGCACTTTGCCACAAGGTAGAAACTCAGAAGAGCGCGGAGTACGAGGAACATTACTCGCAGTACTTCATTCACGGTATTCATCAATAATTGTTAATCCAGTCGGGGCGCTAGTCATTTTCGATGGTTCGCTCTTTTTGCTTTATTTCACTTCGCTCTTTGGCACGTTAATGAATACTCATGCCGGCCACTTATTTATGAATATTCATTTCTTATTAGTCGGCTTTCTTTTCTTCCATGTAATCATCGGAATTGATCCAAATCCAAAGCGCCCACCATTTCTGGTGCGCATTGTGACTTTGTTAGCCGCGATGAGTATTCATGCATTCTTCTCAGTCGCTCTGATGTCATCTTCAACTTTGATCGATTCCGGCTACTTCGCAGCTCTGCAGACACCTTGGGTGGGTGATTTATTGGCTGATCAAAATAAGGGCGGCGCAATTGGCTGGGCCATGGGCGAAATTCCAATTCTGATCGCACTAGTTGCAACCTTCATTATGTGGACTCGTGACGATGCTCGTGAAGCTCGCCGAATTGATCGCTCAGTGGAACGAATGGCGGCCATGGGGCAGCCAGATGAGTTGGCTCAATATAATAAGTTCCTACAAGAACTTGCTGATCGCGAACGTCGGTCCGGCAAATAAGTGATGGAGTAACAATGGACGCGCTCTTTGATTTACCAAGTGAGTATAAAGATCTGCGCGCAAGTGTCCGCTCGCTCGCTGAAAATGAAATTGCTCCATACGCACAAGCTGTCGATGAAGATCACCGTTTTCCGCAAGAGGCATTTGATGCGCTACAAAAAGCTGGCTTAGCCGCTTCGCACGTACCAACTGAGTTTGGCGGTGAAGGTGCAGATGCACTTGGTGTTGTAATCATTATTGAAGAAGTTGCACGCGTTTGCGGATCGTCATCACTTATTCCGGCTGTAAACAAATTAGGTTCACTACCGCTAATGCTTGGTGGAAACAAAGAGCAGAAAGAACGCTGGCTAACTCAGTTAGCTAAAGGCAAAGGTTTTTCATACTGCTTATCTGAATCAGAAGCTGGGTCAGATGCAGCATCGATGCGCACCAAAGCAGTTCAAAGTGGCGATAAGTGGATCCTCAATGGCAGCAAGAAATGGATCTCAAATGCTGGTTTCTCTGACTTCTATACAGTTTTGGCAACTTCGGACGCAGCCCTCGGCGCAAAAGGAATTACGGCGTTTGTTGTTGAAAAATCAGATCCTGGCGTATCTTTCGGAGCACCCGAAAAGAAGATGGGCTTTAGAGGTTCACCAACTCGCGAGGTTTATTTCGACAACGTAGAACTATCTGATGATCGTCGAATTAGCGAAATAGGTAAAGGTTTTGCACTCGCGATGGACACTCTTGATCACACACGCATCACTATTGCGGCACAAGCACTTGGTTTAGCGCAAGGCGCACTAGATGTGGCAACAAAGTACGCTCACGAGCGCAAGCAATTTAATAAACCAATCTTTGATTTCCAGGCCGTGCAATTCATGTTGGCAGATATGGCGATGAATATTGAAGCTGCTCGCTTATTAACTTATGCCGCAGCCGTTAGATCAGAACGCAATGATGGCGATCTAAAGTTCTATTCAGCTTCAAGTAAATGTTTGGCCAGTGATGTGGCCATGAAAGTAACTACTGACGCAGTTCAGATCTTGGGCGGATATGGCTATGTATCGGATTACCCAGTAGAGCGCATGATGCGTGATGCCAAGCTAACTCAGATTTACGAAGGCACTAATCAAGTGCAACGAATTGTGATTGCGCGCAATCTTCCTAATTCTTAAAGCGCACTACTAAATCTGGTGTAGCTGCGGCATCTAACGCAATGTCATGTGGTTCGCGTGGCAATTTTTGACTAGATAATTCACCATCGTGGAGCAAACCAATTTTCCAAGCTTTAACTTTTGGCAAGAAGCGATCATAAAATCCACCACCCTGACCCAATCGATAACCATCTGTATCCATTCGCAGCGCAGGAACCAAAACCACTTCGATTGCTGCCAAGTTGGAAAACGGTTGCCCAATTGGTTCGGAAATTTTTGTTTTGTGGTTAATTTGTGATTCATCGCCATTCCATTGCACCCAGATCATCTCGGATCCACTGATACATGGAAGCAGGAGAGTTTTCCCAGCTTTGATTAAGGTCTGATTTAACAATTTAGTAACTGGTTCATCGCCATAAGAAAAATAACTGGCAATTACTTGGGCAGCTGCGATCTCGGGACTTTGCGCCAAATGGGTAAATTCAACCGGGATGAAACCATCATGACGTTCGACCCGATATCGCTTGCGCAACCGTTCTTTGTCAGACTTCACATCTTCATTCATAGTTAAATCCCTAGGAAGTATCGAGTTACAAAGTATGGTGGGATTATGTCAGAGCGCACAAAGGTAGATGAGTTTCTCACCTCGCTAATTTCCATTTGTAAGCCGCTCGAATCATTTGATATGCCGCTGCTCGATGCTCACGGAGCAACTTTGGCTGAAGATGTTCATGCTGGTGAGCGCTTGGTATTGCGCGCTGGCGCACGAATCCGGGCTACCCAAATTGGTTTAGCTGCGTCAATTGGTTTAGATCATTTACCAACCAGACCACATCCACGCGTAGTTGTTCTTTCAGCCGGCCCAGATTTAGTCGAACCTGGAAAATCACTAAGCGGTGATGAAGAATATGAAACTAATTCTTGGTTGCTGACTACCGCTGTTCGCGAAACCGGCGCTATTGGTTATCGCGTTCACTCAATTCCAGATGATGAAGAACAACTGCAACGGGTAATTGAAGATCAATTAGTACGCGCAGATTTAATTATTATTAGTGGCGAACGCCAAGATGATTCCTTTGACCTAATTACTCGCACATTAAGTAAATTAGGCGAGATCACCACAGTTGATTTAGCCATTGAAGCTAGCGGTCGCCATAACTTTGGCACCATCGGCCCTGATAAAACACCTGTCGTAACGCTTCCAGGTGATCCAATTTCGGCATATATCTCGTTCGAACTATTTATTCGCCCAATGATTCGTACTTTGTTAGGCGCAGCAACTATTCATCGCCCAGCCGTTAAGGCCAAGTTAGAAAAGCCAGTTGCATCGATGGCGGGGCTACGTTCATATATTCGTGCAATTCTCTCCGAGGATGGCGCTTCAGTGATGCCGCTTCCATCACAAGATGAGCAATCAACACTCTCTGATGCCAATGCCTTTATTGCACTCTCTGAGAGTGATAGTGAAAAAGTGATTGGACAAGAAGTTACTGTCGTTGTGCTCGAGCGTCGATACATTTAAGTAGCTGTGAGCGATCGCATGTCTGATCAGAATTGGCCGGTCGTTTTAAAAAGTAATGAATTAATTTTGCGCCCGTTGCGATTTCGCGATCGTGCTAAATGGTTTGCAGTTCGCGCTGAAAATCGCGAGTGGCTTACCCCTTGGGAAGCGACCTTGCCACAAGTGCCAGAACATATTGATGGCGGAGATCTAATTTCAAAGCGGCCCTCTTTTTTCGAGATGGTGCGCATTTATAACCGCGATGGGCGTAGCGGCCGCACGATTTCTCTCGCTATTTGGCAAGGCCCAAATCTGATTGGCCAGATAACTATGGGTGGCATTATTTATGGTGCACTACGGGGTGCTCACATTGGGTATTGGATTGATCGTCGCTTCGCCAATCGTGGTTTTACTACGCAGGCCGTTGAAATGATTACTGCATACGGGTTTGAGGAGTTAGGCCTGCATCGCGTTGAGATTAATTTACGCCCAGAAAATAGCGCTTCGCGTCGGGTGGCCGAGAAAGCTGGCTTTATTCTCGAAGGTGATCGCCCCCGTTATTTACATATTGATGGGGCATGGCGCGACCACATCTGCTTTGTAAAAGAGAATTCGGCAATTAAGTAGCCAGCTTTAAAGGCCCCCAAATACCCGATTTGAGCGTGAACCCCCTCTATCTTTAACCATCATGGCTTCTGGACTTATCTATCTCGCGATCGCCGGAATGTGGGTTTCCTACTTTCTGCCGCGTTGGATTCACGACCGCGAAGAGTTTTCTGGAAAATCAGTTGAGCGATACAAGAGTGCGTTAAAAGTTGTGGCCAGTAAATCTCCAGGTGGCTTACCTGAAACTGGAATCATGCACACTGATTTAGATTTCGTCGCAAAGAACGCTCAAAAAATGTTACGTCGACGAATTATTTTTACCTTATTAACTTTTTCCTTAGTAGCAACTTTGGTGGGTGGAGTCATGAATAAATTGCAATTCGTTTACACATTGGTCCCAATTTCCGGCATTGCACTTTACGTTGTGCAAATACGCCGCGAAACAATCTCAGAGCGACTGCAACTTCGTCGAGTCAAGCAACTACAACGCGAGACCAATGGTGTATCAACGACCAACCTCGTTGATGTAGTAACTCCAAAAGCAACAACTGATCATTGGATTCCGCTTTCTGAACGCGAGTTAACTGGCGTGGTTATTTTGCCTAAGGGCACAGCTGAAGAACGCCGCACATGGCAACCAGATTCAGTCCCAGCTCCAACTTATTTAAGTGCGCCTAAAGCTGTCTCACAGAAGCGCACCATTGATCTAACTGAGCCTGGCCGCTGGAGCGATGAACAAGAGAAGTTGGCAGTCGCAGCACTCAATGCCGTAGCGCCATCTAAAGATGAAATCTTTGATCAGATTCTTGCCGATGAAGCTGTTGACCGTTTGAACGAAAGCAAAGTAGTTAACGAATAGTTAGCTCTGCTTATTAACTGGGCTACCTAGATCCAAGAGGGTAGCCACATTCGGGCATACCAAGCATCGTAAGTAATAACTTCACCGGTAAAAATCGGATAGAAGTAGATAAAGTTCAGCGCAATCAAAACAACTGCAACAGTGATTACAGCTTGTGAAATTTCCTTCCTAACCCTTGATTCCATTAGGTATTTTGCACAATAAACCAAGGCGAATATTAGGAATGGCTCGAAAACAATTGCGTAAAACGAAAATACCGTGCGTTTTTGAAATAAGAACCAAGGTAGATATCCAGCAGCTAAACCAGCCCAGATGAAGATTGGCGTGAAATCGTTTTTCTTATTCAAGAAATTACGAATTAAAATTCCCAATACTACGAAGATCGCAATTGTGCCGAACCACCAAAGAAGTGGTGTTCCCAACGCAAGCACTTCTTGTGAACAGCTTTCCGAACCGCAACCTTTAGGTGTGCCGTAGAAGAAAGATGTTGGTCGCCCTTGTACTAACCAACTCCATGGGTTGGCTTGGTATGAATGTTTTTCAACTAAGCCAGTGTGAAAGCCCAACATTTCGGCGTGATAGTGCCAGAAAGATTTAAGTGAGCTCGTTGACCAATTGCGATCCCAACCAAGATTGCTACGGAACCAACCGATCCAAGTAACAAGGTAAGTTGCAACTGGCAGCAGACCGTAATGCACTGAAAATTTTAAGACCGGTTTTATTAATTGGCGACCAGAATAGTTATTACTAATTCGATAGAAAGTAATTAGTGCAAAGATAACTAAGAAATAAAGCCCGCTCCACTTAGTTGCTGCCGCTAAACCAAATGCGAGCCCAGCCAGCCAGTGCCAATTTTTAAGCCATGCCCAAAGTGCGAGAGCTACAAAGAAAGTTAAAAACAAATCAAGGAGAGCGGTTCTAGAGTGAACTAGGGCTAAGCCATCTAGTGCGATTAATCCACTGGCAAGCGCGGCCCAACTGTCTGATTTAAATAATTCTTTGGCAATCAAACCAACAATCAGAATTAAAAGTGAACCAAAAAAGGCAGATGCGATTCGCCAGCCAAATTCCTGATCACCAAATAGCTTTATTCCAAGGGCGATTGCCCATTTACCAACGGGCGGATGAACAATGAATTCGGGTTTTAGGCCATCGACTTCGACGCCATGTTTCAAATAATCTTGTGCGCCATTTACATAGTAGAGCTCATCAAAAATAAAGCCTTTTGGCTGACCTAAATGGAAAAGGCGCATGGCAAATGCGATCAGTGAGATCAAATAGATCGCGTATGGCGCTACTGCTGATCTGGCGAACTGCTTCATGACGGTAGCGTATGCGCGTGAGCTTAATTTTGGCAGCAACCCCACTTGGTAACCCAGGCGATGCGAGCGCGCGCTTAATTGCTGCGCTCACTGATGCCGATGTCATTGCTGCCGAAGATTCACGCCGCTTTCATCGCTTAGCTAGTGATTTGGGCGTGACCTTTACCGCTCGAGTCCTCTCTTTCTTTGAGGGCAATGAAGATGCTAGAACTCAAGAAGTTTTAGAGCTCCTCAAGACTGGTTTAAAAGTAGTTGTTGTCTCAGATGCCGGCATGCCAACTATTAGTGATCCTGGTTTTCGTTTGATGCGCGATGCGATTGCAGCCAATATCGAAGTAAGCGTTCTACCCGGACCAAGTGCGGTCACGATGGCAATTGCATTAGCTGGATTACCAACCGATCGATTTACTTTTGATGGTTTTGCGCCACGAGCAAGCGGAGCGCGAGCGAAATTTTATGAATCACTGCGTTTTGAAGAACGCACCATTGTTTTATTTGAAGCACCTCATCGGTTAGCTGAATCATTGGCAGATGCGGTAACTGCAATTGGTGGCGAACGTCAAGGTGCGATCTGTCGCGAGATGACAAAGCGCTATGAAGAAACTATCCGGGGCACACTTTCAGAGCTGCACAATTGGTCTGTTAGTAATGAAGTTTTAGGTGAAATCACATTGGTGATTGCCGGTGCACCTGTTGGTGATGCTGCTGCAACTTCGGCAGATATGGTCGCTCGAGTGCGTGAATTCGAAGGCGCCGGCATGGACCGGAAAGGCGCAATTGCTACCGTGGCCGAAGAATTTAAGATCCCCAAGAAAATCGTTTATGCCGCAGTCGTCGATGCCAATAAGATGTCCCAATGAGCGCAGTTAATAAGTCTTTCTATCTAACGACGCCGATCTACTATGTAAACGATGCACCGCATATTGGCCACGCTTACACAACAGTCGCGGGCGATGTTTTAACTCGCTGGCATCGTCAACGTGGCGAATCAGTTTGGTTCTTAACTGGCACTGATGAACATGGTCAGAAAGTAATGCGTACAGCTGATCAAAATGGTGTTGCACCGCAAGATTGGTGTGACCGTTTGGTGGCAGATGCTTGGAAACCCAATTGGGCAGCGCTAAATATTGCTAACGATGACTTCATTCGCACTACTGAACCACGTCATACCGAGCGAGTGCAAAAGTTTTTACAAAGTTTAAAAGATGCTGATCACATTTATGCCGGTAAATACGAAGGCCCATATTGTGTTGGCTGTGAAGAGTTTAAACTTCCAGGCGATTTAATTGATGCCGATGGCGAGAAGCTTTGTCCAATCCATAGCAAACCAGTTGAAATTGTTAATGAGAATAATTTTTTCTTCCGCCTATCTGCCTTCACCGATAAGTTGCTGGCGCATTACAAAGCAAATCCTGATGCTTGCCAACCGGAAAGTGCGCGCAATGAAGTTATTTCCTTCTTAGAAGGCGGCGTCTCTGATCTTTCAATTTCAAGATCAACTTTTGATTGGGGAATCCCAGTTCCTTGGGACACTGATCAAGTTGTTTATGTTTGGTTCGATGCGTTGCTTAACTACGCAACTGCTGTTGGCCTAACTGATGCCCCAGATTCCGAAGGTGGCAAGAAGTTTGCCCAAACTTGGCCAGCCGATGTGCACTTAGTGGGTAAAGATATTTTACGTTTCCATGCTGTTATCTGGCCGGCAATGTTGATGGCTGCGGGTCTTGAAGTGCCGAAGAAAGTTTTTGCACACGGTTGGTTGCTAGTTGGTGGCGAAAAGATGAGCAAGAGCAAGCTTACTGGCATTGCACCTAAAGACATCACCGATCATTTCGGCGTAGATGCTTTCCGCTATTACTTCTTGCGGGCAATCCCGTTTGGTAGCGATGGTTCATTTTCTTGGGAGGATATGAGCGCGCGTTACACCAGTGAATTAGCTAATGATTTCGGCAATTTAGCTTCGCGGTTAGCTGCCATGATCGAGAAATACTGTGGCGGAGTCTTGCCGGCAGTAAGTAACGACGCTGGTTTGAGCGCTGCTTTAACTGAAACTGTGGCTAAGGCAGATGCCGCAATGGTTGCCCTTGATTTCCAAGGTGGCATAAATGCAATTATGGAATTCTGCAAGCGCGTAAATGGTTATGTCACTGAGAAAGAGCCATGGAAGCTCGCTAAAGATCCAGCGAATCAAGCCGAACTTGAATCAGTTCTTTACAACACCTCTGAGGCTTTGCGTGCGTTAGCTGTTTTATTAAATCCAGTTATGCCAGCGACTTGTGAAATCCTCTGGGAATCACTTGGCGCAAATGAAAAGTTAGGCGCAATTGGTAACCAACCAATTTCAAAGGTTGCTACTTGGGGTCAGTTACCTGCAGGTTCAAAAGTTACTAAGACGCCAGTACTTTTCCCACGCCTTGAAGCTGCGGAATAATTTACTTTCATGGCTGATCGGCACAATCGCGATTTAGATCGTAAACCTGCGCCGCTTCCTGAACCATTGCCGGTTTCTTGCGTTGATGTACACGCACACATGGAAATCGTTACCGACGCAGCTGCCGATTCAGATGCCGTGGGTCAAGTAATTGCAGATGCCGCATCAGTTGGAATTAATCGAATTGTGCAAGTTGGTTATTCAGCGGAGCAATCACAATGGTGCGTTGATGCAGCCGAGAAGTGGAATACCTCAGTACTTGCAGCCGTTGCGCTGCACCCAAATGAGGCACCAGTGATTGAAGATTTAGAAGCTGACTTAGCAATTATTGAAAAATTAGCACAGCATCCACGAGTGCGCGCCATTGGTGAAACCGGCTTAGATTATTTCCGTACCCCACCTGAATTGCGCAAACGCCAACAAGATTCTTTTAAATGGCATATCGAGTTAGCTAAGCGCACCAACAAAGCGCTAGTGATTCACGATCGAGATTCGCATGACGATGTTCTTTCTATTCTGCAAGAGGTCGGCGCTCCTGAAACGACTATTTTTCACTGTTATTCAGGCGATGCTGCAATGGCCAAGATCTGTGTTGAACGTGGTTACATCTTGTCATTTGCGGGCACTATTACTTTTAAGAATGCTCCGGAACTTCGAGAAGCGGTTAAATTAGTGCCGATAGATCAACTTATGGCCGAAACTGATTCACCATTTTTAGCGCCAATGCCCAATCGCGGTGCGCTAAATGTGCCAGCACAGGTTGCGACGGTAATTCGGGCAATGGCAGCCGAACGCGGCGATGATTTGGCTGAGTTCGCAAATGCGTTAAGCGCCAATGCTGAGCGAGCTTTCGGAAAGTTCAACTAATGTCTTTACTAGGCGCTGCTGAAATTCGTGAGCTGGCCGAGTTACTAGATCTGCGCCCTGCCAAATCACTTGGCCAAAATTTTGTAATTGACGGCAACGTATGCCAGAAAATTGTGCGCGTTGCAGGCGTAACGGCCGATGACATCGCACTTGAGATTGGCCCCGGGTTAGGTTCACTTACTCTGGCGCTGCTAGAAGTTACCTCTAGCGTGATTGCAGTTGAAATTGATCAGCGTTTGGCTGATCGTCTACCAATCACGGTTGCTGAGCATAAAGATTCAGATTATAAGTTAACCGTAATAAATACCGACGCTCTCGCTCTTCGTGAATTACCAGTAGCACCGACGGTGTTAGTTGCTAATTTGCCTTACAACGTTTCAGTGCCAGTTTTGTTGCACCTGCTCGAAATTCTGCCTTCCCTAAATACCGGCGTAGTAATGGTGCAAGCCGAAGTTGCTGATCGCTTGGCTGCTAAACCTGGTACCAAGGAATATGGAATTCCTTCGCTAAAAGCTTCTTGGTGGGCCCAAGTAAGTGGTGCAGGCTCGGTTTCACGCTCTATCTTCTGGCCGGTACCTGGCGTTGATTCAAAGCTAGTAAGTTTCAAGCGACATGAAACCCCAGGCGATGATGTTATGCGTAAAGGTGTTTTCCAATTAGTAGATGCTGCTTTTGCACAACGTCGCAAAATGTTGCGGGCAGCGCTATCGGGCATCTTCGGCAGCTCAGCAAAAGCCGAAGCAGTTTTAATCGCAGCAGGCATTGATCCAACGTTGCGTGGTGAATCTTTATTAATTGATTCTTTCTGCGCCATCTATAACGCCAGCCAAAGCGTCAAGTAGAGTTCAATCGTGGCCACAAATTCAGTAACCGTTCGCGTTCCTGCGAAAGTTAATCTGCAACTTTCAGTTGGACCGCGTGAAAACGATGGCTTTCATGGTTTGGTCACAGTTTTTCAAGCAATTTCTATTTACGATGATTTAACGATTACTCATGCAGCACCGGGTTCAGGTTTGGCGCTTTCAATTACCGGCGATCACATTGCGGGCGTGCCAGCTGATGAAACAAATTTAGCTGCCAAAGCCGCTCAGATAATTGCGAAAGAGTATGACGTTGAAATTGATGCAACGATGCAGATTCTTAAAACTATTCCGGTTGCTGGCGGCATGGCCGGCGGAAGCGCGAATGCCGCCGCTGCCATAGTTGCCATCGATGCGTTGTATTCGTTAGGCATGACTCGCGAAGAGATGGTGAAAGTTGCCCGCCAACTAGGCAGCGATGTCCCGTTTATGTTAAATGGCGGCACTGCTATTGGGCGCGGTCGCGGCGATGAACTAACTGCAGCGCTCTCAAGAGGCACTTATCATTGGGTTTTAGCGCTTTCTTCAGCCGGGCTATCAACACCATCGGTTTATGCCGAGTGTGATCGATTGCGTGCTGGTTTAATAATTGCGAATCCGCAAGCCAGTGACAAATTAATGCAATCACTATTAGCTGCAGATGAAATTTCAGTCGGAAAACATTTAATCAACGACTTACAGAGTGCTGCTTGCTCACTACGACCTGCGCTGCGATTAATTCTCGATGTTGGTCAAGAGTACGGCGCACTAGGTGGAATTGTTTCTGGCTCTGGGCCCACAGTTGCGTTTTTAGTTTCCGATGAAGAAGCTGGTTTAGATTTAGCAGTTGCACTTACTGCCAGCGGTGTAGTTGGAAGTGTTGCAAGAGCTACTGGGCCGGTGCCTGGTGCTCGAGTTATTGAAACGCGTTAACTAATTTACTAAGCAGTCTCGCTAAATCAATCTGCTCTTCTTTTGTAAGCGCAGATAACAATTCTTCTTCGCGGCCAAGTAGATCTTCCATCGCAGCATCAACAGCGCTCATGCCATTTTTCGTTAACGTAACCAAACTGCCACGGCCATCGGCGGGGTCAGGTTCGCGAGTGATTAGTTTTAATTCTTCTAATCGATCAAGCCGATTAGTCATGGTGCCACTAGTTACTAAAGTTTCAGACATTAATGAACTAGGAGATAGTTGATATGGCGACCCTGCGCGACGCAGAGCGGCAAGAACATCAAAGCCCCAAGTTTCTAAGTCAGCGAACGCACTTCGACGAGTGATATCGAGTTGGCGCGAAATTCTAGTTACGCGACTAAGTACCGCTAATGGCGCAAGATTGAGATCGGGGCGCTCTGATTTCCAGGCGGCGATCAGGCGATCTACTTCATCGCGCATTTTTACCCCCGCCCCTTGTAATTTTCTTGGCAATTTTCTTCAGAAATCTCGCTATGGGCAAGGTTAATGGTCAAAAGCAGTCCCTCGGATGAGGGAGAATACGGGTTCCGCCATTGTGTAGTGGCTAGCACATGGGCCTTTGAAGCCCAGGGTCCAGGATCGATACCTGGTGGCGGAGCGAAAGCAAAGCCAGATCAAAGTTAAGGCAAGCGGCGGAGCAAATCCGCACAAAACCGAAGTTAGAATTAAGGCCTGACTAGCAGCAGGGGAGCATCTCTTGGATTGTGCAATTGTCTTAGCCGCTGGCGAAGGCACCCGCATGAAATCTGCAACTCCTAAAGTCTTACATGAAATTGCTGGGCGTTCGTTACTTGGACATGTTCTAGCAGCAGTATCTGAAATAAACCCCGCTCAACTATGTGTTGTCGTTGGCGCTGGCCGCGAAGCAGTCGAATCACATTTAAGCCAGATCGCACCAACTGCAAAAACAGTTTTTCAAGATCGCCGCGGTGGTACTGGGCATGCAACTCAATTAGCGCTGGCTGAAATCAAAGTTTCTGGCACGGTAATTATTTTGGCGGGCGATACTCCGATGTTAACTGGTGCTTCACTTAAAGAATTAGTTGCAGCACACAAAGCATCGGGTGCAACAGCTTCAGTTCTTACTGCCGAACATCCAGACCCAACTGGTTATGGTCGCATTATTCGCGCCGATGACGGCACCTTATTACGCATCGTTGAAGAAAAAGATGCCGATGAAGATCAGAAGATGATCTTTGAAATCAACTCGGGCGTATATGCATTCGATGGCGCCAAACTTGCCGGTGCGATCAACCAGCTAACTGCAGCGAACGCACAAGGCGAACTGTATTTAACTGATGTAATCGAAATTTTACGCAACGAAGGCGGCTCTATTGGCGCTGTTCTAATTGAAGACTTTGTCGAAACCCTGGGCGTTAACGATCGCTACCAATTAGCCGAAAGTGCTGCCATGTTGCGCGATCGCATCAATGAAACTCATATGCGCAACGGAGTAACTATTGTTGACCCAACTACGACCTGGATCGATGTCCAGGCTGAAATCTCTAACGATGTAACTATTTTCCCTAGCTCAGCGATCTTGGGTAAAACAACTATTGAATGTTGCGCAGTGATTGGCCCACGCACCACGCTAAACAATTGCCAAGTAGGGCAAGGGGCATCGGTAGTTGAATCAAATTGCACCGATTCTTCAATTGGGGCGGATGCAAACGTTGGTCCATTTACCTATTTACGCGCTGGCACTGTGCTTAAAGAGAGCAGCAAGGCTGGCGCATTCGTAGAAATTAAGAATTCCCAAGTCGGCGCAGGCTCAAAAGTGCCACATCTTTCCTATGTTGGCGATGCCACGATCGGTGAGGGCACCAATATCGGCGCTGCCACAATTTTTGTTAACTACGACGGTGTTGAAAAGCATCCGACGATTGTTGGCGATCATGTTCGTATCGGTAGCGACACTATGTTGGTTGCACCAGTAAATATTGGTGATGGTGCTTACACCGCCGCCGGTTCCGTAATTACTGAAGATGTTCCACCTGGTGCGATCGGCGTTGGCCGATCTAAGCAGCGAAATGTATTAGGTTGGGTCATGCGCAAGCGCGCTGGTTCCAAATCAGCACAAGCAGCCGAAGCTAAAGAATCGAAAGGTTAGTAAATGAGCGAGATCCGGTTATCTTCTGAAAAGCGTTTACGACTTTTTGCCGGCCGCGGTTTCCCTGAATTAGCTGATGAAGTTGCTGCCGAACTTGGAATTCCTTTAACACCAACATCTGCATATGACTTTGCGAATGGCGAAATTTTTGTTCGCTTCGAAGAATCGGTTCGCGGTTGCGATGCATTCGTAATTCAGAGCCACACCACTCCAGTTAATAAGCAGATCATGGAACAACTAATCATGGTCGATGCTTTGAAGCGCGCATCTGCAAAGCGCATCACTGTTGTTGCACCTTTCTATGGTTATGCCCGCCAAGATAAGAAGAGCCGCGGTCGTGAGCCAATCACTGCGCGATTAATGGCTGATTTATTTAAGACTGCCGGCGCCGATCGATTAATGTGCGTTGATTTACATACTTCACAAATTCAAGGTTTCTTCGATGGTCCAGTTGATCATTTGTTCGCACTACCAATGTTGGCTAACTATGTTGGCAGCAAAGTTGATCGCAGTAAGTTAACTATCGTTTCACCAGACTCTGGTCGAGTACGTGTTGCTGAACGTTGGTCAGATCTACTTGGTGGTTGCCCAATTGCATTCATTCACAAAACTCGCGATCCACGTATTCCAAATGAATCAACTACTGGTCGCGTCGTTGGTGATGTGCAAGGTCAAACCTGCGTAGTTATCGATGACATGATCGACACCGCCGGCACAATTACTAAAGCTGTCGATGCGCTATTCGATGCCGGCGCTAAAGATGTAATCATCGCTGCCACGCACGCTGTTTTCTCAGGCCCGGCCATTGAGCGCTTAAAAGGTTCGCGTGCATCAGAAGTTGTAATTACCAATACGTTGCCAATTTCAGAAGACCAAAAATTTGACCGTTTAACCGTGCTTTCGATCGCCCCGCTTCTTGGTCGGGCAATTCGCGAAGTATTCGAAGATGGCTCAGTTACTAGCCTCTTCGACGGTCATTCCTAAGCGCGATTTGCGCTTAACCGCACCCATTCGCTAACCTTTGGCTCGTTCCGGCGAGGGTAAGAATTTTTTCCGTAATCGACGGCGTAGGTTTTAATCCTGCTGGAACTTTTGTGAAGTAACCGAAAGTAAACCTGACAGGAGCAAAGAAAAATGGCTGAGATTTCAATCAATGGCGTTCGCCGTACTGAATTTGGTAAAGGCGCATCACGTCGTAATCGCCGCGATGGTTTAGTTCCTGCAGTTATCTACGGACACGGTGAAACACCTGCCCACGTAACACTTCCAGCACGCGAACTTGGCGTTGCTCTTAAAACATCAAACGTACTTCTAGATATCGTCGTTGATGGCACAACTGTTCTAACTTTGCCTAAGGCTGTTGTTCGCAACGCACTTAAGGGCACACTTGAGCACGTTGACTTAGTTTTGGTTCGCCGCGGCGAGCGCGTTGTTGTTGCAGTTCCAGTTCACACTTCTGGCGAGCACGATCGCGATGGAATTCTTGAGCACGTTCATCACTCAATCGAAGTTGAAACCGAAGCAACAGCTATTCCTAGCTTCTTCGAACTAGATCTAACTGGAATGGCTGCCGGCACATCTATTTATGCCGAAAGCGTTGCATTGCCAGCTGGCGTAACACTTATCTCTGATCCAAAGATGGTCGTTGTGCACCTTTCAGAGCGTTCAACTGCGGTTGAACCAGTTGCTGAAGCAGCACCAGCTGCAGCTGCGACACCTGCTGCTGAAGAGAAGAAAGAGTCTTAATCGGTTGATCCCAGTTCAACTACTAATCTAGGGACATGGATTTAACATGCTGTGGTTAGTAGTTGGGTTGGGCAATCCCGGCCCCGAATACGAAGCAACTCGCCATAACATCGGCCAATTAGTTGTAGATCAGCTCGCAAAATCTAACTCTGCTAAATGGAGTTCACATAAATCTCGTTGCGATATCGCTGAATTTAAATTGGGTGTTGGTATTGATGCCGCCTCTGTAATCGTCGCGAAATCAAAGAGCTATATGAATGAATCTGGTGGCCCAGTTAAAGCCCTTGCCAATTTTTACAAAGTAGAAATCGCAAACATTATTGTTTTGCACGACGAGTTAGATATTCCATTTGCCGCAATTCGCAGCAAAGTAGCTGGCGGCGACAATGGCCACAATGGTTTGAAATCACTGACATCTTCATTTGGCAGCGCTGAATATTTGCGCGTGCGTTTAGGCATCGGTCGGCCACCTGGCGAACAAGACCCAGGCGATTTTGTTTTAAAACAGTTTGCCTCAGCTGAAAAGAAAGAGTTAATGGACTTTATTTTGCGCGGCGCTGATTGTGTTGAATCGCTAATTACCCAAGGTTTAGAACGTACTCAATCAGCTTTTAATAGCTAGATCACCCAGTATTACGCAAGCCAGCTGCCACACCATTAATAGTGAGCAGTAGCGCACGAATCAATAGTGGGTCTGCATCGGCACCTTCGGTGCGCACTCGGCTGAGCAAGTTAATTTGCAGCAAGTGCAGAGGAGAATTGGCTGATCTTCGAGTAGCGATTGTTTCTTAGTAAGTAAGTTAATTTCAGCCACGGTAAGCGCAAACTCAGCTTCAATGTCAGCTAGAAAATGATGCAACTCAACAGGCACAAGCTTTTCAACATAGCGACGAGCCAGCGCTAAATCTGTTTTTGCTAGCGTCATTTCAACATTGCTAATAAAAGTATTAAAGAAGTGCCACTCTTTAAGCATGCTCGATGCGACTTCACCATGACCAGCTTCGCGCGCAGCTTTCAAACCGGTTCCGACCCCATACCAACCAGGCACAATCTGACGTGATTGCGTCCAACCAAATACCCAAGGAATCGCACGCAAACTGCCCAGCCCACTTGTTGCATCTGGCCGACGTGATGGCCGGGAACCCAAGAAAAGATTTCCTAGTTGTTCAACTGGGGTGGAAGCGTAGAAATATGCTGGTAAGTCTGCGTGATCGATTAAGGAACGATATTTAGCAAATGAGTTATCACTAATTGATTGCATGCACGCGTTCCAGCGTTCTAGATCTTCAGGCGCTTGGCGAGGTCCGCGATTAAGCACAGTGGCTTCAAGGGCCGCAGCCAAAGTTAATTCGACGTTTTCGCGAGCAAGGGATGGCAATGAGAACTTGTCGCTGATGACTTCGCCTTGCTCTGTCATTTTGATTTCGCCATCAACAGAGCCCCAAGGAAGTGCAATCAAGGCTTCATAAGTAGGGCCGCCACCGCGACCGACTGAACCACCGCGACCGTGGAACAAGCGTAAGCGAACTCCGTATTTGATTGCCACATCGCGAAGTTTGCGTTGAGCTCTGTGAATTTCCCATTGGCTAGTTGCGATACCAGCATCTTTATTGGAGTCTGAATAACCCAACATGATCTCTTGCACATCGCCACGCAAAGTTAAAAGCTTGCGATAAGTCGGATTGCTCAAGAGTTTTTCTAGAATTTCACCAGCTGCGCGAAGTTCAGCAACTGTCTCAAGAAGTGGCGCGAAACCGATGCGAGCAATGTCCTTGTCTAGATCAACTAAGCCAACATATTTTCCAAGCACTGCAGCAGCCAATAAATCATCAGTACCTTTCGTCATCGAGACGATGTAAGTTTCGATGGCAGTTGATCCGAAACGATCAATGATTTCACCAATCGCGGTGAAGGTGTCCATGGTCTTTATGGCATCAGCATCAAGCTTGCTCAGATCAGGGTTTTTGGTGCTGGCTAATTCAGCAGCCAATAAATCAAACTTCTGCTCATGACTTTGAGCTAGATAACGGTCAGCTATCTGTAGTTGAGAAAGCACATGGTGATGGGCATCTGAGTGTTCGCGAATATCCATAGTTGCGTGGTTCAAACCAAAAGTACTTACCGTACGAATTGTGCGTTCGAGTAAGCCAGTTGCAATTAATTCACCACGGTGTGCGAAAAGTGAATCGCGCATTAACGTTAAATCAGCTAAAAGTTCGGCAGTATCGCGGTAATCACGATGAGGCACGTGAGGGCCTTTTGCAGCATGACGCATGCGCGTGAAAGCTAAGCGATGCACAATTGCTGTCGCCTTCAAGCGATATGGCTCTTCGACATTTAAACGCAAGAAACGTTCTTCGAATTCTGGAATATGTTTTAAATCATTTTCGATCGAGGCAGTTAGTTCAGGTGTGGCTCCAACGATTCGGGTAGATACCGAAAGTAGCTGACGAAGCTCATCCATGGCTGCGATTGTTACGCGAATAGCGTGGCCAGCCTGCAAAACCATTACATCGCGGGTTACTTCGCCAGTGATATTTGGGTTTCCATCACGGTCGCCACCGATCCAGTTTCCAAAGGAAAGTGGGCGAGCAGTTACCGGAACATCAATTCCTAAACGTTTCATCTGAATTGCAAAATCATTTAGAACTTGAGGCACAGATAATCTAAATAAATCATCTAAGTAATAAAGCGCGTTCATAGCTTCATCAAGTGGCTCTGGGCGATCAAGTCGAAGTTCATCTGTCTGCCAAAGCAGATCAATCAGTTCGGCCAACTTAGCTAGACGCGCTGGTGATTTTTTCTGATCAAGCAAAGTTGCAACTTTTCCTAATTTATTCAAAATAGAACGGCGCGCTGCTTCAGTTGGATGCGCGGTAAAAACCGGACGCACCATTAACTCTGAAACCCAGAGCGCTAAATCAGCATCAGAAAATTCATGACCTGGTGTTTGCGCTTTTTTCGCAGCCAAGATGCGATCGGTAGCGCGGGTTAACCATGAGCCACCTTCGGCACGCGCATCGGCCAAAATATGTGCACGGTGAACTTGTTCGGCAACATTTGCTAAGTGAAAATAAGTACTAAATGCGCGCACTAACTGCACTGAATCTTCAACCGATAAATCAGAAAGTATTTCGCCGCTATCGCCTTCGCGCACAGCCTTACGCACTGCCTCAACTAAGTTGAGCAGTTCGACGCCTTCTTGGCGTACAAGGGTTTGGCCTAAGAGTTCACCTAACTGGCGAACGTCATTACGCAACTCTGCGTCATCGGCCTGAAAATCACCTGACATGGGCGTAATCATCGCAGGTCTTTAGCAATCGCGATTACCGCGCGCGTACCAGGCAAGATAGAATTGGCGTAATTCGCCCCCTCCCACCTTTGGGAGTTGGGGCTTAACGGCATTTCGAAGCATTAAGTGTGAGGGGAGGTTGTCATGCGTGGCTTGTTAAATTCACTTGCCGACTTCCCGGAATTTATCGATGCAACGAGTGAAAGTAATCTGCATCGATCTCATAATTTGGTCACACCGCCACCGAGTTTTCCGTTTTTGATCGCACAAATTGCCCAATCGAGGCCAGTTCTAGTCATTAGCGGCTCTAGTCGTGGCGCTGAAGATATTGCCAGCGAACTTCGCGATTTACACGATCGCGTACTTGAATTTCCAGCTTGGGAAACGTTGCCGCACGAACGATTAAGCCCACGAAGTGACACTGTTGCTCGCCGAATTCAAACCCTAAATGAATTAGCGCATTCGAATTCTGCGCTTAACCCAATTGTGATTACCCCAGTGCGTGGTGTCATTCATCGCATCATCGCTGATTTAGCGAAGCAACCCCTTCTAACTATTGAACAAGGACAAGAGATTTCCTTAAGTGACTTAATAAGACATTTAACAGATCTGGCCTACGTTCGAACTGACCTAGTTGAAAAACGTGGCGAGTTTGCTGTGCGTGGCGGAATCATCGATTTATTCTTACCGCTAACTAAACACCCGATTCGAATGGATTTCTTTGGTGATGAAATTGAAGAGCTAAATTACTTTGAAGTATCAGGGCAACGAACCTCTGAACCAGTAATCGGAAAACTTGAGATTTTTCCTTGTCGCGAACTATTACTAACCCAAGAAATTCAAGTTAAAGCAAAAGATCTAATTTCTAAGTTTCCAGCAGCTGCTGAAATGCTTGATCGAATGGCTGCCGGAATTGCCACCGAAGGCATGGAATCTTTGATTCCATTGTTGATCGAAGAGCAAGAAACTTTGCTAGATCGCATGCCCGCGAACACCGAAATCATTTTCTTAGATGAAGAACGAATCCGTTCCAGGGCCGCAGATCTACTTTCTACCAATGATGAATTCTTAGCCGCCTCTTGGTCTAATGCTGCAGTTGGCGCAGTTGCCCCGGTACATACGGGCGTAAGTACTTACCTAGCCTGGGAAGAGCTGGCTGAAAAGATTGTTTCCTTAGGCCTAAATCGCCGCTCGCTAAATTCCTTTGGTTCTGACTTAAGTGAAAATACTGACTTTATGGCGATCTCAGCGATTGATCCGTTGCGTGGCGATCTGGATCAACTATTAGCTGTGCTGGGGGAGGCAGTTTTAAATAACTTCAAGGTGATATTCACAGCTAATGGCCATGGCATGGTTGAACGTTATGCCGGAATCTTCCGAGGTGCTGATCTACCGGTTTATGTGGTTGAACACTTGCAGGCAAAACCAACTGCTGGCTTAATCCATATAACTACTACACCGATTACCTACGGCTTCTCGTATCCAAGTGCGCAAATACTTTTTATTACTGAACATGATTTAACTGGCAGTAAATCTCGGGTTAAAGATTCAGATCGCTTGCCCTCAAAACGTAAGCAAAGCGTTGATCCACTGGAATTAAAAGCTGGTGATTTTGTAGTTCATGAGCAGCACGGTATCGGTCGTTACGTCGAAATGATTCAGCGCGAAACTGCGGGCGTTGTTCGTGAATACTTAATTATTGAATACGCTTCGGCAAAACGTGGCCAACCGGGTGATCGCATTTTTGTGCCAACTGATTCGCTAGAGCAAGTAAGTAAATATATTGGTGGTGAGTCACCAACTGTCCACCGAATCGGCAGCGGGGAATGGCAAAAAGCTAAAGGCCGCGCGCGAAAAGCAGTTCGCCAAATTGCCGGTGAGCTAATTCGACTTTATGCCGCACGCACAAGTGCGCCAGGTTTTGCCTTTTCACCAGATACACCTTGGCAACGCGAACTAGAAGATGCCTTTTCCTATATCGAAACCCTTGATCAGCTAGCCACGATCGATGAAGTTAAGCGCGATATGGAACGCCCGTTTCCGATGGATCGCATTATTTGCGGCGATGTTGGCTACGGCAAAACCGAAATTGCAATTCGCGCCGCATTTAAAGCTGTGCAAGATGGCAAACAAGTAGCGGTATTGGTGCCAACTACTCTCTTGGTGCAACAGCATTACAAGACTTTTACCGAACGTTATTCCGGTTTTCCCATCAAGGTCGCTGGCATGTCTCGCTTTAATACTGCCAAAGAGAGCAAGGAAATAACGCTGGGCTTGGGCGAAGGCGCAATTGATGTTGTTATCGGCACTCACCGAATTCTTTCTAACGATGTGATTTTTAAGGACTTAGGGCTAGTTATCGTTGATGAAGAGCAGCGCTTTGGCGTTGAGCAGAAAGAATCCTTAAAGAAATTACGCACTACGGTCGATGTGCTCTCTATGTCAGCTACGCCAATTCCGCGCACACTCGAAATGGCAGTAACTGGTATTCGAGAAATGTCCACGATTACAACACCACCAGAAGAGCGACATCCGATTCTGACTTATGTCGGAGCTAGCGAAGATGCTCAGATTGCTGCTGCAATTCACCGCGAACTATTACGAGACGGTCAGATTTTCTATATTCATAATCGCGTTGAATCAATTGACCGCACCGCATCTCGTTTACAAGAGCTAGTGCCAGAAGCACGCATTCGCGTAGCGCATGGGCAGATGAGTGAATCGATGTTAGAAGATGTGATTCTCGGATTCTGGAATCGCGACTTTGATGTTCTGGTTTGCACGACCATTGTGGAGAGCGGCCTGGATATTGCAAATGCTAATACTTTAATTGTTGAGCGCGCCGATATGTTTGGTTTATCGCAACTTCATCAATTGCGTGGTCGCGTAGGTCGTGGTCGCGAACGTGCATATGCCTATTTCCTTTATCCAGCCGATCAACCACTTTCAGAAATTGCGATTGATCGCTTAAAAACAATTG
Organism: Actinomycetota bacterium; assembly: GCA_026393075.1. Lineage (GTDB taxonomy): Bacteria > Actinomycetota > Actinomycetes > Nanopelagicales > Nanopelagicaceae > Planktophila. The sequence goes on along the minus strand of JAPLAW010000015.1, from coordinate 19,865 downwards.
CATCAAATACTGATCTAGGTGCTGGAATGCGCGTTGCGCTAAAGGATTTAGAAATTCGTGGCGCCGGCAACTTACTTGGTGGCGAACAATCAGGACATATTGCCGATGTTGGCTTTGATCTATATATGCGCATGGTTGGTGAAGCAGTGCAAGATTACAAAACTGGCTTTATTGAAACCGAAGAACCAAATCATGAATGCAAAATTGAAATTCCTATCAACGCGCATCTACCCGAAGAGTATGTACTGGGTGAACGGCTGCGCCTTGATCTTTATCGCCGCTTAGCTGATGTGCAGAGCGATGCCGATGTAGATTCAATTGCAGCTGAATTAATTGATCGATTCGGCGAACTTCCAGAAACCGCTCAAGCACTTCTTGGAGTGGCCAAGCTGCGAGCCTTAGCTAAAGGTCAGAAACTGCGTGAAGTGGTAATTTCCGGCAAATTCCTGCGCTTATCGCCGCTGACATTGGCCGAATCACGCCAATTTCGCCTAGCCCGTGTTTATCCGGGGTCGATTTATAAGAGCGCAGCGAGCACAGTTCTGGTCGCGCTACCTAAGGCCGCAGCGTGGAATCCGTCTGAAAGTACGCCAGTTATGGGGGATACTTCTACTCTGGCTTGGGTATCCGAAGCCGTAACCGAATTAGCGGCTAACCCGAAAGTGAGTCAATCTTGAAAAAATTCACCGCAGTCACAATTGCCTCTGTTGCAGCAATCGCACTTTTCCTAACTGGTTGCTCACAAGTTGGCGCGGCCGCAACAATCGGAAGCACCAAGATTACTCAAGCAACTGTGCAGACCAGCATTGATACCGTAATGGCTGAGCGCACCGGTGTTGATACCACCCAAATGCAATTAGAAACTGGCGAAGAACTAAATCGCAGCCAATTACGTTTCCACTTATTCGCAGGTCTATTAAAAGCTGCAGCAACATCAATTAAGGTAAAAGTCACTAAGGCCGAGATTGATACTCGCCGCGAAGTAATCATTCAGCAAGTCGGTGGCGTAGCTAATCTGCCACAGGCCCTTGTTGGCGCTGGTATTGCATCAACTGATTTTGATATTTACTTAGAAGCAGTTTTGAATTCTGAAAAAATTCAAAAGAGCTTTGCAGCAGCAGGCGTTCTTGAAGCAGATATTCCAACCAAGATGCAAGAATTAATCGTGGCAACTGGCAAGAACGGTAAAGTCACAGTTAACCCACGTTATGGTGTCTGGAATCCAGATACAGCTGAAGTTACCGCCGCTGTCAGCGATGTAGTTTCACCTTCAACTGCAAAATAATTAGCTGAAGTAAATGTCTGAACTTCTGCGCCTTGCGGAGGTAATGAATAAATTACGTTCGCCTGGCGGTTGTCCTTGGGATGCTGAACAGACGCACGAATCTCTGATCAAGTATTTACTTGAAGAGTCATACGAATTTATTGACGCAGTTGAAACTAATGACCGCGCCGGCTTACAAGAAGAACTCGGCGATCTACTGCTGCAGGTCTATTTCCATGCTCGCATCGCGCAAGATGATGAGCAGAACCCATTTACGATCGAAGATGTAGCACGTGGCATCGCAGATAAGTTGATCAACCGGCACCCGCATGTATTTGCTGACGTGCAGGTTTCAGGCGTTGCTGAAGTTATTTCCAATTGGGAGGAAATAAAAGCTGCTGAAAAAGGACGCACCTCGGCCATTGATGGCGTTGCTCTATCGCAACCTTCGTTGCCATTGATTTCAAAGCTATTACATCGTGCCGAGAAATACGGAGTTTCCTTAGATCTGCCAACAGCACAGGTTGACGATGCCGAAATGGCGGTTGAACAAATACTTGCGATCGCGGCTTGGGCCAGCGCCAATGAAATCGATCTCGATGCTTTGCTGCGCCAGCGGGCACGCGCTCTAATGGCGCAGATCCAAAGCAATGAAGCGCGGTAGACTGCTCACCTGAGTTCAGCGCTGATCTCTTATTTAACGTAATCGCACTTATTTTTTTAAGTAACTAGCAATAGGAGGCCATCATGGCAATTATCGAAGCGCTCGGCGCCCGTGAAATTTTAGATTCCCGCGGAAACCCAACTGTTGAAGTAGAAATTCAATTAGAAGATGGCACTCAAGCACGTGCTGCAGTTCCAAGCGGTGCCTCAACCGGCGCCTTCGAAGCTTCTGAACTTCGCGATGGTGGCACTCGCTACTTAGGTAAAGGTGTTGAAAAAGCTGTTGCATTTGTAAATGATGAAATCGGGCCAAACATTATTGGTTTCGATGCCCAAGACCAACGCATTATTGATAGTGCCATGATTTCACTTGATGGCACTGCAAATAAATCTCGCTTAGGCGCAAACGCAATTCTCGGTGTTTCACTTGCAGTTGCTAAAGCATCTGCTGAAAGTGCAGACCTTTCACTATTCCGCTACCTCGGTGGCCCAAATGCGCACTTGCTACCAGTTCCAATGATGAACATTCTTAACGGTGGCGCACACGCAGACACCAATGTTGATATTCAAGAATTCATGGTTGCGCCAATTGGTGCACCAACTTTCCGCGAATCACTTCGCTGGGGCGCCGAGATTTATCACGCACTTAAATCAGTGCTTAAGCAACGCGGTCTAGCAACAAGCGTTGGCGACGAAGGTGGCTTTGCACCAAACCTTGATAGCAACCGCGCGGCCCTTGATCTAATTCTTGAGGCAATTACCAAGGCCGGCTTTAAGCCAGGTACTGATATCGCACTTGCGATGGATGTTGCGGCAACTGAATTCCACGAGAACGGTCAATATAAGTTCGAAGGATCACTTCGCTCATCAGGTGAAATGATCGCTTATTACACCGATCTAGTTAACTCATACCCAATCGTTTCAATTGAAGACCCACTAAATGAAGAAGATTGGGCTGGCTGGGCCGAGATGACCAGTGTGCTTGGTTCACGCATTCAAATTGTTGGCGATGACTTATTTGTTACTAATCCAGAGCGTTTAGCAAAGGGAATTGCAACTAATACAGCTAATGCGCTTCTAGTTAAGGTAAACCAAATCGGAACGCTAACTGAAACGCTTGATGCAGTTTCAATGGCACAACATGCAAACTATCGCAGCATGTTGTCACATCGTTCAGGTGAAACTGAAGACACCACAATTGCTGATCTCGCAGTTGCAACTAACTGCGGTCAGATTAAAACTGGTGCGCCAGCTCGTACAGAGCGCGTAGCTAAGTACAACCAATTGCTACGCATCGAAGAAGAACTTGCAAGTGGTGCTAAGTACGCAGGCCGTGGTGCATTCCCACGCTTTAAGGCATAAGCGAACTTAACTCATGAGCCGTCGTCGTTTGAACTTTAATCGTCGACGTAATACCAATAGTCGGGTGCTGGTGTTGGGCTTCTTTCTCTTCTTTTTAGCCCTCACCATCGCGCCTCCAGTGCAACATTATTTTTCACAGCGCGCTGAAATCAGTGCCGTAAAAGCTCAAATCAAAGCTGGCGATGCGGCAGTGGCTGAAGCTCGTAAAGAACTCGAGCTATGGCGCGACCCAGAATATGTAAAGTCACAAGCTCGTGCTCGACTGCACTTTGTTCTGCCGGGCGAACGTCAATACATAGTTACTGATGCAACAACTCAGGCTGAAGAGAATAAGACTGATGTGGCAAATAACATTCCAGTTGGTTTGCCTTGGTATAACCGCTTAATCGCATCGATTACTGAAACTGGCGCTAATTAATGTCCGAACGCGAAGTATCGCAAGACGATTTAGATTGCATCGAAGCCCAATTAGGCCGCACTCCACGCGATGTTCACGCCATTGGTTATCGCTGCCCTTGTGGAAAACCAGCAGTAGTTGAAACTCCACCACGGCTTGGCGATGGCACCCCATTTCCAACTTACTTTTATGCCACTTGCCCGCGATTAACCGGTGCTATCTCAACCCTTGAATCAACTGGCTTAATGGGTCAGATGAACGAACGTCTAGCAACTGATGCCGAATTAGCTGGTGCATATGCAGCTGCTCATGAAGATTACTTAGCTGCTCGCGCAGTTCTTAAAATGGATGTGCCCGAGGTAGAAGGCATTAGCGCTGGTGGAATGCCAGATCGGGTTAAGTGCCTTCACTCATTAGTTGCACATTCGCTCTGTGCTGGCCCAGATGCAAATCCGCTAGGCGATGAGGCGTTAGCAAAATTGCCAGAGTGGTGGAAAGATCAACCTTGTAGCATTACCGAAAATGTAAAGGCCAACTAATGCGCGTAGGTGTAGTTGATTGCGGTACTAATTCAATTCGGCTATTAATTGCCGATATCGAAGGAAATAATTTCCGCGAAATAACTCGTCAGATGCAAGTCGTGCGTCTTGGTCAAGGAGTTGATGAAACTAATCAATTCCACCCCGACGCAATCTCACGCACCTTCGCAGCCGTTGACTTATATGCAGCTGAACTTGCCCGACGTGGTGTTGAAAAGCTGCGTTTCTGTGCAACTAGCGCAACCCGCGATGCGTTAAACCGCGAAGTTTTTGTCGATGGTGTTAAACAACGCTTAGGCATTGAACCCGAAGTAATTTCAGGTGATGAAGAAGCCCGCCTTTCCTTCGCTGGCGCAACTCGCGAATTTAGCCGCGCAGACGGGCCTTTCTTGGTAGTTGATATCGGCGGCGGTTCCACTGAGTTTGTTTTAGGCACCGATTCAGTAGATAGCGCAATCAGTGTAAATATTGGCTGTGTTCGTATGACTGAGCGCCATTTTCACAACGATCCACCAACTGCTGATGAGATAGCAATCGCTCGAAGTGACATTCAGAATGCGATTGATATTGCCTCTGCCAGCGTTGATATTAAGAGCGCCAAGACTTTGGTTTGCGTAGCTGGTACAGCAACAACTGTTGCGGCCGCAGCGCTTAACTTGCCGGAATATGACCGTCATGCAATTCATTTATCCCGCATCTCCGCCGATCAAGTACATGCTGTTAGTGACAAGTTCTTAACCATGACTCGTGATGAGCGAGCCGCTCTTGGTTATATGCACCCAGGTCGCGTAGATGTAATTACAGCTGGTTCATTAGTGCTCTCTAAAATAGTAAAAGCAACTGGTGCTAAAGAATTCGTTGCCTCTGAAAACGATATTCTCGATGGAATGGCTTGGTCGCTTGCCAAGTAAGAAACTTGCGCAAAGTGTAAAAACTTTGCCGCTGCTGGACAAGAAGATAATCGCCTGTCGAGATTGTCCACGCTTAGTTGATTGGCGTGAAGAAGTTGCACTAACAAAACGCAAGGCTTATCAAGATGAAAAATACTGGGGTAAAGCTGTACCCGGTTTTGGTTCAACCAAACCAAAGTTAATGATTGTTGGTTTAGCACCAGGTGCACACGGCGCTAATCGCACTGGTCGTATCTTTACTGGTGATCCATCTGGTGATTGGCTCTATGGTTCACTACATCGATTAGGAATTGCCAAGATTGCAACCAGTACATCGCGCGATGATGGCCAAGAACTTCGTGAAACTAGAATTTCAATGGCAGTGCGTTGCGCACCACCAGATAACAAACCAACCACGCAAGAGCGTGATGAATGCTCGCATTGGTTTTTGCGCGAACTAGAACTTTCATTGCCAACTACAAGAGCATTTGTGGCCCTCGGAAACTTCGCCTGGGTTGCACTCTTTGCCGCACTAGCTGAATTAGGCCACCCAGTTAAACGAGCCAAGTTTGGCCATGGGGCAGAGGTTAAATACGAGCACAATGGCGTCAAGTACCTGATTATGGCTAGTTTCCACCCCAGCCAGCAGAACACTTTCACTGGCAAGCTGACCAAACCAATGTTGGATTCAGTACTCAAAAAAGCGGGTAGATTTGCCCACGTTCTTCGTTAGTTTGCGCTAACTAGAAAGATTTATCGCATGGCCCCGATAGCCCAATGGCAGAGGCAGAGGACTTAAAATCCTCCCAGTGTGGGTTCGACCCCCACTCGGGGCACAGCTAGATCAAATTGCAGTGTCAGCAGTGTCTTGCGGTTAAAGGCGTCTCGAACTAAATTCCAGTTTCCTTGAGTTACGGTTTCAAAGACGCTGCTGCCTAAACCGGGTTTAACTTCAGAGAAACCAAGACCATCATCCTGAACCTTCAGAATCAGAATTTCGTTACGCAGGCTAACCTCAATTTCAATGTTTTCAGCCGAGCCATGACGAACCGAGTTAGTTATTGCCTCAGAAACACCTTTAGTTATGTCTGCGACTTTAGGATCAATTAAGTTTTTTACGGCTGGATCAATATTCACACGAAAGTTGATAATTCCATCCCAGAGGTTGCAGATAGCTGTAACTTCTTTTTCAAGTGACTCAGAATAAATCTGAGTTTGTTCGGCATTTAGATCAAGCAAAGTTCGTCTGATTTCTTCAATGGCCCTTTCGACGCCGTCAGCATCTTCCCTTAATTGTGCTTGCTCTAACACGAGAGAGTAAGCATGAAGTCTCGACTGAACATTTCCATGTATGTGCTGCGCCCATTTTCTGGTTATGCGAGCCAATTCAAGATTTACTTGCGCATTTTCTGACTTAATTTTTTCGAGAGTTTCTTTCTCAATTCCGATTAGATCCTTTTGTCTTATGAGCCCCGCTTGAGCAATATGTCCGCTTAGCGTGACAATCACTAAGACAATCGCAAAAGCAAGATGGTACCTAGGGTTTGATTCATATTGCGGGAATAACTTAATCACCTGGAACGGAACGATCGCATTAGCGGTGAAGACGGCTAAGTTTACGAAAATGGCTTCCTTCGGACTCAGCTTGAATAACAAGAACCCTAATAAATGAATTAGATAAGTTGTTATCGCAAACATAATAAGCACATAAAAACTTACTGGCCAGTCTTGTCGACGTAATAGCGGCAGTTCAATTGTTCCAATTAGTACAAGTACGAACCATTCTGGATTAAGTGGTCTAGTTCTAACACTTCTTATAACCGCATCAAAGAGCGTCAGACTTAAACGTTCATCAATTGACCACCAGTGTTTGCCCACTTTTGGATGAGTTTTAAGATCTGAAATCTCATGCGCCAAGACTCGGAGATGATCGGTGGCCAGAGCTCTTGTTATCTCAGGCAGTTTTTCCTTTGACTTATTTGAAACGGCATCTTCCCACTGGCGATTAACCGCATTGCTTGATCGAGAGATTAACTCTCCGATCTGAGTATTGATAATTTCTTCATTAAGAACTTGCAGTCTCTTTCTTGCTAAATCAATTACTTCCATTTCAAGTAGCTGTTCTCGTAGATACAACTTCAGTTTTCTAAATTTACTGAAATTCAAGGCCGTCACGGATTGTGCGGGAAGCCAGATAGCGGCAAAGATTGCATTGCTAATAAGCCTTATGCCTAGATCGGCATTGTTATTCAGATAAAAAAGGCTTATGAAGAAATCCAGACAGAGAGTTTGTACTAGACCACCAGCAGCACCGATCGACAGAATTGCCCAAAGTGCAATGGCTTCATTACTACGAAGATCCAAAATCCATTTTGTGAAGCGCCAGAAGAAATAGACACCTGCCATGCTGAGTCCTTTGGCAATTATCCAGAGGGCAAATTCGCGAGTAGTTCGGTCTCCTAAGTCTTCAACAAATAGACCTACGAAAGCTCCCAGTGCACCAAAAAGGTAGAAATACTCGAGGCGAATTTTCCAGGTTTTGAGAAGAATTCTTGGGCGTAAATCTTTTGGGGTGAAATTAGAGTCATCCCAAGAATACTTGCTCATACTTTTCCGATTAGTTCAGTGTACTTTCGCGCCAGAAGAACCCGCTGACTGGCAGTTGTTGAGTTAGTTATACCTAGCTTCTTAGCTAAGCGCGAGATTGCATTTTCAGTCGATTTTACGGTCGTAACTCTCATTTTAGAAATTTCTAAATTGGAATGACCTTCTGCAATCAAGCGGATAATTTCAAATTGTGCTTTTGATAAATCTAAAAAGTCATCTTCAGTTTTCGACTTAATCGCTTTTAAGTCACCGCTAATTGCCATTTTCATCGCATCGATTACTTCGTTTAAATCCTTGACTGAATTTTTGCGTAAGTAGATAGACCCTTCTGGAAGTTCTGGCAATCTGGAATCTACTAAACGTGGGTCAGCCAACGATGTCAGAAAAACAATTCCCACATTGGGATTCAATTTACGCATAGCGTGAGAAACATCAACGCCAGTCGGTCCTTGCCTAAGTTCAATATCAATCAAGCTAACATCCGGCTTAAAGCTACGAAATTTCTGCATTGCTAATGAAGCACTATTTGCAATTTCAACGTTATCTATTCCGTTGGCAGCTAACCCACTTGCTAGAGCATGCAGCATCATTGAATCGTCTTCAACAATAAGTAGTTTCACTGGTCGGTCTCCACGGGAAAATTATAATCAAGCGATCAAGTTGAATGCGTGAAAGGTAGCAGGGGCTAACCCCTCAGCAATTTGAAATTCGTGTAAATGCGTTGGGTGTAGACCCCTCAATAAGTTCAAAGTTCCCATTTCGGTAACATCATTTTCTACGAGCCACCATAACCTTCCGTCATTCTGAAACTATTAGTGAAGGTTGGCTGTGGTGCATAAAATTTGGGCAAAAATCAGTGTCATTTCTCTTTTGACTTTTGGATTGGTTATCCCGACAGCCACTCCGTGGGGCATAAGTGAAGCGAATGCGGCAAGACCAAATGCAATCAGCGGTATCTATACGACCTATACATTCGCAAGCGCGATCACAGGCGCCACGGGAAATGGCAGTGAAGTAACTTTTACTTTCAACTCTACTTTGAAAACTGGTACGGGTTCAGATTGGCGCGTCGGTGATTACATCACCGTAACCTTTCCCTCAAGTAATACAACTACGACTGCCTACAACCTTGGACAGGTCGCCATTACTGCAATCACAACATCAAGTCCATACACAATCACGGTTGCGAGCACTGTAAAGGTAGATACTGCGAAGTATCCCAACACTGTGGCTCTGACGGGGCTGACTTCATCTTCGACCGGTATTCAAGCTGGCACCTTAGCGGTTACACGTGACCCGAGTACTGGATCTACCCCTAATGGTTGTTCACTCGGCGGAACCATGACAATCGCAACGGGAACAAACTACCTCGTGCCGAAGTACACCTCGCTGGGCCAAGCAATTAATAATGGTTCAACTGTGAAAATTGCTGCGGGTAGTGAATCCGTTGATCAGGGAATTTATGCGAATGCGTATCAAGAGAACAAAACGGTAAACGGAACTGTTCTTTCCGCTCTGGCCTCGTGTAAGGGCACACTGTATATTCCAGAAGGCGTAAAATCTTTATCATCCTCTGGACAATCATTAGTCACAAATATTGCGTTTCCTTCTACAATGGAAGTAGTTCAAAGTAATGCGCTGAGTGGCTACACGAGTTTAGTTTCACTCAATCTGGATCCAGTAAAATATTTAATGTCGAGCGCTTTTACTAGTGGTTGTAATATTTCCTCGTTATCTTTAGGGCCCACTTTTGAGTTCTTTGGAAAAGGGGCTCTGGGCGGTTGCGCGAATCTCACGGCAGTTGCTCTCCCAGCTACTATTCGTTCCCTTGGAGAGTGGACCTTTGGCGGCTCTGCGGTTACATACTTCGATCTACCAGCGTCATTTACCTGTACGGAGCCTGGATTCATGCAGGAGAGTGGCTGCGATTGGAAAATCGGCCAATATTTTTTTGGTGGTCAATCTGGCCAGACAACATTGGCCCCATCGATCAAGATTAACCTGGGAAATATTGCGAGCGCCTCGACAAAATTGGCGCTTGAACATTATCTGGGAGTTCAGACGCTAAGGGGAACCGTAACTCTGGCGAACGATCCAAATTGTACGGTTGCAAATTCATGCAAAACCACCACTTTTGTTGCAAATCCATCTGGAAACCTAATTGCGGATGCATTTGGTAGGACTGGAATGGGCTACAACGTAGGTAATTTTCCATCGGCTGTTTTTACCCAAAACTCAGCTCAGGGTCCAGAAAAGACTTTTACTCAGAGCATCACAGGTGGGGTGACCACTCAATTATCTGCCGTAAGTGGCATGTCTTTCTCGAAGTCCAACAATACGTTTGTCGGTTGGAATACTGCGGCAGATGGTTCAGGTACGGCTTATTTAGATGCGAGTTCGATCAACATAACTTCGACACTTCTCCTCTATGCGCAGTGGTCGCCCATCTACACCTATACCGTGAATCTAAATCCAGGTACCGGTGGAACTGGCACACAGATGACGGCAATGACGGGTACTGCGGCAACCGTTGTATTAAATGCCAATACCTATTCACGTACTGGATACACCTTTAACGGGTGGAACACTGCAGCCGATGGAACGGGTACCTCTTACGCAAACCAAGGAACTGTTCGATTAACAGTTGATAATCAAACTGTTACTTTATATGCGCAGTGGTCAATAATTACTTATACGATTACCTATCTTCCGGGTCCGAATGGCGCCTCAACTTCATCGGCGCAAACGCTAAATTACGGTGAATCGGTCACGCTGAAAGACGCGTCAGCAGGTTTTACTCGCATTGGATATTCGATTGTCGGATGGACCACAAGTTCAGTTTCTGGAGCTGCTAAGACAAACGATCTCAGCAGCACATATTCAACTCAATCCTCGATTACCTTGTACCCTGTCTGGGCCGCTGGAATTTATGCGATTACTTTTGACGGACAAGGAGCAACGACTGCAGCAAGTGGTGGTTCATCTACCTACACAGCTGCTACAGCGATCGCTACTATTCCAACTACTGCACCGCTGCGCAGTGGCTATACGTTTAGCGGTTGGTATACAGCTGCAACCGGTGGAACACAGGTAACAAATGCTAGCTACACCCCAGCATCTCCATACGGCGCAATCACTCTTTATGCACGCTGGACCGCAATCACCAATAACGCAATTACTTTTGATGGACAAGGAGCAACCACTGCAGCCAGTGGTGGTTCAACTACCTACACAACTGCAACAGCGATTGCTGCTATTCCAACTACTGCGCCTCTGCGCAGTGGCTACACATTTGGCGGTTGGTTCACGGCATCAACTGGTGGAACACAGGTAACAAATGGCAGTTACACACCAAGCACTCCATACGGCGCAATCACTATTTATGCGCAATGGAGTGCTAATTCAAACGTCGTTACATATAACTCACAAAGTGGGTCTGCTGTAAGCAACGGATCTTTCACAACTGGCTCAACACTGACTCTGCCTGCTGCCCCTACTCGTCTTGGATATACATTTGCAGGTTGGTTCGCTGCAGCTTCTGGTGGTACAGCGCTGATAAGTGGTTATTCACCTACTGCGACAGCAGCAATCACCATTTATGCGCAGTGGACCGCAATTACCAATAACGCGATTACCTATGACGGACAGGGAGCAACAACTGCAGCAAGTGGCGGTTCAACGACTTACACAACTGCAACAGCGATTGCTGCTATCCCAACTACTGCGCCTCTGCGCACTGGCTACACATTTGTCGGTTGGTTCACAGCAGCAACCGGTGGAACACAAGTAACAAATGGCAGTTACACCCCAATTTCTCCATACGGCGCAATCACCATTTATGCGCAGTGGAATGCAATTACGACTAATGCGATTAGCTATAACGGACAAGGAGCTACGACTGCAGCAAGTGGCGGTTCAACGACCTACACAACTGATACCGTCATTGCAGCTATTCCAACTACTGCGCCTCTGCGCACTGGCTATAACTTTGTCGGTTGGTTCACAGCATCAACCGCTGGAACACAGGTAACAAATGGCAGTTACACCCCAATTTCTCCATACGGCGCAATCACCCTCTATGCGCAGTGGACCGCAGAGGTGTACGCCATCAATTTTAATTATGGCACAGCATCCAGCGGATCACCTCTATTTGCCTTTGTTACATCAACTGTCTCATCAACTGTTTCAAGAGGCTCGTACACCTACGGTGACCCTGGACTAACTCTTCCAACGGTGGGGTCGATGAGTAAAACGGGCTATAGCTTTGCAGGGTGGGTGTTGCCGAACGGCAATGTATTGAATTCTTCAACATATACACCGACCGCATCAACCACGCTAACAGCAAAATGGACTATCCAAAGTTTCTCTATCTCTTATTCGCGAGGCACGATTGAAAGCGTTGCTGTGACAGGAACCGCCCCAGTATCTCAATCTGGGAACTACTTAAGCACAATAATTCTTGCAAGTACTGAAACTTCGACGGTTATCGCAAGTCAGTTGTATGACTTTGCAGGCTGGACAATTAGTGGAACGCGATATCCGATTGGAAGTTCAATTCAGTTAGGTGCTAGCGATGTAGTCGCGACAGCATCATGGGTGCCGGTGTATACAGTCACATATATTTTAAGTGGCGGCGTTTGTATCGGCATCGCCTGTGACGATAATCCAAAAACGGATCAGTCAACGGTACCCCTTCCGGTAGCACCAAGTAGGACTGGCTATAACTTCGATGCCTGGAAAGATCAAAGTGGAACTAGTTACGCTGCGGGCGCAACGCTCACTGTGACAGCGACTTCCTACATCTTGACAGCGACGTGGGTTGGAATAGAACGCTCTGTTACTTATGTAAACCCAAATGGTGTCGGAATTCCTACTCAAGTGAACGGCATTTATCAAAGTACCTTCACCGTTGGAGCAGCCCCAACAAGGACTGGCTATGACTTTGGTGGATGGTCTGATCAAGGTGGTGCTATTTACCAGTCAGGGGATATCTATTCTGTTGGGCTAACAAATGTAACTCTCACTGCTACTTGGATTCCGCTTGGTATCGCCGTTACATTCTTTAACAATGACGGAACACCAGGGTCGAGTCCTCAATCAATTACAGCAGGCGTCTCAACGCCACTTACTCAAAACGCCTTAACAAGAGCTGGCTACAGCTTTAGTGGCTGGAACACCTCATCTATTGGGAGTGGAACGCCATATACTGATATGCAAAATATAAATATAGTTTCTGCCTTGAATCTCTATGCACAATGGACGGCAAATACTTATACCGTCACTTACAACGCAAACAGTTCAACTTCAGGAACTGCCCCTGCTTTGCAAAGTTACACAACTGCTGGCACCGCATTAACACTTGATGGCAATTCTGGAACACTGGCGAGAACTGGCTACACATTTGCTGGTTGGAACACTCTGGCAAATGGTTCAGGAACAAACTACGCAGCTGGTGCTACAGCTCAAACATTCATCGCAAACACTACGTTGTATGCAAAGTGGACTGCAAATACCTACTCCATCACTTATGATTCAAATAGTGCTACTGCAGGAACAGTTCCGACTTCACAAAGTTACACTACGGGTGGATCAGCACTGACGCTGGCAAGTAACTCTGGAACTCTCGCACGAACCGGCTACACATTTTCTGGTTGGAATTCGGCAGCAGATGGAAATGGGACCACCTATACCGTTTCACAAACAAACGTAACTATTACAGCAAATAAAACTTTCTACGCAGCGTGGACAGCGAAAGCAACTCGCACTTTAACTTTTGCGGTTCTTGCTTACTCAATTAACATCGGAGATACCGTAACTGCTACCGCAGCTCTGTCAGTTGGGTCCGGAACTATTACTTATTCCGCCGGAATTTCTACCGCATGTAGCGTTAATCCGAACACAGGGCTAGTCACCGTAACTAATGGTGTGGGAACTTGTTCGATCTCGGGGTCAACAGCTGAGGATGTAACTTACGTTTCCATAACCTCAACGGCACCAGTGGTGATAACGGTTGGATTCAATACACCTGCGATACCGATTATTGCCAATGTGACGGCTTCGGCTAACACGATGCTTCTAACGGTAACGCAATCCGATCTGCTCACAAATGGCATCAATAACTATAAGTACTCTATTGATGGAATAAATTACATATCGATTGGCAGTATCGCGTCACCTCTTTCAATCAGTGGTTTGACGCCGGGAATTTACTCAGTTCGATTAAAAGCCGTTAATCCATCGGGAGAGAGCGCCCCATCTGCTGCGCTGACGGTAATTGTTATTGCCGGACCTTCGGTGAACGTCAATGTTCCATCACCATCTCCAGCGCCAGTCATTAGTGGGCCTACTGCAGCTGAAATCGATGCAATAAACAAGGCCATAATTGATAAGGCTTACGCTGAGAAAGAAGCCGCTGATAAGAAAGCAGCTGCCGAGAAAGCCGCTGCCGACAAGTTAGCTGCTGAAAAAGCTGCGGCCGATAAAGCTGCCGCTGACAAGTTAGCTGCTGAGAAAGCTGCCGCCGATAAAGCAGCAGCTGAAAAGTTAGCTGCCGAGAAACTTGCGGCAGAAAAATTAGCCGCAGAACAAGCTCTTGCTACCAAGTTAGCTGAAGAGAAAGCAGCTGCTGAAAAACTTGCTGCTTGTATTTTGGGTAAGACTTCAACGCTAGTAACTTCGAAGAGCAAAACTATGACAATCTATAATCAAATTTGCTTTATGCCTCAGATGTTAAAGCCAATCGATAAAGATCTAGCTGAGATTAATAAAGTTATTTCTTTGATTAAGAGTAAAAAGATCAAACGAATTACTCTACTTAGTTTCGCAGATGAAAAAATTGGCGTGGACTTCAAATCGGTTGCTAAAGCTCAAGGAATGATGGTTTCTGGAATCATTAAGAAAGCACTACCAAATCTGAAAGTTTCTTACAAACTATATGGATCTAGTGCGAAGAAAAATATTGTGTCCCAAGGCCGCGTAATCATTACAGCTAATTAGAGAATAGGGGATATTTAAAATGGCTAAAGAAACAGTAAAGCGCGTGACCAAGAAGGCACCAGCCAAGAAAAAGGCTGTGACAAAGAAGCCACTGGTCAAGAAAGCCATAGCTAAGAAGCCCGTCGCTAAGAAAAAGGCAGTTAAAAAAGCTGCCAAGCCAGCCAAGAAGGTAGCTGCTAAGAAAACTACTGCAAAGAAGGCAGTAGCTAAGAAAACTGCAGCCGAGAAACCAGTTGCTAAGAAACGTACCGTTAAGAAGGCGGCAGCGAAAAAACCAGTTGCTGCGCCCAAAACCACCACACAAGTTAGTCCATGGCTTAATAAGGAACCGGCGCTGCCAGTTTTCTTACAGAGCCAAACTCCTGAGATTAAGAAAGATCCGGTAGCGACTCAGAAATATAATCAAAAGAAGAATAACTCTCCAAAGTTTATTTTGATTGTTGCCCTGGTTCTTCTATTAGGGCTAGGTGTTAAATCTTTTGACTCCAACTCTGGCAACAATGACAATGCAAATGGAAGTAGTGATTCCGCCTCCACTTCAGATGCTAATGGTACAAATAGTGCTAGCGACTCAGCAGTTGATGATGCGAATAATCAAGCAGAAGGTTCTGCATCACCATCTCCTTCAACTAAACCAACTGCTAGCGCCAGCCCGAAGAGTTCTTCGGTTAAAGCTACCTCTGCTGCCACTACAAGTGCTGCTGCATCGAAACTAGCAGCGCAGTCACCACGGACATTTACATCGGTAAACTCTGATCAAGGTGCAGTTTTGAAGTGGATCGCACCGAAAAACATCGGCAATGTTGTCGCCTATGAAATGTACGGGCGAGCAGTCGGACAATCTGATTGGGTCCTATTAAGCACTGTAACTGTCGAGCAATTGGAGATCGAAGTTGATTTAACTCCAGGTGATGCGAGCACAGAGTTTCGAGTTGCCTCCTTGCTTGAAAACGACAAGCAGGTATTTAACAAAACAATCATCACTCTGCCTGGCTCGATAGCGTAGGTTTCTAAGCGTAAAAGTTCGCTTTTACGCTTAAAACTTGCTGAGACTCCTGGCATAGGCCCTCTTCCGGCTTGCCTGAAATATCTAGTGCCGTAACATTGTTGCCAATAGGGCTGGGGATTCCAGCTCTTTTCGCACTAGAGAGTGAGTACAAAAGTATGCGTAGTTCAAACCCTGTTCTTGGACGGGCGTTTAATAATCGTGGTTATGCCTCAATGGGTAATACATCCACGGCTACCACACCAGAGAGTTTAGAAAACCTCTACAACGCACCCGCTGCTTCTTCCATTCGCACTGGTCGCATGACCATCGAAGATGTTGTTGCACGCACTTCAATTTTATTTGGCATCTTGGTTGTTGTCGGCGCTATCTCGTGGACAGCAAACCTCGGTTTGGGCGCACTAATGGTTGGCTTCCTTGGTGGATTTGTTCTAGCGATGGTTAACACCTTCAGCCAGAAGATTCGCCCAGGCTTAATTATGGCTTATGCCGCTTTCGAAGGTTTAGCACTTGGCACACTTAGCCATTTCTACAACGATGATTATCCAGGCATTGTTAGCCAGGCCGTAATCGGAACTCTTTGCGCATTTGCTGGAATTCTTTTTGCATATAGCAATGGCAAGATTCGTGTAACACCAAAGTTCACTCGCGTGATTATGGGCGCTGCAATCGGTTACTTAGCACTTGGATTAATCAGTATGGTGCTTTCATTCACCGGAAATTCCGGCGGCTTGTATGGCGTAACTGGCTTCGGTCCGTTGCTGGCAATGGCTGGTGTTGCTCTAGCTAGCTTCTTCTTAGTTCTAGATTTCGATCAGATCGAAAAAGGCGTAGCAGCTGGCGCACCACAAGAAGAATCATGGCGAGCAGGTTTTGGTCTAATGGTTACGATCGTTTGGCTATATCTAGAAGTATTGCGCTTGATTTCAATCTTGCGCGGTAATGACTAATTAATTATCGTTAAGTGAAATGGTCGGCTCATGCGAGCCGGCCATTTTTCTTGTCTCAGGTAAACGCGCACCCAGAATTAAAACCAGCGAGAAGATCACCGCAGTAGCACCAAATGCCACTCGGAACGAATAAAGGTCAGAAATCGCGCCGACCACGATTGGGCCAACGATCATTCCGGCGTCACCAGACATCTGGAAAATACCAATTACGCGGCCACCTTTGCCTCTAATAACATCACCAACAATGGCGCCAGGAGCCGTTGAGAGATATGCGCCACCCACGCCAAGAATGGCCATCGATACTAAAAACATCCAGATATTGAATGAAACAGTTAAGCCAATGATGCCAGCCATAAAGATTGAGCCGCCCAGCAAAATTACATACTTGCGACCTTTTAAGTCAGATGCTCTGCCAGATCGAAACAAAAAGAGCCCTTGAACCAACGCGCCAATTGCAAAACCGATACCAACAACGGCCGCAGTCGAATTTAAACTTTCAGTAACGAAGAGTGGCAAGATCGAAGATCGCATTCCGAAAAATGCCCAACCAATAATGAAAGAAAGCGCTAGCGCAATTCGATATGCCGGAATTTGGAATGCTTCCTTGAAAGTGATTGGTTCTTGAGCTTTAGCTTTAAGGCCACTTTTGGCAGCTTCAGCACGACCTAAATAGATGTAACCGATGACGCCAGCGATAGTTAACATAAATGCATAGGCAAAAAATGGTGCTCGCAATGAAATAGTTGCGAGTGCGCCACCAATAGCTGGCCCAGAAATTCCACCAATTAAGAAGGAACCTTGGAAAGCTGAAAGAGCACGGGCGCGATGCGCATCATCGGTGGCGCGAAAAATTAGCGAACTAGATGCAACCGAAAACATTGAAGAACCTAAGCCGCCAGCAGCACGGAATGTTAATAATTGCGGATAGTTCTGCGCTAAACCCGCTAGAACTGTAAAGAAAGCAACCATCAATACGCCGAAGCTATAAACGTTTCGTTCGCCAAAGCGGTCAACTAAGCGACCCGAAATCATGCCTGAAGAGAATCGGGCAAAAGCAAAAGCTGAAACAACTAAACCAACTGCGGTGTTATTTACGCCGAATGATCTAACGAATACTGGGATTGCCGGAAAGATGATGCCAAAGCCCAACGCAACGAAAAATGAAGCGATGATGACAACTTGGACTTCACGCGAAAACCCGGAGAGCGTTGATTTAAAGCTTTTAACCAATAGCTTCGCCAGCCGCTTCGTCTTTGGCTTCTTTAAATTGCATAGTTGTTCGCAGTGGAACTTCGCGTAGCTTTAAGGCACAGAAGATACCGATGGCAATTATGGGCGCAGCGACCATGAAAACCACATGAAAACTATTTACAAAAGATTGCAGAACAGTTTGTTGAATCAATGGTGGCAAATCAGCCAAGATTGAAGTGTTGTTGGTAACGCCTTCTAGTTTGGCGGCATCAAAACCAGCAACTGCAGCTGGATTGCTTGCCCCAAGTTCGGCGAAGTCTTTTACTAAGTAATGACCTAATCGATTAGTAAGAATAGTGCCGAAGATTGCTGCACCAAAAACGCTACCTAGTGATCTAAAGAAGGTATTAGATGTTGTTGCAACACCAAGCTCTTTGAAATCAATTGAATTCTGAAGTGCAATAACCATGGTCTGCATCGTTAAACCTAAGCCCATGCCCACCATTGCAGCGAAGATGGCTACTTGCCAATATGGGGTATTGATACCAAGTGTTGTCATCAAGGCTAAGCCTGAAGTCATGATTATCGTGCCGGCGATTGGAAACTTCTTATATTTGCCGGTTTTTGAAATAGCTTTACCGCTAAAGATCGAAGTTGTAACGATTCCCAACATTAGTGGAATCAACTTCAAGCCAGCTGATGAAGGACTTTCGCCTTGAACAACTTGCAAATAGAGCGGTAACATAATTAGCGCACCAAACATGCCGGCACCAATTATGAAACCCAAAACAGAAGTAATGTTAAAAGTGTGATTTTTGAAAAGATTGAGCGGCAGAATTGGTTCAATTGCTTTAGATTCCCAGCGCAGAAATAGCAAAGTCAGAATGAATCCGGAAGTTAAAGAGATTACTGTTTTTGGATCAGACCAGCCATCTTGTGGGCCAAAAATCGATATGGCAAGCAGCGTTGAAGAAACGGTCAAAACCATTAGGAGTGCACCGATGTAATCGATCTTATGTTCGCGGCGCACCTTTGGAATATGTAATACAGCTGAAGTAATTAGAAGAGCAGCAATTCCGAATGGCAGGTTTATGTAAAAAATCCAACGCCAGCCAGTAATTCCTAAAATTTTATCTTGATCTGAGAAGAAGCCGCCGAGCAGTGGGCCAGCAACAGATGAGAGACCCCAGACTGCCCCAAAATATCCTTGATAGCGGCCACGTTCGCGAGGGGGAACTATGTCGCCAATAATTACAAAAGTAAGTGCCATTAGCCCGCCGCCACCAAGACCTTGCAAAGCGCGGGTTGCGATTAGTTGTTCCATATTTGTTGAAGCACCAGCTAAGAAGGAACCAAGCAAAAAGGTAACAATTGCGAATTGGAAAACAATTCGGCGGCCGTATAAATCTGAAATCTTTCCATATAGCGGGGTAGAGGCAGTCGAAGTTAATAAGTACGCCGTTACCACCCAGGTGTAATGCTCTAGGCCATTGAATTCTTCAACGATACTTTTTAAAGCTGCTGAAACAATGGTTTGATCAAGGGCTGCAAGTAACATGCCGGTCATTAGTCCAGAGAGAATGATCAGAATCTCTTTGTGAGTATGAACTTTTCCTTGCGCTTTCTCCGACATGTTTGCCTCTCCAGCATAATTTCTTGCATTGAATCTAAATCGATTCTTGGCTTCAAAGCCTTTATCGCGGTAAGTTTACTCCGTGAAATCAGTTATAGCCGAAGACCTCGTAAAAACTTATCGAAACGGCGCAGTACGTGCCCTTGATCACTTATCGCTCGATGTTGAAGAAGGCACAGTGTTGAGCGTGCTTGGTCCAAATGGTGCAGGTAAAACAACATCTGTTCGCATTCTTGCAACGCTATTACGCCCTGATTCTGGTCGCGCAATGGTCGGTGGCATTGATGTGATCAAGCATCCTGAAAAAGTACGTGAAGTTATTGGTTTATCAGGCCAATATGCAGCAGTTGATGAGATTTTAACTGGG